>JBJOID010000308.1:0-30821 GCA_046047315.1 Candidatus Hydrogenedentota bacterium | reverse complement strand
TCATGGGGCGGCGCAAGCGGAACGTGCTGCGTCGGCTGGGTGAGGAGTATTGCGAGCTCAAGCGCGGCCCCATAGTGGCGCAGCGCTTCGAACGCTACGCCACCTACCCGGAGAGCCTGTCACAGCAGCTCATCCTGCGCGAGTACAACGAGGAAGGGCGCAACCCTCAGCAGGAGCAATCGCTCTGCGTGGTGTGCGATGACAAGTCCGCCCGCGCTACCGGGACGCCTTAATCCGTAAGCGCAAGACAGTGCGTAGTGTAGTTCCCGCTATGCCCCCGTCAGGGCGTCGTGGGCGCGCAGGGCCTGCCGGTATGCGCGCAAGCCCCAGTAACGGAGCGGGTCCGGAGGCAAGGCAATGGGTTTGCGCTGCCAGAAGAAGGGCATGTCATCCGGCGGGGCGATGTCCTTGCGTCCCGCCGCGCGGAGCATCACCGGGGCCATGATGCTGCCGGAGTAGTTGCTCAAACTGACCCCATGCCCGGAGTAGCCGCAGGCATGGAAGACATTGCGGTGTTCGCCGCCCTGGCCAAAGGTGGGGAACATGTCCAGCGTCACCCCCAGCACACCGCCCCAGGCATGGGTGAACTCCACGTCTTTGAGCGGCGGGAAGTAGTGCCGGAAGCGGCGGCGCAGGGCCTCCTCGATGCGCGGATCGCTGGTGCGGTAGCCTCCACCCGGATACAGCTCGGCGTCTTCCCCCCCGAAGGCAATGCGGTTGTCCGCCGTCAGCCGGAAATAATGGATGAGATTCCGCGCCGTCTCGATGCTTGCGCGGTGCTTCGCCATACCAATCGATTCCAGCTGTGCCTGAGACAGGGGCTCGGTCAGCACGATATAGGTGTGCACCGGGAGAATCTGCGACTTCATGAAGCCCATCGCGCCGCCGAAGCCGTTCAGGCAGAGCGCCACTTGGCGCGCGCGCACTTCACCACCCGGCGTGCGAATCACCGCCGACATGCCTTCGTTGAACTCCAGCACGGGCGTGCGCTCATAGATGCGCACGCCAAGCCGCTCCGCCGCGCTCTTCAGGCCGCGCGCCAGCTTCGCGGGGTTCACAATGCAGGGATGCGGATCAAAGACCCCGCTCCGATAACCGGTCCCCTTGATGTACTCGCCCAGTTCTTCCCGGTCCAGCCAGCGGTGCTCATACCCCATGTCATGCGCCACTGCCAGCTCGTGTCGTGCCCGCCGCTCTCGCGCCGCGCAGGGATTCACCAGCACGTAGCCCGTCGCCTCCAGGTCGCAATCGATCCCTTCCTCCACCACCGTGCGCTTCACATACTCCACCGCGCGATACATGAGGTCATAAGCGCGTTTGGCCTCGGCTTCGCCGAGGGCCCGGGCGGTCTCATAGAGATCCCAGCCCAGCAGCGGCATGGCGAAGCCGCCGTTGCGGCCGCTGGCGCCGTGACCCACCACGCTGTGCTCAAGCAAAACCACGTCGAGCGCGGGGTCCAGCTGTTTCAGGTGGCGCGCCACCGAGAGCCCCGTGTAACCACCGCCAATGATGGCCACATCACAGGAGAGGTTTTCGGATAGCGGCGCTCCCGGCGTGATGTCCACCGTCGTCTGCCAAAAGCTCACTGGTCGATACACGCCATCCTCACCAATCGCGGGCGGCACAGTCTTGAATGGAGCGGTGTTAAGCTGGAGCCGCATGGCGGGCACTCCCTTAGTTCCCGGCCGTGGCTGCGAGGGCGGCCGCCCGGTTGACGGGCGTGGCGCAGGCGGCCTGTTGCGCTGGGGCACCCGCGTGCGCCTTGAAGAACTCCTTCAGGCCCTGCTGAAAATCCGCGCGGACTGCGGTGGTGATGTGGTTCGCCCCGTCCAGCACCACCAGCTTGATGGCGGGCTGCACCCGGTGCATGTCGTCGGCGTAGGGCTTGAGTCCGTCGTTGGTGCCGATGAAGCAAATCCCCGGCGTGCGAATGGCCGCCAATTCCTCTTGGGACACGATCAGTTCCCGGAAGCCCTTCTTCATCGCGCGAATGGACTGACGGTCCACCAGGCTGTCGCCGATCGCGTCCTTGATCCAGTCGATGGGACCTTCGGTGAAGCGGCCGCCGTCGGCATGGACCAGCTGGTACTCGATGCCGCCGTGCACGCGCGTTTGCTGCGTTTCGGGGCGGCGATAGGGCGAGAGGATGTCCTCCGGTCCAGTCGGGTCTTTCCAGCCAGAGGCGCAATAGGCGGCGCTGATAATGCGCCCGGGATGTTTGGCCACACACTTGAGCGCAAGGAAACCGCCCAGCGAGTAACCGGCCACGTGCGCCCGTGGAATATCGAGATGGTCCATCAGCCGCACGATGTCCTCGGCCATCTCATCGCCATAGTCTTCGGGGTCGTGACTCTTCTGACTCAGGCCATGCCCGCGTATGTCCAGCGCCACCACGCGGAACTCCTTCGCCAGCATCCCGGTGACGCCCGCCCGCCGCCAGTTCAGGTCGGCATTGGCGCCCAGCCCATGCACGAGGATGACTGCCTCACCCGAGCCCTCATCGGTGTAGTGAATCTGGAACCCGTTTGCGTCAAAGTAATGCCCGTCCACGCGCGCGGTCAGTTGATAGGCAAACCAACCGGCAGCCACGAAGAGCGCCGCCAGGGTGAAGGCGGTCAACCAAGCGATTCGGCGAGTCCAGGTGCGCAGCATGTTTTTAACTCCGGCAGGTTATGCGGCGTCCGGCAGGGCATCCGCCCCGGCGGGTTCTTCTTCGACCGGCGTTTCCGGGGTTGTGGTTTCTTCCGCGGGTTCCGGGGCCGGTGGCGCAAAACGCCACGAACCCTCCGGGTGCGCCTTGAGATGCTTTTTGAGCGCGGGCAAAAAGTCCTCGTGCCGGAGCGCGGTCACGTGGTCGGCGCCCTCCAAATAGACCAGCTCGTGATTCGCCATCACCTCGTGCAGCGGGCCGGCGTTTTCCGCCAGCGGGTCCGCGCTGCCCACCACCGAAAGCGTGGGCACCTGGTTCGCACGCAGCTGCCCTTCCGTCACCGAAAGGCCCGGCATGGCGCGCATCACCTTGGCCAGCGCCTGCGTGTCGTTGATGGAAGTGAGCATGCGGTTGAACAGCCGCCCAAGCAGACCGCCCCGGCTGTTCTCAATGTTGAGCCTTTCCAGCAGCGGAGCAAAGCCCTTGCCCTGCTCCAGCGAAGTCGCGATGCGGTCAATCAGGTCGGCCGTCTCGGCGTCCACCTGGCCCCAGCCCATGCCGCAGGGCGCCGCGCTCAACAGGCGTTCCGGGTGCATGGTCGTCAGCTTGAGGGTGATGAAGCCGCCCATCGAATAGCCCACCACGTGGGCGCGCTCGATCTTCAGGTGGTCGAGCAGCCGCACGATATCGCCCGGCATCCGCTCGCCATAGGCTGCCACGTCGCGTGGCTTGTCGCTCAGGCCGTGGCCCCGGTTGTCGATGGCGATCACCCGGTACTCCTGTTTCAGCGCGTCAATCACGCCGGGCGACCGCCAGTTCAGGTCCGCGTTGAATGCGAAGCCATGCACCAGCACCACCGGCTCGCCCTCGCCCACGTCGGTATAGTGAATCCGCACGCCGTCGGAATCGAAATAGGTTCCCTCTACGCGGCCAAAGTTCGACTCGTAGAACCAGTAGAGCGCGCCCAGCGGCACCGCGATGATGAGCAACAACAAGGCGCCAATGAGCGTAAGCCGCTTGCGCATGCGCGTTCCCTCCCTGTTCACGGCAGCCCCGCCGCGAAGCAAGGCAGTTTACGACATTGGGGGCTGGGCTTCCACAGCGCCAGAAGCGCCGGCAATGAATGCCTTGATGGCCTCGCGGCAGGCCGCTGCCGAGGTGAGGGTGAAGTGATCATAGTCCTGCACCACCACCATGCGGTGGTCCGGCACCACCGCCGCCATCGCCTCCACGTCGGGCAGCAGCGGATCGCTCGCCGCAATGACGCTCAACACCGGAAAAGCCATGCCCCGCAGATCGGCCTCGCTCACCTCGAGGTCTTTAATCTGCCGCGTCATCGGCAGCAGCGCCTGCTCGTCATTGATGTAGGACACCAGCGTGTTCACCGCCGAAAGCTCCATCCAGCCCATCGGGTCGTCCGGCGGGCGCAGATAGCGAATCAGCGGGCCATAGCCATCGCCCGATTCAATCGAGGCCGCCAGCGACTCCACCACCTCGCGCCGGTCTTCGCTGTACCTGGCCCAGCCAAAGCCGCAGGCCGTGAGCGAGCGCGTGCGGCCGGGGTGCAGCGCGGCGAACTTGATGGCCACCAGCGCCCCCATGGAATTGCCCACGATATGCGCCCGGTCGATCCCGAGGCAGTCCATCAGCCGCCGCACGTCCTCCGCCATCTGCTCGCCATAGGCTCCCGCCGAATACGGCTTCGCGCTGCGGCCATGCCCGCGCATGTCCATGCCGATCACCCGGTGGTTCGCCGCCAGATAATCCAGCACCCCCGGGTCCCGCCAGGTGATGTCCGTGTTCATCGCGAAGCCATGCAGCAGGATGACCGGCTCCCCATGCCCTTGGTCCGTGTAGTGCAGGGTGACGCCGTCGGCGAAGCAATACTGCCCTTCAACGGGATAGCCCAGATAAGGGCCAAAACTGCCCTGGGCGCTCAGGGCCACCAGAGAAAACACCGCCAATGCGGCGGCAAACTTCCTGCTGCGCGTCATTCGTGGCATCTGCTCGTAGGCTCCTCTCGTAAGTCCGAGAGGGGAGTCTACCGCATAACCCATTTAATTTCAATGGGTTAACGTCTAACCGTTGGAGGGCGAACGGTTTAAGTTCTACGTATTCGGGTTGAGCCGGCGGTGCATGTAGTCGGCGAGGGCGTCTTGCCAAGGACGCATGATGTGTCCGCATGCGGCGGTGAGGGAGGAGCAGTCGAGCGGGGCGAAGGCGGGGCGGCGGGCCTTGGCCGGGAACTCGGCGCCGAGGCAGGGCTCGACCGGGGTGGCAATTTCGGCGATCTCGAAGATGCGCCGGGTGAAGTCGTAGCGCGACACCGCGCCCTGGTTGGCCGCGTGATAGGTGCCGAAGCGGCGGCTGCGCGCCAGTGCCAGCGTAGCCTCGGCGAGGTCCAGGGTGTGGGTGGGAGAGCCCACCTCGTCCGTGACCACGCGCAAGCGGGGGTGCTTTGCGGCCAGCGCGATCATCTTCTCCACGAAGTTGTTGCCGCCCGGGCCATAAAGCCAGGCCGTGCGCAAGATGTAGTGCTGCGGGTTGGCGCGCCGCGTGGCTTGTTCGCCGGCCAGTTTCGACTTGCCATAAACGGACAGCGGCGCTGCGGGAGCATCAGGCGCATAGGGCGTGCCGGAGCGGCCGTCGAAGATGAAGTCCGTGCTGTAATACACCACGGGCGCCCTCAGGCGCGCGGCCACCTCGGCCAGGTTGCGCGCGCCCGTCTCGTTCACGCGGAACGCCTCCGTGAGCTTGTCCTCGGCAGCCTCCACGTCGGTGAAGGCCGCGGCGTTCACCACCAGGTCAGGCGCGAATTCCTCCGCCAGTGAGTAGCACAAGGCCTCATCCGCGATGTCCGCCTCCGGCAGGTCCAGGCCGCGCGTCTCGCCCGCCGCCGAAAACACCCGCGTCAGTTCCCGCCCCAACTGGCCCTTGGCCCCAAATATCAACGTGCGCATCGGCTGCTCCCATTCATCCGCCCGAGCGGCAGCAGCGCCGCATCGCGCAAACGGTAGCACGCCCCGCCGCGCAGCGTCTAGCGTAATTGGTGAAAACGACCAAGCGGCGGTACGCTACCCCCCTCACACCACCGCGTCGAGTTGCTCCACGAGTTCGCCAAAGCGGGCCATCGCCGCGTTCACGGCGTCGGGCTTCTCCAAGTCCACACCCGCATCTCTCAGCAGGTCCAGCGGATACTTGGAACCGCCGCTGGAGAGGAAGCCGAGGTAACGGTCGCGTTCGGCCTTGCCACCGTTGAGCACCTGTTGCGACAGGGCGATGGCGGCGGAAAGACCGGTGGCGTACTTGTACACGTAGAAAGCGCTGTAGAAATGGGGGATGCGGAGGCACTCCAGTTCGAGCGCGTCGTCAATGGCGACGCCGGGTCCGAAGTAGGCGTCGATGAGCTTGCGGTATTCCGCGCGTAACACTTCAAGGGTGAGCGGCTGTCCGGCCTCGGCGAGTTCGTGGGTCACCTTCTCGAACTCGGCAAACATGGTCTGGCGGATGATGGTGCCGCGAATCTCGTCAATCTCCTTGCAGAGCAGGTAAGCCTTCTCCGTCTTGTCCTTGGCGCGCTCGCGCATCAGCTTGCCGAGCAGTTGCTCATTGAAGGTGGAGGCCACCTCGGCCACGAAGATCGTGTAGTGCGAGTACTGGTAGGGCTGGTTCCGCTGGCTGTACCACGTGTGCATGGAGTGGCCCGCCTCGTGCGCCAGGGTGAATACGCTGTCCAGCACCTCCTCCTTGTAGTTCATGAGAATGTACGGCGCGGCGCCATAGGCCCCATAGGAGAATGCGCCGCTGCGTTTGCCCTGGTTTTCATAGCGGTCCACCCAGCGGTCGCGCGTCATGCCACGCTCGAGCGCCCTCACGTATTCCGTTCCCAGCGGCGCCAGGCTCTCGCAGATCAGCTTCACCGCCTTGTCGTAAGGGATCGTTGTCTTCTTGCGCTTCACCAGCGGCACGGCCATGTCGTAGGCGCGAATCTCCTTCAGCTTGAGCGCGCGCTTGCGGATGTCATAGTAGCGGTAGAGCGTCTCGGCGTTCCCACGCACGGCGGCAATCAGGCTGTCATACACGGCCACCGGCACGTTGTCGCCATAGAGCGCGGCCTGTCGCGCGCCGGGATAATTGCGTACCCGCGCGCGATATACATCCTGCACCACCGAGCCGGAAAGCACGGCCGCCATGGTGTTGGCGTGGGACTCGTACTGCTCGTAGAACTGGGTAAAGGCCTTCTGCCGTACGGCGCGCTTGGGGGATTCCATCAGGCTGCGCAGAGAGCCATGCGTCAGCTCCACCTTCACGCCTTCCTCGTTGGTGATGTGCCCGAACTTCAGGTCGGCGTCGTTGAGTTGCTCGAATACCTTCGAAGGCGTCTCGGCCACTTCGCCCTGCATGGCCAGCAGTCGCTCCTCCTTCTGCGAGAGAATGTGCTTCTTGTAGCGCATCAGCTTCTCGAGGGTGAAGGCGTAAGGCTGCAACTCCTTGCTGGCGCGATAGGCGTCCATCTTCGCCTTGGGGATCGCCTGCAACTCTGGCGCGATGAAGCTGGCGGCCTCACCCGCTCGCGTGGCGAGGTAGGTGAAGCGCGCGCACATGCCCTGGTACTTGGCGTTGGCCACGTCCTCGGTGAACTTCAGGTTGGCATAGGCGGCCACGCCCTCGGCCAGCTTGTCGAACTCCGCATCGAAATCGAGGCAGGCGCGGATGTTCTTGGCCGAAGCGCCCAGCTTTCCACGGAATTGTTCGAAGCCGTCGATGCGGCCCTCAAGCTCCTGATAGGCCTTTTCCCAGGCGGAGTCCGTCTTGAAGAGCTTGGTCAGGTCCCAGGTGTCTTCTTTCTTCACGGCGCTACGGGGCGGAATGGATTGGGTCTTGGGCATGGGGATACTCCTTTCGCGAAAGCGGGAGTATAGCGAACGTCGGATTCCGCGCCTAATTGCCGCCTCGACGCGCCCCGGCTTTTACATTTCTCGCGCGGGATTGCTAGGCTACGCGCTCTGGGTTTACAGCAGCCGGGCGCCATGCGCCCGTCGGGGAGCGGCCGGTGTCGATCAACTTGCAGCCCTTTTATGAAGCGGTGGCGCTCTATGCGCTGGACCGGTGGCTTCCACTGGCCACCGGGGCGATGGTGCTGGCGATGGGCCTGCTTATCGTCATTCAGGCGGCGAGCAGCCGCAAGAACGACTGGCTCGCCATGCTGACGGGTCTGCTCGGGGCCTTCAGTCTCCCGGCCACAGCGCTCAGCATCCTTGCCCTGCTGCACACGCGTGGCCCGCTCTGGCATGAGCAACTGCAGGTGGCGGTGGTGGAGAAGCCCACACACTGGTGGTTTGCCCTCGCCCTGGCGGCCAGCATCCTGCTGGCCATGATCTTCGCGGGGCTGCGCCGCTCGAAGTCCCTTGGCACGGCGGCAGGGGTCTTGCTGGGGCTCACGCTGGCTTTGCAGATCCCGCTGTTCATCGCGGGTTATGTGCTCACGCGGTATTACTGGTGGCCAATGTGGACGAACTTCCTGTACTACGCCGTGCCCATTGCGGCCACGGTCGTGGTGGCGATATCCACGGGCTGCTACATGGTGCGGCGCGCGGCGCCCGCCGCCAAGGGGCTCAACGCCTTCTATCAGGGCGTCACCCTGGTGATGCTCGTGTGGCTGGCCTATCTCGGCATGGGCACCTATTTCAACTGGGGCAACTGGCGCTATGGCGCTTTCGTCAACGCCTACGAGTTTTACCACTACTACATCGGCGCCAAGTATTCGCCCGAGGTGGGCTATTACCACATGTACAACGCCACGCTGGTGGCCGATGCCGAGACGGGCGACCCCTTCAACAAAACGCAGATTCGCAACCTGACCACCGGGGTGAAGGTGAATTCGTCGGATGTGCTTAAGGAGGCCGAGACCTATAAGGCCATGTTCGACACCCCGCGCTGGCAGGAGTTCATGGCGGACATCCGCTGGTTCAAGACCAAGCTGGTGCCGTCGCGCTTCAGTGCGATGATCGGCGACAAGGGCTACAACGCCACGCCCGTGTGGACCATGCTCGTGCGGGGGATTCTCTGCCAGAACATCAGCCCGATCGATACGCCGCCCGCGATCGTCGAGTATCCCATGCGGGCCTATCGCGGATTCATGGCCTGGATCTTCGGGCAGGACATCTACCCCGACACCGCGAACAAGCTGCCCGAGGGCGAGCCCAATGGCATGCTCTTCCTGGCCCTGCTCGACGTGATCCTGATCGTCGCGGCCACGGCCGCCGTGGTCTGGGCCTTTGGCATTCGCGCCGCGCTGCTCATGCTCATCGTGCTGGGCACCAGCTACGTGATGAAATACAGCCACATGAAGGGCGCCTTCCTGCGCACCGATTTCACCATGTCCCTCATCATCGGCATTTGCATGCTCAAGAAGGATCGCTACGCCGCCGCCGGGTCCTTCATCGCCTATTCCTGCCTCAGCCGCGTCTTCCCCGCCGTGTTCTTCTTCGGCATGGGCGCCAAGCTGGCGTGGCATGGCATCGCCAGGGTGCCGCAGTTCCTGCGCGAAACCGGCGCGCCCGGCATCGCCGCCGCCGCGCTGGCCGCCGTGGCCGGGCTGGCGGGCGGCGCCCTCGTGTTGGGGCCGAAGATCATCGCGCGGCTCGAGGCCATGCCCAAGGCCGCCCTGCCCGACACCGTGCCGCTCGACCTGCCCCGCTGGGCCGAGCTGGGCCTGCAGGCTGGCTTCGCCGTGGCTGCCGCTGGCTTCCTGGTGGTGGGGCTGGTCATCCTCTGGGGATGGCGCACCCGCAACGTGCCGCGTCGCTACCTGTGGTTCTTCAGTTCTGCCACCGCCACGGTCGTCATCCTTGTCACCGCCGCCTTCTTCTATCACTCCGCCGTGAAGCCCGCGCATCAGCCGCTCAACTACATGGACAAGATCGGCAAGGAGGGCACCTTCGCGCGGTCGGTGGGCAACTTCCTTTCGCGCAACTTCGATGGCGGACTCACCGTCTTCGGCGAGTATGCGCAGAAGATTGGCAAGCACAACACCGACATCTCGCCCTGGCGCGTGGGCTTCAAGTATTGGTTCATTGGCGTGGGCAGCAAGCGCCCGCTCTGGGCCGGGTGGACGCGCGCCGAGAAGGGCGAGACGCAATGGCTGGAAGGCGGGCTCGCCATGCCGAATCCCGACGCGCCCTTCCTTGACGGCCTGATGAAGGAACTGCGCGGACCCAACGAGGCAGTGCGCGCCACGGCGGAATTCGAGAAGATGCGCAACTCCGGCTCCTTCGAGCGCATCCGTTTCCGCGACCCCGACACCGGATTCTGGAATGCGTTGTGGACCGAGTTCAAGGACAACAAGGTAATCACCCGCAGCGGGATTCACCGCATCGAGAAGCACGGCATCTACAACCTGATCCTCATCCTCGTGCTGGCGCTGTCCTTCTTCCTGGTGCCTGCCTTCAAGGATCACGAGGCGACCGCGTGGAGCTTCGTCGTGGTCTTCTTCCTGGTCTCGGCCACCTACTATTACTTCATCATGCTGCTGGTTCCGCTGCTCTTCTTCTCACCCTATGCCAACCGCCCCACGCGCGCGCTCGGCGTGATGGCCCTGCTAATGGCCGCCTGGGTGGGATACGCCCTTTACACGCCGCCCGTGAATTGGAAGCAGGAGTTCTCGCAATACTACTACCACTCGGTCATGTACTTCGTGCTAGTGCTGTACATGATGCTGCTCGGCGCCGGGGCTTCGCTGCGGCTGCTGTGGCGCACCCTGCGCGGAGCGGTTCAGCACCGCGCCGCCGCCTAGACCGGGCAAAGACTAGCCCCGCAGCACCTTCGCACGCAGCCAGTTGGCGAGTTCGAGGCCGCGCGCGGTCACCGTACGGATTTCGGGGGCGGCGTAGGGGCCGGGTGGCGGCACGGCATTGGGATCGTCAAGCGTGGGCAAGAGCTCGGCGGCCGCTTCCCATGAAGCGCGGTCTGGGAAGATGCCCTCGCGCACCAGGCTTTCCCCCGTGCGCTGGATGATGGCCGCCACAGTCACGTGGTCCAGCTCGGGGTGATATTGCGCCCCCCAGAAATCCACGCCGCCCTGCTCCAGCGTCATCGCCTGCACATCGCTCATGGGGTTGCTCGCCAGCACCACACCGCCCGGCGGCAATTCCTCCACCTCGTCGCGGTGCGCAGCCAGCGCGCTGAACACCTTCGGACGTCCCGCGAGCATCGGGTGCGCCGCGCCGGCCTCTGTGAGGGTGATGTTCTCCGCCACGCCGATCTCGCGGCCCTTGGGATTCAGCCACACCTTGCCGCCCAGCGCCGTGGTGCACAGCTGCAATCCCCAGCAGGAGCCAAAGACCGGCAGGCCCGCCTCGAAGACCTTGTCCGCCAACCGCAACTGGCTGGTGATCATCGGGTCGTCTTCATACACATTCAGCGCCGATCCCGTCCATGCCACGCCGTCAAAGTCCGACAGTGCCACGCCCTCGGGCAGACAGTCCGGTCCCTGCACGCAGGGCTCGACGATGGTGAATTGCAGCTCCGGTTCGAGCGCACGCAACACATCGGCATAGGCCGGGCCATAAGGGCGCGCGCCATGCTCCATCACGCGGGCATTGGCGATGGGCGGATTTCCTTCGACGATAAGGAGATTAGCCTTCATTTTCGAGTTTCATGGGTTGTCACTCTGAAGAACTGATCGTGGGTAAATTGCAGTGCACGAAACAATTACTCATCCCTATACGCGTAAAGTCCGCTATCAATCATGGCTTGAGTTTCTTTTCTCTTTGCCTCAAACAAGTCCAAATCGATCTTGGCTACGATCTCTTCACATCTCCCTTTTATGGCTTCATTGTTTCCATAAGCATGGCCGACGAAAACGATACTCCATGCACCAGAGTCTTTTGTTGCGGCACTAACTCTTTCCCACATACCGTCAGGAATATCTTCCAAATTCTGGCCTTTGTATAGACTTCCGAATACAAAAGGTCGGTCAAATAGCGTATATTTTATTACATATGTTATGAGGTTTCCAAAATCATTCTTAATTGGAATTACACCAATACTTAGTAGATAGTCCGCTTCTTTGATTCCTACAATGGAAACATCGTTAATATCCCTGAACTCCCTGTTAATATAACTTTCTATAGATGGCGTTCCATCATTAGGCACATTCTCATAAGCAATGGCCACCTTAAAATGTGGACGCTCTAGCTTAAGTGTCTTGTTTTCTTCACTCGAATCAGCCACTGCAAATTGACAAATGGCTAGAAAGGCTATGCATTGTAATTGAAATCTCATGAAGAATAGGCTCCTCACTTATGACTCCAAGAGTTGGTGGTACTCGACGAACTCAAGGCTAGTCCATCACTAAATAATCTCAAAATACCGCGCCAGCTCCCAGTCGGTAATCGCCTTCCTGAATTCGCGTTCTTCCCATTCGCGGGACTGGGCGTAGTGGGCGACGAAGGCGGCGCCGAAGAGATCAATCGCGGCCTTGGATTGGCGGAGTCGCTGGGCGGCGTCGAAGAGGGTGCGCGGCAAATCCAGCGTGGGATCGTGCTCGATGGCGTAGGCGTTACCGATGACGGGGGCGGTGGGTTCGATCTTGTTCTCGATGCCCCAGAGTCCCGAAGCCAGCGCGCCGGCCATGGCGATGTAGGGGTTGGCGTCGGCCGCGGCGATGCGGTATTCCACGCGCTGGGCCTTGGGGCTGCCGGGGATGGCGCGCAGGGCGCAGGTACGGTTCTCGACGCCCCAGGTGGCGTGGGTGGGAGCCCAGAACCCGGGGATGAGCCGCGAGAAACTGTTCACCGTGCAGGCTATCATGCTGAGGAACTCGGGCATCAGCGCCTGCTGCCCGCCGATGAACCAGCGCATGGTGTCGGAAATGCCGTGCTCCTTCGAGGCATCGTGGAACAGCGGATTACCATCCTTGTCCTGCAGCGACAGGTGCAGGTGGCCGGACTGGCCGGGCCAGTCATTCGACCATTTGGCCATGAAGGTGGCCATCCATCCGCGCCGCTGCGCCAACACCTTGGTGAAGGTTTTGAAAAGCGCGGCGCGGTCGGCCACCTCGGCGCCCTCGCTCAGGTTGAGGGCGGCTTCCAGCACGCCGGGCCCGGTCTCGGTGTGCAGCCCCTCGATGGGAAAGTCCATCGCATCGCACAGCTCCAGCAGCTCGTGGTAGAACTCGGCGTGCACGGAATTGCGGATAACGGAATAGCCAAAGTATCCGGGCGTGATGGGCTTCAGGTTGCGATAGCCCTTGTCGCGCACGGAATGCGGTGTCTCCTCGAAGAGGAAAAACTCGTACTCAAAGCTGCCCAGTGCGCGGTAGCCCATCTGCTCCGCGCGCTCAAGCACGCGGCGCAGGGTGCCGCGCGGGCACACATGCTCGGCGTCGTCGGCGAATTCCCCGAGGAAGAACATGGTGTCCTTCTCGAAGGGCAGCACCCGGTGGGTCTCGGGCAGGATGCGCACCGGCGCATCAGGGTAGGCCGTGTGCCAGCCGGTGTACTCGGACTTGTCGTAGAGCTGATCCTGGCAGTCCCACCCCAGCACCACGTCGCAAAAGCCGAAGCCCTTTTCCAGCGCGCTGAGGAACTTGTCGCGGTGCATGTATTTTCCGCGAAGGATGCCGTCGACGTCGAAGACGCCCAGCTTCACGTACTTCACTTCGCGCTCGGTCAGCAGTCGCCGGATGTCTTCGGCGGTGGCGGCGGGTTTGGTCATGGTGTTTTCCTCTTCTTCCAAAGAGACGAAAGGGACTTAAGGGACGAAAGGTATTTCGATGCCACTTTCGTCGCTTGCGTCCTTTGGGTCCCTTGGGTCCCTTAATTCATGTTGCCGTTTACCGCCCGCTCGAACAACTCCGCATATTGCGCCGGGCTAAACTGAATCGGGTTGCCGCCCGCCGAGGGATCCTCAACGGCCATTTCGCCGACGAGCTCTTTTTGCGCGGCGTCAATGCCGATGCCGGCGAGCGTGTGGGGAATGCCTATCTCTTCGCGCAACGCCAGAACCCAGGCAATCAGCGCATCCAGATTGGCATCCAGCCCCAGACACCGCGCGATGTAAGCGGCGTCGGCCTCGATAGCGGGTCGGTTCGCCTCCAGCACATAGGGCATCAGGATGGCGTTCAGCATGCCGTGCGGGGCGTTGTATAGCGCGCCCAGCGAATGCGCGATGGCGTGCATGCCGCCGAGTCCTTTCTGGAAGGCGGTTGCTCCGGCATGGGACGCGACCATCATGTGCGAGCGCGCCTCGATGTTCGTTCCCTCCTTCACCGCCAGGGGCAACCATTCCTTCACCAGCCGCATGCCCTCGGTGGCCACGCCCCGCGCCATCGGGTGATAGAAGGGCGAGAAGAAGGCCTCCATGCTGTGCGACAGCGCGTCCATCCCGGTGGATGCCGTCAGCCCGGCGGGCAGACCCACCGTCAGCTCGGGGTCCGCCAGCGCCACGTTCGGCAGCATGCGCGGATGGAAGATGATCTTCTTCTTGTGCTCGGCCTCGTCGGTGACGATGCTGGCGCGGCCCACCTCGGAACCCGTGCCGGAAGTGGTGGGCACCGCCACCACGGGCGGCAGATTCGACACGTCGGCGCGCAGGTAGTTGTCGCCAATGTCCTCGAAGTCCCAGATGGGGCGCGACTGCGCCGACATGAAGGCCACGGCCTTGGCCGCATCCAGCCCGCTGCCGCCACCAAAGGCGATCACGCCGTCGTGCTCTCCCGCGCGAAACGCTGCCGTGCCCGCGTCCACCTGGGCGCCGGTCGGGTTGGGACTTACCGCCGAGTAGATGGGGCAGGGCAGACCCTCCGCCTCGCAAAGCGACGCGGCGCGCAGGGTAATCTCGTGGCCGCCCAGGCCCTCGTCGGTAATCAGCAGCGGCCGCTTCATGCCCAAATCACGGCAGATGGCCGGTAGTTCCGCAATGCGCCCCGCACCAAAACGGATGGACGTGGGGTAGTTCCAGTTTCCTTTGAGGGGCACAGTAACTCTCCTTTTACTTCGCGATAGCGCTAGGAATATGTGGCATAAATGCTTTCTCTAATCGAATCATTGCATCTACCATGGCTTCGTGAAGGCTTTCCCAAGACTCTTCATCTCGTGAATTCCCGTTACCAGCAATGTAAGCGATTCTGCAAGCTTGTTTATTTTCGAGAGGTTGCCAATCCAATTCGTCCCCGAATGACTTCTCAATTTCTATGCGCTTCGCATGGAGGTTCTTGAACACTCGCTTATTCTCTTCGGCACTTGAACCAGGGAAATAAAGTTCCACTCGGCCTTGGTTACGGGCAATCACATATGCGAAATACAATCCAGAAACAGTTGCGGCAATCCAGTTCTCTTTTGATGGACTGATACGCGCGTGCAAATCATGCCGCGCCTGCGCCTTACTTAATAGTGCTCCCCAAAATCGGATATGCCGTTCATTAGATTGGGTGCTACTCTTGTTGTCACGAGCCTCCCTTACACTCTGTTCCTTCTGTCTTATTTGAACTTGATACTCTTGGGCCTCAGGCAATGGGATAACGTACTGAACATCCAAGATCGTCTGGTTAGAAAAGGTATGAGGTATAATACGAACACATCGAATATCTAACCCAAAATTGTTTAACCATAAGACCGAGCTGGTTATCTCTTTTGAAAAGTTTTGCGATACCAGTACAATCCTTACGCTGGTTGCGAACCTTTCATCGTCAGGTTCATCCCATTCCAAGAACGAAAGAATCAGTTCTTCAGCGTTATCTTGCAACTGATGCTTGCGCAGAAACGCTGAATGCGCTTCGACACATTGCCGAAACGTCATAGTGGAAACCATGGCAGCATAACGAATGGCTTGGAGCTCTAGATGTCCACCGTCTTCCGAGCGCTTGAGTTCGCAAATGACAAGGTTGGCATCTTTGTCTAGCAATAGCAGATCAATGCGGCGGCGGGAATCTTCCCAATCCCCGAACTCTTCTGCTATGACCATACAGTTCGGGGCAACGATTTCAATTTGTTCCCGAAGCAACCGCTGCAAGTCTGCGCGTTCTAGCAGTCCTGCTAGATCGAAACTTGTGCGCGTGATAGGCAGCAAGCTATTAGATGTTACTTGATATAGGGGCATAACAACTCTCGATTATTCTGGCAACTCAATTGAAAACTATTCATTTAATCGGTAATGAAAGCTCTTTGGCCGGGTCAATTGGTCAAAGCCCAGCCTCGACAGCGTAACGCCGCGCCCCGTGTTCTTCACGCCGGTCCAGGCGAGTTCCGGATCGAGGTAGTCGCAGCGGTTCAGGAACACCGTCCCCGTCTGGATGCGGTCGCCGATGGACAGCGCGGCGTCCACGTCCTGCGTCCACAGGCTGGCGGTCAAGCCCAGGTCGCTGTCGTTCATCAGGGCAACGGCTTCTTCATCGGAGTTCACCTTCATCACGCCCATCACCGGGCCGAAGGTTTCCTCGCTCATGACCCGCATCGAGTGATCCACGTTGACCAGAATCTGCGGCGCAAGGTAGGGCGTGCCCTCCTTATCCATCGTAAATGACTTGGGATCGATCAGTGCCTGCGCGCCCGAGGCGATGGCCTCATTGATTTGCCCGCGTACGAATTCCGCCGCGCTGGTGCGCACCATCGGTCCCAGCGTGGTGGCCTCGTCCAGCGGACTGCCCAGCACGTACTGCTTCGTAAGCGCGACCGCGCCTTCAATGAAGGCGTCATAAACATCCGCATGCACGTACACGCGCTCGATGCCGCAGCAGCTTTGCCCAGAATTGAAGAAAGCGCCGTCCACCACGTTTTCGATGGTGTGGTTCAGGTCGCAATCTGCGCGCACATAGGCCGGGTCCTTGCCGCCCAGCTCCAGCCCCACGGGGATAAACCGCCCGGCGGCGGCCTGCTCGATTTCCACGCCGCCCGCCACCGAACCCGTGAACGCCACCGCGCCAATCTCGGGCCGCTTGATCACTTGGGCCGTTTGTTCGCGCGAGAGATGCAGGAACTGGAAGAGTCCTTCCGGTAAACCGGCTGCGCGCCCTGCCTCGACGAAGCGCTCCGCGCAGAGCGGCGTCTGGTGCGAATGCTTCAGCAACACGGCGTTGCCCGCCATCAGCGCGGGGATGACACTGTTCACCGCCGTAAGATAGGGATAGTTCCACGGCGCGATGGTGAGCAACACACCCACCGGGTCGCGCCGGATGAAGCGGTGAAAGCCCGCCTTCTCAGGCAACGGAATGTCCGCTAGTGCGGCTTCCGCGAGGCCAATCATGCAGCGGGCGCGCTCCTCAAAGCCGCACACCTCGCCCGCGCCATAGCGCACCGGGCGGCCCATCTGTCGGGCTAGTTCTTCCGCATGTCGAGCGGGGTCTGCCTTGAAGGCATCCAGCAGCGCCCCGCAGAGCGCGGCCCGCTGGGCCAGCGGCGTCGCCCGCCATTCGTGCTGGGCAGCCACCGCCGCCGCCACGGCAGCGTCCATCGCCGCCGCTTCGGCATAGGGCCGTTCCACGTAAATCGAGCCATCAGCCGGGGAAACACAACGGAGCATACGGGGGAGACCTCCTGCGGAAAGACAGCCGGAATAAAGCGCAAAGTGTATCATAGGGTGCGGCGGGGAAAGATACGTTTCTGCGTTCGTCCATCCGGTCCATCAAGTCCACGAAAGGATCGACAGCCATGTCCAACCACCAGAGCGGGGGAGTGCGTTACAGCAAGCAGGACAGTGCCTACTTCGAGCAACGCGGACTGCGGCGCTATGCGGGCGCGTGGTCGCTCTGGGCGCTTGGGGTGGGAGCGGTCATCTCGGGTGACTTCTTCGGCTGGAACTTCGGACTGGCCACGGGAGGCTTTGGCGGGCTCTTCATCGCCACGGCCATCATCTCGGTCATGTATGTCTGCATGTGCTATTCACTAGCGGAGATGTCGCCCGCGCTGCCGCACACCGGGGGCGCCTACTCGTTCGGCCGCACCACCATGGGACCCTGGGGCGGTTTCATCACGGGACTGGCCGAGAACATGGAGTATGTGTTGACTCCCGCCGTCATTGTCGTTGGTATCGGGGGATACCTTGGCTCCATCTACAACGCCATGTTCGGCGCAGAAATCCCTGAGCCGGTCTGGTGGTTTCTCTCCTACGCCATCTTTGTCGCCATGAACATCCTCGGCGTGGAGGTCACCTTCAAGTTTACGGTGTTCATCACCTTCCTCGCGTTGGGAATCCTGGCGGTGTTCTGGCTTGGCGCCATTCCCCATTTCTCCATGGACTACCTGCTCAACATCGAACCCATGGAAGGGGCCAGTCGCTGGCTGCCAATGGGCTGGGCGGGCGTGGCGGCCTCGCTGCCCTTCGCCGTATGGTTCTACCTGGGCATCGAACAGTTACCCCTGGCCGCGGAGGAGTCCCACGATCCCAAGCGCGACATGCCGCGTGGACTGCTCTGGGGCATCCTTACGCTCATCATTGCGGCCTTTCTCACCCTCATCCTCAATGCTGGCGTCGCGCCGGGCGCGGCCGAGGTAGGCCAATCCAGCGATCCCCTCTTCCTCGGATTCAAGGCCATCTTTGGCGAAGGCATGGGCGCTGCCTTACTGGCCCTCATCGCGGTGGCCGGACTGGTCGCTAGCTTCCACACCATCATCTACGCCTACGGCCGCAATATCTACAGCCTCAGCCGCGCCGGGTACTTTCCCCACTGGCTGTCGCTCACGCACCCCAAATACAAGTCGCCCCACATTGCCCTCATCGCTGGCGCGCTGCTGGGCTACGTGGTCGCCGTGTTCATCAAGTACAGCGAGGCGCTCTTTGGAGACGTGCCCGTTGGCGCGGTGCTCCTCAACATGGCGGTCTTCGGCGCGGTCATTGCCTATATCATGCAGATGATCGCCTTCGTCCTGCTGCGCCGCCGCTTCGCCCACATCGACCGTCCCTATGTGAGTCCCCTCGGGGAACCCGGGGCGTGGCTCGCCGCCGCCATCGCGCTCGTCACGCTGGTCGTGCTGTTTCTCAATCCGGACTACCGGGTCAGCGTGGTGGGCTGCGCCATTTGGTACGCCGCCGGTCTCGCCTGGTTCGCCGTCCACGCCCGCCACCACATGGTGCTGTCACCCGAGGAAGAGTTCGCGCTTGAGCATGAGCAGGGCTGATAGCAATTTTAAGGGCCACGCTAGGTCGCTTCGCGCTGGCTCGCTGCATGGTCGCGTGCAGGTCAAACACAACGCGCCCCCGCCGGGGATACGGCGGGGGCGCGGAAAAGTGTCAGTCGGTTAGATTCAGCCGGCGTTGGGGCTCAGCTCGCCGCGCTTGTCCTTCTTGTCCTTGTATTCCTCGGCGGAATCCAGTGGGTCCTTGCCTTCCTCGATGGACGGCCATTCCTTGGCGAACTTGGCGTTCAGCGCGATGAATTCCTTCTGGTCCTCCGGCACCTCGTCCTCGGAATAGATGGCGCTCACTGGGCACTCGTCCACACAGACGCCGCAGTCGATGCATTCGTCCGGGTCGATGGCCAGCATGTTCTCGCCTTCATGGAAGCAGGCCACGGGGCACACGTCCACGCAGTCGGTATATTTGCACTTGATGCACGCCTCGGTAACGACGAAGGCCATGGAATCCTCTCCTCTTTCGTATGGATATACGGGGTCCTTTGCTCGGACCGATGAAACGGCCGGTATAGTACCCAAGCCCATGCGCAGGGTTCAAGACGGCGGCGGTGGAAATCGCCCTAACTCGTTGCAAATTAAACAGTTGTTAAGCCTTGTGATCCTCTGCTGTGCCGTTCGACGCGGTGCAACGCCATGCGGCATACTGGCCCGCTGGATTTCCCCTCGCCAACCACGGAGAGATTTGCCCCATGCGTTTGCTTGCCTTGGCCTGCCTGCTTGTTCCAATGTGTCCGATCTTTCCGGCGATGCCGGAGGCCCATGCGGAGGAGTGCCCCGTGCCCACAGGTTTCATCACCAAAACCACCACGGTGGACGGCGTCACCCGGCGGCACGCGGTCTATGTGCCCGCCGACTATTCCCCAGACAAGGCCTGGCCGCTGGTGGTCTTTCTGCATGGCGCGGGCGAGCGCGGCGATGATGGCCTGCTGCACACGGAGGTGGGCATCGGTACCGCCATCCGCCGCAATGCCGAACGTTTTCCCGCCATCGTTGTTTTCCCCCAATGCCCCAAGGACAAGTTTTGGGACAGCATCCTGTCCGAGTTGGAGGCCATCCTCGCGCAAACCGAGGCCGACTACGCCATCGATCCCCAGCGGCGCTACCTCACC
Organism: Candidatus Hydrogenedentota bacterium; assembly: GCA_046047315.1. Taxonomy (GTDB): domain Bacteria; phylum Hydrogenedentota; class Hydrogenedentia; order Hydrogenedentales; family JAEUWI01; genus WGMK01. Next base: position 10,932 of record JBJOID010000308.1, on the reverse strand, counting down.
GGCCTCTCGATGGGGGGCTACGGCTGCTGGACCTGGGGTGCCGACCGCGCGGATTACTTCGCCGCGCTGTTGCCCATCTGCGGCGGCGGCACGCCGGAAGACATGAACCGAATCACTGCCACGCCCATCGACACCAGCAAGTTTGGCCCGCTCAAGGAGCGCGTGGACAGGCTGGCCACCCTGCCCATCTGGGCCTTTCATGGCATGAAAGACATGACCGTGCCGCCCTTCCGCACCAAGCAGATGGTGCGCATGGTCAAGCGCGCCAACGGCAACATCCAGCACACCGAGTACGATGACGAGGGGCACGACGTATGGAACACCGTGTATGCCGACGAGAAAGTCATCGGCTGGATGTTCGAGCAGCGCCGGAAATAGGCCCCGTCAAATACAGGGGCGCAGAGAAAAAGGAAGGGCGGCGGGTCTTGGGGCCCCGCCGCCTTCGATGCAGGGAGTGCTTGAAACCCGATTCCGTGAACTCAGGTTAGGCGCAAGAGGGTTTCACGGAGGAGCTGGCTAAACTCTTTTGGCTGCGGCGAGTCAGGCCAGCTCGGGCTGTTATCTGCTTGGTTCCAAACACCGAGCGCAATGTAACACAACATATAGTGGATGTCAAGCGCGAATCGTATACCAAATTTTCGAAGAAAAACCCCAATAAAATGCGGTCATATTGAAAACTTATCTCTTAAAAAACAAGATATAGCACACAAGACACCTATATTTTTCGTTGGTACTGACCTGTATTTTGTGTTTCCGGACAGGCGGAAGGGAGATCCTGTGCATAGCGAGGGGTAAGGGCTGAAGCCGTGCTGCCCTGTTTCTTTACGGTCGAATCGGGGAGGCGGTTCTTTATTGCCGGCTGATTCAGCCGATTGGCTATACTCAGGCCATGGCCATGCGATTGCGCACCCGAATCACGCTCACCTTCGAGTTCATTACCACGCTCACCATCGTGGTGATGTCGGTGATCCTCGCCGTTTCGGCCGTCGGCCGCATTTCGTTTTTCTACTATAAGCAGGGCCAGATGCTGAACCTCATCGGCCAGTCCAATATTGAATACGCGCTGGCCTTGCCCGACCGCGCCGTGGGTTGGGCCGGCCGCCAGGCGGTCGTCACGGGGCTGGCCTTGGGCGAGTTGGTGCACCTCGCCGAAACCCGCGCGGGAATGCCGCGCGCGGAAATCCAGTCCATGCTCGAGCGCATCGTGCGCGAGGGCGACCGCCTTACCGCGACGACGCCGGTCGAAGGCCTCCGCGTTGGCGGACATGAGGATCCGCTGCGCTATGAGGCGGGCCGCCTTCCAAGCGTTGAGGACTATCCAGATTCGTATCGCGAGGCCATCGGCCAGTCGGAGCCCGACGCCGCGCCCGTGGTGGAGGTCATTCAGGGGGAATCGGCCAGTTCGCCCGCCCGCTATGCGGTGGCCGTGCCTGGCTTCGAGCACCGGCCGCCCATCGAGATTGTGTCTTCCGAGGCGCTGGGAGAAGCGCTCCGCGAATCCTTCGACGTGGAAGACGTGATGGCGCGTTTCCTCTTGAATGCCGAGGTGGACCGCATCGCGGTGGTGAACATGAACGGCGAGGTCGAGGCGGCGGCGGGTGAGTCCCTGCATCCCGGCCAGCCCATCGCCGACAAGGAAGTGGTGGATTTCTGCGTGGCCTTCCTCAAGGAGCACGAAGAGCGCCGCGACTTCATCGCCAAGGCCGAGGGCAGCGCTCCGCGAAGCGACGTGCCCTTTGTGGATTTCATGGACGTGGAAAGCGCGGACGGCACCCTCGCGCTGGGTGTGGCCACGCTGCTCGATTCGCGCGCGGGCGGGCCGCCGCGTTCGCTCTTCATCCAACACCGCACCACCGGCATGGTCGAGATGATTCAGGACGGCCTGCGCGGGTTGGTGGCGGTGAGCCTTGTCATGGTGGTGCTCGCCGGCGTCGCCGGCCTGCTGCTCAGCCGCCGCCTCGCACGCCCGCTGGTGCGCCTCGCTGAGGCCGCTCAAACCATTTCCGCCGGAAACTTCTCTTACCGGGTGCCCGTGCAGGGCGAGAAGGAAGTCCGGATCTTGGCGAAGTCTTTCAACCAGATGGTCGATTCCATCCAGCGGCATTCGATCGAGCTCACCCGCGAGACGCAATTGCGCGAGCGGCTGGAGAGCGACTACCGCATCGGCGCGGAGATTCAGCGCAGTCTCCTGCCCGACGCCCCGCCTCAGGTGGACGGCGTGGAAATCAGCGGCTGGAGCGAGCCCGCCCGCGAGGTGGGAGGCGACTTTTACGACTTCCTCAAGCTGGGCAACCACCGCCTCGGGCTTACGCTTGGCGATGCCTCGGGCAAGGGGCTTCCCGCCGCCATTCTCGTCACCGAGTGCAGCAGCGTGCTCCGCGCTCTTTCGGAAGAGCGTTACACCCTGGGCGACCTGCTCACCAAGACCAACAACGCGCTGGTGCCGCGCCTCTCCGATTCCGGGCATTTCGTCACCCTGTTCGCGGCGGAAATCAACGCCCGCAAGGACAAGCTGTATTACACCGTGGCGGGGCACAATCCACCGCTGTTGGTGCCCGCGGACGGCACCGCCTCCGTGTGGCTGGAGTGCGCCAATGGCGTGCCGCTGGGCATCGAGCATGGATGGACCTACGTCAACCAGGAAACGCACATGGCCGCCGGTGACACGCTGGTGGTCTATAGCGACGGCATCACGGAGGCGCGCAACGCGAGCGGGGAGTTCTACGGCCGCAAGCGCCTGGTCAGCATCGCCAGCAAGCACCATGCGTATTCACCGCCCCGCCTGATGGAGCTTATTCTTTCCGACGTGCGCAAGTTCCTCGGCGACGCGCAGCCCACCGATGACATGTCTCTGCTCGTCGTGCGCCGCACCCCTGTGCGGGTGGAACCAGCTGCCGAGGCGAAGTCGACCGTGCCTGAGACGAAGGCCGCCGCCACAAAATAGCCTGTATTCCTGCGCGGCCAGCCAGCCCATGCGAGCATCAGCGCGAATTCCTCAAGGTAGCGGGCAATAGCCGTCGCCCTCGGCGTTGCCGGGGCAGGGGGTGTAACCGCCCGCGCTGAATATCTGGATGCCGCGCAGCAGTTCAGACAGGGAAATCACGCAATCGCGCGGGTTGTAGTCGGTGGTATGCGCGGCGCATCCCAGGCATTCGCCGCCAAAGGGGGCGAAGCCATCCTCGCCATTGGCGTCGCACTGGAAGCGGTAGGCCGAGTAGAGCTGAATCACGCGCAGCATCTCGCTCAGGTCGATTTGGAAATCGCTGTTCTGATCCGCCGTGTGCGGCGGGGATTCCCCTTCCGGCGCATCCTCGCCCTCGTCGGCGCCACCCTCGCCCTCCCCTTCCACGGGGTCGCATCCGCCCGCGGGCAACTCGATACGCTCCAGCGCCACGTCCTGCTGGGTGGCCAGGCCGCTTCCCACGTTCACGTCGGTCAGGGTTGTGCTCTGGTAGCCCGGCGCGGAGATCGTCACCGTGTACGAACCCGGCAACAGCATGCGATGGTAATCGCCCACGTCGGGATCTGTGTACACCGGCTGGGCGTTTCCCGCCACCGTGACTTTGGCGTAGACCGGCTCGCCCGTGCATCCATCGGTGACCAGGCCCCGAATGCCGATTCGCACGCTTTCCATATAGGCCAGCATCGATTCGCGGTTGTTCTCCCAGAACGTGGGCAGCGTCGACTGCGTCGGGGTCTTGGTGTTACTCAGTTCCAGCGTCACCTCATTGCAGCTGGCGTAGCGATAGTTCCAGTCCTGCATCCCGCCATAGATGGTGTACCAGTCGCTGCCGTTCGAAATGCCGTTCGGAAAGCTCGGGGAGTTGTACATGGGCGGATTGTTGACGGCATACCGCGTCGAGATGTCCACAAAGAGCGGATCATCCGGCGATGCCTGATAGCTGTTCGGCACGCCATCGCCCTCGTCAAAGGGATAATTAACCAGCAGCGCACCCGTGTGCAGGTTGGCCGATAGCACGAAGCTGTTCTCCGCAACCCAGCGCATCACATGCACCGTCTCGATTTGCCTACCCTCCGTGTCCAGAGGGTCGCCGTCAAACACGTTGCCCGCGCCGAGCGCGTCGAAAACGTAGCTCGGAAAATTGCGGTTGAGGTCACGTCCGTTGGCATTGCCGCGCGCGCCCGCCATGCGGCCATCGGGATTCACCATCGGCACGATCCAGATGTCTACCCCGTTCACGAGTTCAGTCAGGCGCGCACCCTGCACGGATTCCGTGTTATAGGAAGTCAGCAGCAGATCGATGAGGTAGAGGCAAAGTTCCGTGCCCACGGGTTCGTCCCCGTGGATGGTCGAAACGTATTTGAATTCGGGCTCGTCTTCCTCGACATCCGGATTGTCCGTAATGCGCATGGCCCAGAGCACCCGCCCCTGCACGGAATCTCCCAGCGACACCAGCCGCGCAATCTCGGGATAGGCCACCACATACCCCTGAAGCCGGGCCGTCATCGCATCGTAACTGTGGTACTGCCCGAGGTTCGTCTTGGCGCCAAAGACCGGCGGGTTGGGTTCCTGACCAATTTTTACGTAGGGGATGCGCCGGCGGTCCAGCTCGGCGCGCTGCTCCGCCGTCACGTGCGCCTTCACCGAATGGGGATGCTCCGTGTCCACGATGAAGTCTTCGCGCAGCAACTGTTCCACCACGGCCCGTTCGGGGGCCAGTAGTTCCAGCACATCCATCCGCGGCCAATTGCTTATGTCTTCGGTCTGTGCTCCGGCCGGCTTCATCAGGATGACAAGCAAGAGGGTGAACGCCGCAACGCCCTGCATGTGCTGGAGGATTCGCGAAGTCTTTCCTGCTTTCCGGTTGTCCTTCCCGGACATTGTGGGAAGTCCGGCAAGCGCGCTCGCGGGTTTCATGTCGCGCAGAATCCGTCTTCGCCATCCTTGCACGCGGCATAGCTGCCCGCGTTGTACAACTGCACCCCGCGCAGCAACTCGGAAAGCTCGATGGCGAAGTCCACGGTGATGTAGTCCGAGTCATGCGCCACGCAGCCCGTGTCGCCCAGGCCCAGCGCGAAGCCGTCTTCCTGCGTTTCGTCGCAGTGGTAGGCGCTCGCATTGTACAGCTGAATCAGGCGCAGTAGCTCGCTCAGTTCAATCTTGCCATTGCCGTCGAGGTCGGCCGTGTGGGGCGCCTCCACCTGGCGGCAAGCCGGTATGGTGTCGGGGATGAATTCATCGAAGGTGGTGGATTTGCTGATGTCCTCGCCGCCGGAATCGTTCGAGATCCGGTTGGACTCGAAGCAGCTGCCCACGATGTTGTAGTCGCGTTCGCCCCGCACCAGCACCCCTTCCACCACGCCCGTAGCGGCGTTGAACACCGGCGAGCCCGAATTGCCGCCGTAGGTGTCCAGGTTGGCGATGAAGTAGCCTGTGTTCGAATTCGCCTTCACCACGGTCTGCGCGCCAAAGGCAATCTTCATGGGCAATCCCGACGGATGTCCGATCACCCCGATGTTGGTGCCCAGCGGGACGGTGCCCTCGCGCCGGATGGGAAGCGGGCATGCCCCCGGCGCCGTCACCACGCGGTCCAGTTGCACCACCGAGTAGTCGAAGTCGCCCGAGTTCTGATAGCCCAGCACCGCGCTGCCCCGATAGACCTGATCCGCGTTGAGCAGCGTCACGGCGTTGGAGGCGTCGGTCATCACGAATCCGAAGACGAAACGCACATTCGGCAGATTGCCCGAGTTCACGCAGTGCCCCGCCGTGGCGATGATGTTTTCCCCGGCGAGGAAGCCCGAGCAGAACGGCGCCGTCGGCTGGGTTGCGAAGGGTTCCCCCTCACACGGTGTGCGCCCGAGGTAGGTGAAGTTCGACGTGCGCAACGTGAAGGTGCCGTCGCCGTTGTCCGTCAGGTTACTTGCGCTCACGAGCGCACAGGTCGATCCTGCCCAGGCCAGGATGTCCGGGTCGCTTTCCTGATACACGTCAATCCGGTCGTCGTTGCCATAGATGACCTTGCTGGTCACCAGCGTCTCCGCTCCGGACGGAATAGCCAAGACTCCGACAAGAATCGCCACTATGGCGTAGCACCGATTCCAATTGCTGCCCATGCGCTGTGTTCCTCACGTCATTGCCCGGCGCGTCCCCGGCCCCCGGCCGCGCCGCGCGGTTTCCTCTAATTGTGCCACAAGTCGCCTCGGAAAACCCGCCCTGCGCCGCCTAGCACGGCCTTCCCCCCGCATGGTAACTTACCGCGTTTGAGGTTTATTCGTTGCGCGGATAACTGGGGCAAGTCTCGTTTTCCTCGCGCGGGAGGATTTGGGTGCATGGAATTGAACTGGCAGAACCTGAAGTCGCTCATGAAGGAGGCGATACAGGAAGAAATCGGCGGCGCGAGAATCGAGATAACGCCCCGCTTCAAGAATGGAACCTTGCTTATCCAGCCTGCGGACAAGTCCCTCAAGCCCAAGGAGATTCCCATCGATGTCTTCTGGAAGAAGATAACCTCGGTCCGGGAAAAGCTGCGCGTGCTCGAGCAGAAGATCAACAACACCAAGAGCCTGAGCGTCGAGGAGCGTGCGGAGTTCCAGCACTACATCACCAGGGCCTACGGCAGCCTCACTACCTTCAATGTGCTTTTTCAGTATGATGACGACAAGTTCGAGGGGGTGAGCGGCGACGACTGATGCTCACGCAAAATTTAAGAGGCCTGATACGATAACCGCACCAGGCCTCCGCGGAAGGAGAAACGCCACATGTGGCGCTGACCAACTGAATTGTAGCACGACTGCCCCCCCTTGGCAAGTGCCGTTTTCGGCTTCCCATTGATTCAGGATAAAAACAGACAATTAAAAACGCTAAAAAACAAAAGATATTATAAATAGAAATAAACAGCAACAGGATATCAGGTGCTGCTGATGGTATGCAGTGGTTTTCAGGGCGGATGCCTGACGAAGTGACCCCGTGACCGAGGAGACAAGACCATGATTCACCCGCCAATTCGCCTTGTATGGGGACTCCTTCTGGGAGTGCTAAGCTTCGCCTCGATCGCCATGGCCCAGGAGGAGGAAGCGCATCTCCGGGTTGTGGACGGCGTGGTGTATCGCTCAGAAACGGCCATACGCATCAAGGCGCTGCACGATGCCGAAGCGGCCCAGCGGGGCACGGCGTTATCGAACATGGTGCCGGCCATGGCGCGCGTCGCGGAGTGCGGAGGCAACACGCTCAGCTTCGACGCCTTCGGTCTTAATGAGACGGGCTCGTCCATCAGTCCTGAAGCGGTGGCCGCCATTACGGCCTTTGCGGAGCGGGCCAAGGACCAGCGCATGGGCGTGATGCTGCGGGTGGTGGCGGGCATCTCGGATCCGGACGTGCGGCTGCGTGCGGCGCGCACGGTCGCCAAGGCCTTCAAGAAGGACACCCGGATTTTCTTCCTGCTGGATGGTCCCGACAGCGCGGAACTCTGCAAGGTCTTCAAGCGGCATGCGCCCAATGCCGTGGTTGTGGGCGCTTGGAACGCGGACATTCTCGTACTCGAGAGTCCCCAGGCCCAGCGTTATGAAGCGACCCCGCATCTTGTCGTCGGGACCTTGCCGGAGGATCCGGCGCTGCACTTCATTCTGGAGGCCAACCCGGAGAACTTTGCCCGGATGGACGCCGCCTTCATGAATGAAGTCGAGCTCGGGGAAGGTCTCATGGACCCAATCGTGCTGACGCAGGCGGAGCGCAATGAAGGTTTCGTGCCGCTCTTCAACGGGCGCAGCCTTGCGGGCTGGTGGGTCTTCGGCGACAACCCGGCTGGATTCCACGTGTCGGACTGCGGCGAGATCGAGTGGGTGATGGAGGGGGCCGGCGCGCTGATGTCGGCGAAGCGATACGGCGACTTTATTCTCCGCCTGGACTACAAGCTGCTGCCCGGCTACAACTCCGGCATCTTCCTGCGCGCGCCGCGCGAGGCGCGGCAATCGCGCATCGGCATGGAATTCCAACTGCACGGAGACCACGGTCTGGAAACGCCCAACGACGATTGCACGGGCGCAATCTACAAGGTGGTGCCGCCGCTCGTGGTGGCCTCGCGGCCGGGCGCCACATGGAACGAGCTGGAAATCATGATGAAGGGACCGATGCTTAAGGCTACGCTCAATGGCGTGGTGGTGCAGGACATCAACCTCGATGATCACGAGGAACTGCGTTATCGCCTGCGCCGGGGCTTCATCGGCCTGCAGGACCACTCGAACTACGTCAGCTTCCGCAACATTCGCATCAAGGAACTGAAGTGACCCGCTGCCCACGTCCCGTGCGGTCGTAGAGGTACATGCAACCGAGCGAGACGCCCGTGAGCAAGTGCCACAGCGCATGGCCTTGGTACCACGCATCCGGTCCTGTGAATCGTCCCGCCACATCGAGCTGGCGGCAGGCCACCGCCGCAACGAGCATCGCGAATGCCAGCAAAAACCAGCGCAACCGATAGGTCGGATTAAACCAGTATCCCGCCGTGCGGATCAGACCGGTGGAGAATATGAGCAGCGGAAGCACTGTCGAGGCCGACAGCTGCCATTTGTAGATGTAGAGCAGGGCGCTGATCACGACGCTCGCGGCCGCCAACCCCGGCCAAGTGGGAACCCGGAATACCCTGGGAAGCATCGCGCCGATGCCCGCCGCGCAGAACACAACGAGCGGAGAGTACATCGCGGCCACGTCCAGTTGCTGTCCCCAGCGGGTCAGCGACGCGTGAAAGATGCCACTGCCGATGCCCAGGTAAACGCACGCGATTCCAAACAGGAAAGAGAAGGCGGGCGTGTTGCACAGGTAGCTCAAGTCCGGGCGGATTCCCCGCCGTGCGTCGCGCCATCCGTAGGCAATGGCGTAGAAGCCCACCAGCACGTAAGCCAGGTTCGACCAGGTGTTGGCGCGCGTGCGAAAGACGCTCGCCGCATAGATGCGCTCCGCGTAAATCGGCGACAAGAACCCCGAGCTGGGTTGCCAGTCCCGCCACACGTCCACGTTGCGATAGGCGTAGAACAAGCCAATCAGTCCGAGCGTGCTTAGCGCGAAGGCTATCCATACGCCAAGGTGCAGGCGTGTGTCGTCGCGGGTATCCAGAACCATGGGGTCACCCTTTCTGAGGTTTGCTTTAAAGCCCCTTGGACCTCCTCACGCGGGGAAAGGATTCGCTCAGGTCCACCAAGCCAGCGCGCCGCGCCGCCAAACCAGCAGCCACAGGAAGAAGGGGCCGCCGAGCATCGCGGTGAGCACGCCCACGGGGATTTCAGCGGGCGGCATGATGGTGCGCGCGAGCGTGTCGCTCAAGGCCAGCAGCGCGGCCCCGAAGAGGACCGACGCGGGGGAGAGCCAGCGGTGGTCGTGCCCCACCAGCAGCCGGCAGATGTGCGGCGCGAGGATGCCGATAAAGCCGATGGGGCCCGCCACGGCCACCACCCCGCCCACCACGAGCGACACCAGCAGGAAGATCGCCAGCTGCGCCCGCTCGACGCGCAGTCCGCGCGCGGCCGCCAGTTCTTCTCCCGTGGCCAGCAGGTTGAACTCCCTCGGCATCAGCAGTAATCCCCCCATGCCCACCAAGGCAAAGGGCGCCAGCGTGATCAAGTCCTGCGTGCTCGCCGCGCCGAGTCCGCCCATCATCCAGCGCAAGAGCCGGAAAGAGTCGTAGAGGCTGGCGGTGTATTGAATGAAGAGGATGAGGCTGGAACAGGTGAAGCTCACGGCCACACCCGCCAGCAAGAGCGTGGGAGCGGCAAAGCCGCCGCCCGCCCGCGTCAACCCGTAGACCAGCGCCATCGCGGCGGCGGCCCCGGCGAAGGCCGTGCAGGCCACGCCGTCCACGCCCAGCAAGGCAAAGCTCAGACCGAGGCGCACGTAGATGGCGGCGCCCAGTCCAGCCCCGCTGGAAACCCCAAGCGTGAAGGGAGCGGCCAGTGGGTTGCGGAAGAGCGCCTGAAAGGCCAGGCCGCACAGGGCCAGTGCTCCGCCTGACAACAGGGCCACGGCGACGCGCGGGGCACGGATATCCCAGAACAGCGCCGATTCGGTGGCGTGGTTTACCGCGTCGAAGACCTGCGAGGGGGCGATGGACACCATCCCGACAAAGGGGCATAGCAACGCTGTCCCGAGAAAGAGCACGACGATCCCCGTCAGCGCCATGCGCCGCCGAAGCAAGCTCGCGCGCCGGGGTTCAGTCATGGCGCGCCACCACCAACGGCTCGCCGCCGGGGGCCTCCACCACATGGAACGGCGTACCAAAGAGTTCCCCAAGCGCCTCTTCGCTAAGCAGTTCGCAGGGGGGGCCGAGGTGAAAGCTCTTGCCCTGTTTCAATGCGAGCACCAGGTCGGACTGCGCCACGCCCTGGTTGAGATCGTGTTGCACCGCGACGACGGTCAGCCCGCGCTCCCGGTGAATATCACGCAGGAGGCGCGCCACTTCCCGTTGGTGGCGGTAGTCCAGATGGGTGGTCGGCTCGTCCAGCAGCAGGATGTCGCCCCCCTGCGCCAATGCCGCCGCGAGGTGCGCGCGCCTCGCCTCGCCGCCGCTCAAGGTCGGCATCATGCGGTGCCGCAACGATTCGCAGCCCGTGGTCGCAATCGCCTCACGCACCGCCTCGCGTCCCTGCTGGTCCAGACCGCCAAAAAGGTTCCCATGCGCGTAGCGTGCCATGGCCACAAATTCTTCAACCGTAAACGGAATGTTCACCGGCGGGGACTGCGGAACATAGCTTATCCGCCGGGCAAGCGCTCTCCGTGTCCAAGCGGACAAGGGTTTGTCGTCCAGCCGCACCTCGCCCGCGTCCGCCTTAAGCTGTCCAACCAGCAGCTTCATCAGCGTGCTTTTGCCCGCGCCGTTCGGGCCGATGATCGACGCCATCGCGCCCTTGGGAATGGCCAGCGACACTCCATCCAGCAAGGCCCGCCCGTCGCGTCGCAGCGTCACGGCATCGGCATAGAGCACCGGG
>JBJOID010000307.1:0-8236 GCA_046047315.1 Candidatus Hydrogenedentota bacterium | reverse complement strand
CCTTCGGCATCGTCTCCTTGTTCGTCGAGGTCCGGCGCGTCCTCTTGAACCGGGCTGTAAGCTTCCTTTCCTACCCCTTGCGAAATGTAATTCAACACATCCAATCGGCCAACGCCTTGGTCGGCCAGGAAGTAGGCGGCATGCGAATCGTTCTCCTCGAACATCGCCGCAAGAATATCCCCCGCATCCACCTCCTGCTTGCCGGAATACTGCACATGCATGAAGGCCCGCTGAAGGAGCCGCTCGAACTGCGGCGTCTGGAGCAGGCGATACTCGTGGTTCCCCGGCACGGTCTCCAAGTCGTTGGCAAAGAAATCCTCCAGTTTCAGCAACAGCACCTCTATGCTGACGCCGCAGTTCTCCAGAATCTCCGCGCCATAGTCGTCGTTGCAGATGGCATAAAGCAGGTGCTCCGCCGTCACGTATTCGTGGCGGCGCTGCCGCGCCTCGTCCAGCGCGTCGCCCAAGGTGGCTTCAAACTCACGGTTCAGCATGGCTGCCTGCTATTCCTGTTCCAGTGCGCAGCGAAGCGGGTGGCCATTTTCCCGGGCTCGGTCGTGGACCGCCTCGGCCTTGGCCTCCGCCACTGACTTAACATATACCCCCGCCACGCCCATTCCATTCTTGTGCACGTCCATCATGATGCGCACCGCCTCGTCCTGCGGCTTGCGGAATATCTCCATCAGGACTGCCACCACGAACTCCATGGTGGTGTAGTCATCGTTAAGAAGAAGCACCTTGTACAGCCGGGGCTTGCGCACTTGCTGCCGTTTCTTGGTCGCGGCGCCGGTGCCGGGTGTTGAGATGAACTCGGGCATGCTTGCGGTTGGAATCCTTCACTTAAGTCCTTGGAGGAAGGATACCAGCTTGGGTGTATGCCTTGCCTTTTCAGCGACGGCTCAACTTGCTATCATCCGGTCCACATATCAACCGCATAGGAATCAACGCGCCATGGCCATCAACCTGATGACGACTCTCAAGGGCTCGATGCTGGAAGGGTATTTTCCCAAAGGCTGGAACCTCGCCAAGCTAGATGAGCTCTGCTCGCGTAAGCCCGCTGCCATCACAAGGCCAGAGAAGTGGTGGCACAAGGATTTCGAAGCCGTGCCCTGCGGCGACTTGGCCGAGTTCGAGGTGAAGTTGGGCCACGAGATTGCCAGTGAAATCGCCGCCGCCAAGAGTCGCGGTCAGCAACTGGCCTTCATCCTGCCGGTGGGTCCCATGGGCATGTACAAGTGGGTGGTCTATTTCCTGCAACAATGGAAGGTGGACTGCAAGCACGTGCACGGCTTCAACATGGACGAGTGGAGCGACGCCAAGGGGAATACCCTGCCGCCCAAGGATCCGGGAGCCTTTCAGTACGCCATGGAGGAGGCCTTCTATGGACCCCTAGGCAAGCTCACGGTGCCCAAGAACCAGCGTCACTTTGCCACCAAGGAAGAGCTTCCGAAGTACGGCGAACAGATTCGCGCCTTGAAGGCGGGTGGCGGCAGACTGGTCACCGTGTTTGGCATTGGCCGCGCCTGCCACATTGCCTTTTGGGAACCGCACTTCGCGGCTGAGTACAAGACCCTCAAAGACTGGCAAGCGGCGGACTACCGGTTGGCTGCGCAGTTGCATCCGATGACGATTGAACAGAACGCGATTACCAGCTTCAAGAGCCGCACTACGCTGGTCTCGTGCCGCGCGAACACCGTTGGTCCCGGGCTGTTCCTGGCCTCCGACCGGATCATTGGCGGGTGCGACGGGGCTTTGGGCCGGGGAATGATGTGGCAGGGCATGTCCCTCTGGGCCAGCCTGCACCATGAGCCCACCCTGTGGATACCCAGCAGCTTCATGCCCACGCTTCCGGGAAAACTATTCTTTCTCTCGGAACTTGCGGGGCCACTGGAAGCGGAGTGCAACTGAGCCGCCAGATTAGGTAATGAAAACCTGACTTTGCGGCTGTTATACTCCTGCGCTTTGAGGCACGTATCGCAGGAGGGTGGGCCATACACACCGGGAACATTGCCCCATGAAGTGGGGAATCAAGAAGCTATTACGCCGCTTCGGGCTGGATATCGTCCGTCATGAACCCGATGTAGGCTGCGCAATCAATTTGCTCGAGCTGTCGGTTCCGGGGCTTTTGCAGGAATCAACAGACTTTCATTTCGTACAAGTCGGCGCGAGCGATGGCGTCCGGGATGATCCGCTTCGCCGCCTCGTCTTAAAGCATGGCCTGAAAGGGCTGTTGGTGGAACCCTTGCCGGATGCTTTCGCCGCACTTCAGCGAAACTACGCTGATCAGCCGCAGTTAAGCTTTGAGAATGCAGCAATCTCGCGGTCCCCCGGAAGCATGACCATCCACCATTTCCGGGAAGACGCGCCGATTTCGGATGAATGGCATGGCATGGCGACGGTGGATGGTGCGCGCTTCCTACAGTTTGCCAAATCCATCGGCGCGGAAACCTACGCCGAGGCGGTGACCGTGCCCTGCATGACCATGCGGGAACTGCTTGAGAAACACACCCTGACCAGCGTGGACCTGCTACTTATCGACACCGAAGGAATGGACTTTGAGGTACTTGCCAGCACCTTGGAAGCAGGTATAAGGCCCACCTTGATCCAATTCGAATTCATTCATCTCCCCTCGGATGTGCGCTTTCAAGCCCTTCGCTTGCTGCAAAATCATGGGTATGGGTGGGTTTATAATGGTATTGATGTTTTTGCTGCACTAAGCAATGTTGCTTCTCCAGTGGCATTGTCGGCGCCATGATGGGAACATCGCCCATCTTGCGGAGCTCTTCCACGGATCCACCCAACCTCTCGAACCCTCTCAGGAATTGTGGGTGAACTCAGCGATGGAAGTCTCGACGGCTACTCCGCTCACTCCCGAGCAGGCGCTCAAGCGGCATTGGGGATACGATCAATTCCGTCCAGTACAGCGCGAGGCGGTCCAGTGTGTTCTGGAGCATCGGGACTCCGTGGTGGTTCTGCCCACGGGTGGCGGCAAGTCCTTGTGTTTTCAATTGCCCGCGCTTCTTATGGACGGAATGGCGGTGGTGGTGTCGCCACTCATCGCGCTGATGAAGGACCAAGTGGACGCCCTGCTGGGCATGGGCATTCCGGCGGCCGCCATCAACAGCAGCCTAAGCGATGCAGAACGCCGCTCGATTGCGGACGACATACGCGCGCGTCGGCTCAAACTGGTTTATGTCACCCCGGAGCGTCTGGTGCAACCACGCTTCGTGGAATACCTGAAGAACAATCATCTTTCCTTCCTTGCCGTGGATGAGGCGCATTGCATCAGCCAATGGGGACACGATTTCCGTCCTGAGTACCGGGAACTGGGGATGCTGCGGGAGTCCTTCCCGGATGTCGGCATTCATGCCTATACCGCAACTGCCACGCCACAGGTGCGCGATGACATCGCCAGGCAGCTTTGTCTTCGCAATGCCGTGTTCCATGCGGGCAATTTCGACCGTCCCAATCTCATCTATCGCGTGCATGAACGGGGCGACCTGAATACCCAGATCCGTGAGGTGTTGCGCCGAAACGCGGGGAGTTCGGGGATTATCTATTGCCTTCGCCGCAAAGACGTGGACGCCATGTGCGCCACCCTTTGCGCCGAGGGACACAAGGCACTGCCCTACCATGCCGGCATGGACAACGAATCCCGCCGCCGTAACCAGGAAGCGTTCATCCGGGATGAAGCGGACATCATTGTTGCGACCGTAGCCTTCGGCATGGGGATCGACAAGCCGGATGTTCGCTTCGTCATCCATACCGGGATGCCGAAATCCATTGAGCACTATCAACAGGAGAGCGGACGCGCGGGGCGCGATGGACTGCAATCGGAATGCGTGCTGCTTTATGGTCGTCAGGATTATCAACTCTGGCGCAGCTTCGCCGAAAAGGAGTCCGGCGAAGGGCTTGAAGGAACGCTTCGAAAACTTGGGCTGATGATGGATTATTGCACCTTGCCGGGCTGCCGCCACGCCCAGCTGACGCGCTACTTCGGCGAATCCATGCGGGTGGAAAAATGTGTCTCCTGCGATGTCTGCCTCGGGGAAATCGGGACGATGGAGGGAGCGGGGGAGATTGCACGAAAGATTCTGGAGACTATCCTGCAAAGCGGCGAGCGCTTTGGCGGAGCATACATTGCCAGCCTTCTGCGCGGTGAAGCGGATGAGCGGGCACAGCGTCTGGGCCACCACCGCCTGCCCACCTTCGGCAGCGTTCGCCGCGAGGGCGCGCCGCTGTTGAGGCAGTGGATTGAACAGCTGGCTGCCCAGGAATTCATTGAACAATCGGTGGAATACCGCACCTTGCAGTTGACCACACGCGGTCATGCCTTTCTTCACGGGCGCGATGCCGCCGTGCCGTTGCTTACCGGCGGCGGCGCCGAATCCACGCCCCGCGCCCGCCGCGCGGCGGCCCCAGCCAGCCTCTCCCTGCCCGAACACAAAAGTCTGTTTGCAAGCCTGCGCGCTTACCGGGCCGAGATCGCCCACGAGGAAGGTGTTCCACCCTACCTTATATTCGGAGACCGCACCTTGGTGGAGCTGGCGGTGGCAAGACCCATGGACCTGGACGCTTTTTCCCGCGTGCATGGGGTCGGCTCCATTAAACTTGAGAAATACGGGGAGCAATTCCTAGCGCACATAAGGGAGTTCGCAAAGAATCAAGGCATGGGGGAGGCGCCGGCCGTCCCCGCTACTTCCTCCACTGGCCGGCGCACATCGGTGTCACGGCAGGCCGCGGTCGCTTTCGCACTCGAGCTCTTCCGGGGAGGCGCTTCGATTGCTTCCGTGGCGGAAGAGATGCAGCGCTCCCTAGGTACGGTCTCCGGATATTTGGAGGATTGTGTTCGAAACGGCGATATAGACGATCTGTCACCCTGGGTCAAACCCGAGGCTGAGGCGGCGATACTATCGGCGGCAGAGCATGCAGGTTCCACGGGACTTCGCGAGATTCGTGAAGCGTTGGACAACGAATTCGACTATGACGCAATCCGGCTGGTGCTGGCGAAACGTAGCGCGCCTGCCCGTTAGTTCCCGCTCGGAGCCACAAAGAGCAAGCACACCGGAGCCCCGACATTGAGGCGGTGGCTGGTCGCGGTCAGTGCGCCGGACTCCGCATTCACCGCGAAAACCTGAACGTCATTGCTGTTCTGGTTTGCCGCGAGCAGGTGCTTCCCATCGGGCGCAATGGCGAAATGGCGGGGCGTCTTGCCCCCCGTCGACACGTGACCCGCCGGAGTCAACTGACCGCTGCGGCGGCTCAGGGAAAATATCGCCAAACTGTCATGTCCCCGGTTCGAAGCATAAAGCAGATTCCCGTTCGGATGCACCGCGATCTCCGCGCAGCTGTTCTCCCCGTCGAAACCTGCGGGCAAGGTCGACACGGTCTGCAACTCCGTCATCTCTCCATTGGTTGCATCGAAACGAAAGCCGGTGACCGTGCTGTTGAGTTCATTCACGACGTAGAGGTATCCGCCGGAAGTGTGAAAGGCGACGTGGCGTGGACCTGACCCTGGAGCCAAGGGCGTCTTGTGGAGCACGTCGTCCGCCTCGCGGGGGTAAGTGATTACCCTATCCGCTCCAAGGTCGGCGGACAACAGATACCGGTCCGACAGGTCGAAATCGACCGAGTGCGCGTGAGGACCTTCCTGACGTCCCGCAACCGGACCCGAACCTGAATGATTGATGACACGCCCCGCGGTCGCCAACGCGCCATCCTCGGCGAGATTGAACAGCGCAATGCTGCCGCCGGAGTAGTTGGCCACGGCGAGCAGATCCCCCTTGCCACTCACCGCGACATGGCAAGGATGATCGCCGCCAGTGGCCTGATCGCTCTGCGGCGTGAGGCTTCCGTCCTCGCCGATCTGGAACGCATGCACGCGCGCCCCGGCTTCGCCGGTGCCTTCCGCAACCGCATACAGCACCGGCAATTTCGGATGCTTGGCAAGAAAAGAGGGATTGTCCATCGGCGCCGCAAGCGCGGGGGCCCCAAGGGCGCCGGTGGCGGGATCGTAGTCGCAACGATAGATGCCCTCACTTTCGCCACTGGTATAGGTGCCGATGTAGAGATGCAAGGTGGAAGCCTCCTGCGCGAGGGCCGGATTAGACAAGGTGGCGAATGTCCAAAGCGCGACAAGGGCCGTGAGACGATAGGTAGTCAATGAACTCATCCTCTGTAGTTATTGCGAACATGATTGCCATACACCATTCCGCCCGCTCCCTCTGAGGCATCAATCGCTACGTTTGGTGGGCACGTTGCCCTTGCCGCGCACCCCCAGAAAGAAATCGAGGGTTCCACGCAGGAAGGCCCGGTGCGCTGACCAGTTGGTCCAACCATATTCCCGCATCTGCCAAATGAAACTGCGAAGCAGCGTGGGGGACTTGGCGAGGATGCCAAGGGGGCGGCCAAAGCGAAAGAGGCAGATGAGCCGATTCCGGGTGAAGAGATAGGTGATGAAGGGGGAGATACGACCCGTGGTCTGGCCGTGGGCGTGGATGACCTCCGCTCCACCCACCGTGAGCAGCTTCCACCCCGCGTCGCGCAATCGAAGGTGGAGGTCGTAGTCCTCCCAGTTGGTGAACAGGGTCTCGTCGAAAAGGCCCACCTCCCGCAGGGCCTCCGCTCGATACAGCAGGGCACAGGCGGGTATCAGCTCGGTTTCTATCGTGCGGGCGAAGTCCGGTGTCCAAGGCATCTGGTCTTGAGGATGCCAGTGCCTGCCCGCATCGCGTTCCACCTTGCCCTCGAAGAACTGCACCCTCCGGTCCTCTCCGGGATACAGCAGCAGCGCGCTTGCCGCCCCCGCGCGGGGCTCGGACTCCATGGCTGCGACCAGCTTCTCGACCGCGCCAGGTGCGACAATGGTGTCATTGTTCAAGAGAAAGAGGTATTTTGCGCCGTGCTCCATGCCCCGCTCGAGGCCACGGTTGCAGCCCCCGGTGAAGCCTGTGTTCTCCGAAAGGGGAACGGTCTCAATGTCCGGAAACTGTTCCGCCAAGGGGGACGCGCAAGGAGGAATCGAGCCATTGTCCACGAGAATGACGCGCAGGCCCGGATAGTCATTGTCCAAGACACTGGCGATGCAGCGCGCGGACATGCTGGTGTCATTCCAAGTCAACACCACAGCAGCCACCGACGGCTGTGAGGAGACTGTGCGTTCAGGCTCTGTGCTCATGGGGGCGGATTATAGCGATAACGGAGGAGCCCAGCACTATTTACCGCTGGGACTCTGCAGGAGAGGATTTCCATAGTTTCATGAACATTCCGCATTCATGGTACCGGCTATCTTTGCACGCCCCGATGCCTGTGTGATAGGCTTTAACTCTCGTTCCGCAGGACACTTGCAGTGCCGCCCTAGCCTTCCCCGCCAAGGGGAGCGCCGGTCTTGATGCGGCGCGAGGCATCCCGAAACGCTCCCCTTGCAAGGAAGCCATGAGCAAGCGAATCTGCGTCATCCGCATGGCGTTTTTGCCGTACATGATTCCACCCGAACGACAGTTTGTGGATGGCCTTGCCGCGCGTGGATACGAAGTTACTGTGATTAAGGCGCGCGCGCGCGACCGGAACAAGCGGGAAGAGGACCGCCCGGGGATGCGGAACCTCATCGTGGATTGCTGGATGCGCCGCCTTCCCAAGACGTCGCTAAGCGGCCCCCTTGTGTTCCTTGAGTTCATGATCCGCTCCTTTTTTCTCGCTCTGTGGCAGCGCCCCCACCTCGTGGTGGCCATTGATGTGGACACCCTGCCCCAGGCCTGGCTGCTTTCACGGCTTAGCGGCGCAAAGCTGCTCTACTACTCGATAGAGCTCTACGCCGAGCGGCCCGGCTTCCGGCCCGCATGGTTCTGGATTGGGCTCGAGCGCCTACTCATTAACACTCCGGACCTGACGGTGGCCTGCGAACCCAACCGGGCGCGCGTCATGGTGGAAAAGTACGGGGCGAAGACCCTTCCGATGGTAATCCAGAACGTGCCTCCCTTTGAGGAGCCGCGCCGAACCTCAAAGATTCAGGAATGGCTGGCGGCGCAACTGCCCCCGGACTCGCCGTTGGCCGCGATGCCGCCGGAACAGTGGAAGATTGTCTACTACATGGGTGAGCTGAAGCGGGCCCGTTGTACGGACGAGTTCATCGAGGCGGCGAAGACTTTCGCGCCGGGGATTGTGCTGTTCTTTATAGGGCCCATTGAAACAGGCTACGACCCGCGCGCCAAGATTGCGGCGTGCGGCGTGGGGGACA
>JBJOID010000306.1:0-6236 GCA_046047315.1 Candidatus Hydrogenedentota bacterium | reverse complement strand
GGCCTCAATCACGACGTCGGCGCGCGCCGCGTCGGCGATTGCGCTTCCCGTGGCGACGCGCGAAAGGACGGCCTCGGCGGGTTCCTTGACCACCCCCTTGGCGCAAAGCCTGCCGAGAGAGTCGCGCATGTCGGCGATGGCCTTGTCGAGCGCGGCGGGATTGACGTCGATAAGGGTTACTTCAAAGCCGCCCTGCGCGGCCACCTGGGCGATGCCGCCCCCCATAAATCCCCCACCCACGACGGCAATGCGCTGGATATCCGTCATGCGGCGGTACCGCCATCGACGGGCAGGACGGTGCCGGTGACATAGCTGGCGGCGTCGGATGCAAAGAACACGGCGGCGCCGGTGATTTCGTCGGGCTGCGCATGGCGACCCAACGGCGCGCGCGAAATGTAGTGCTCATAGATTTCCGGCGTGTCGATGAGGACCGAAGCGAATCGCGTCTCGGTGAGGCCGGGGCAGATGCAGTTGCAGCGCACCTTGGAGCCGCCGAGTTCCTTGGCCAGCACCTTGGTGAGCATGATCACGGCGGCCTTGCTCATCGAATAGATGCCCATCATGGGTGAAGGGGTGATGCCCTCGATGGACGCGACATTGATGATGGAGCCGCCCCCCTGCTCGACCATGGCCCGAGCAGCGTGCTGCGCCATGAAGAAAAAGCCCTTGCAGTTCACTTCGAAGGTCTTGTCGAACACGGACTCGCTTGCCTGGATGGCCGGGCCGAAGTAGGGATTCGTGGCGGCGTTGTTGACAAGCACGTCGAGCCTTCCGCATTCCTTGATCACCCGGGCCACCAGCGCCTCGATCTCGTCCACCTTGCCCGCATGGCAGGCCATGGCCTCGGCCTTGCCGCCCTCGGCGATGATGCCGCGCGCGACTTCTTCGCAGGCCTCCTGCTTACGCGAGGAGACAATCACGGTCGCGCCCCGGCGCGCGTATTCCCGCGCGATGGCCTCGCCGATACCCCGGCTGCTGCCGGTCACCAGCGCCACCTTGCCTGACAATTCGAAGTCCGCCATGCCTTCAACTCCCTGCTTCTGGACGCGGTTGCGCCCGCGTTGTCTTAATGTTGATGACCGTGCCCCCGCCCATGGCCATGCCCTTCCGTGTCGGACTCCGCCGCCGCGACGACTTGCCCAGCGTTGCCGCCGAGGATATGGGCCATGAGCGCGTAGATTTCCTCCTGCGACAGACCGGAAAGCAGATGCTCGGGCATCATCGATTGATCCGCGCTTTCCATCGCCACGATATCGGCTTTGGCAAGGCGCACGGTGAATTCCGGCAGCAGAAGGTCCTGGCGCAGCAGCACATGCTCCGCGTCCTCCGCCGCGATCTGACCCATGTACTTCGCGCCGCTCCGCAGGGTCGCCTCGACAGTCTTATAGGCCGGGTCGATCCGCTCGGATGGATTCATGATGGCGCCGAGCAGGGACTTGGGATAGAAGCGCGCGCGCAGTTCCGCCAGGGGCGGCGCAAGCTCGCCGTTGCCCCCGTGGCATCGCACGCACGAGGCGGACTCGAAAAGGGCGGCCCCGCGCGCGGGATCCATCTGGCTGACGTAGTCGACGGCGGGCGCCAGCTCCGCCCGGTTCCACAGCCGCACGAACTTGCCTCCACCGGCCAGCGCCGGGGGCAGTTCCTCAACCACATGCATCACCCCCTGCATCACGCGCCAGTGGCCGGGATAGGTGCAAAGGTAGGGATACTCGCCGGGCTCGATCGGGGCGGTGAAGCGAATGGAGACCTGCTTGCCGGGCTGCACCAACCTGGTGCTGTGGAGCACCTGTGGCATCACGGGCACGTAGTCGCGCGCGGCCGCATCGGGACTGGTGGACTCCGCATCGCTCGCGAGGCCGATGGTCTCGAGCGAACCCGGCACGCCGATGACCAGGTTGTGCGGCATGATGTCGGGATTTTCGAGGATGATCTCGACCGGAGCGCCCGCGCGCACCATGATCTGGTTCGTGTCATATTGCATCTTGTGCGGAATGGCGGCCAGCTTGCGCACCTGCAGCGCATTGGCGGAGAGCTGCTGCCTCAGGGCTGCCGCCTCGACTCGGGGCAACAGGGCGGCAAGCCGCTCACCCGCCGCATAGGCCGCGACCAGGCCGGGAGACGCGAGGTCTTCCGGAGAGGCCGCGCCCGCATAGGCCAGCAGGGGCTGAACGAGCGAACCCAAGGTATCCGCGCGCCAGGCCTGGGGGGACAGTTCCACCAGCGAACGGGCCGCGAGCGCGCGTTCGGACTCGGTCTCGAAAGCCGCGGCCAGCAGCGCCAGCGTGTCTCCCTCGCCCATGTCGAGACGGGCCAGGGCGGGCAGCGCGGCACGGCGCAGGGCCGCCGCCGGGTCTGCCACCACGTCGATGCGCGTGCTGCGCGAGGAGGCGTCGGGCTGCTCGTGCGAGAAGAGCGGCACGCGATGCTCATCCAGCACCGTCAACCGGAAGCCATTGAGGCGTTTGCCCAGTTCATCATCGCGGCGGTTCAGCACGCGGACAAAGTCGAGCGGATAGGAACGCCCAAGATCGACCTCAAGCCAGGGATTCGACTCTTCGTTGGTGTGGGTCTGGCCACCGGCACTAAAGTCTCCGGAGCTGTTGCCGTCGATCGCACGCGCAGCGACCCCACCATTGGCGGTGCTGGACTGCGAAGCCGTGCCAGCCCGGGCCACATTTTCGCGCCCGCTGTAAATCTCCAGTTCCGCCACCGTCAGCACGCGGTTGTCACCGGGCAACTCGATGCGCACATAGCGCCCCATCGCCTGGGCCGCGGCCACGGTGAGCGGCTCGCCCTTCGGCCCCAGCAACCCGCGCACACGCGGATACAAATCCCGGCGCAGGGCTTCCTCGTGGATATCGCTTGCGGCGGCCAGCAGGTTCATCATGACGCCCTGGTCGCTTTCCGCCAGGCGCCACGCGCGATCGGCGTTGCCGTCGGCGCGAATCAACGCCACGAGCGCCGACTGGCGCACGCGCGCCGTGCCGCCCTCTGCCGCAAGCGTTTCCCACTCTGTCGCATGGGGCCGCAGCACCTCGGGCGAAATCTCCAGCAGGAGTCGCGCGTATTGCTCGAGCACGGCGGAACGCTCGGTCATCGGGGTGTCGCGCTCCACGCGTCGCGCCGCTTCCAGCCATGCCGCCGCCGCATCGCCACTGCCCAACTCCTGCAGCCTGGCCAGGGCCGCCCGCCTCGAAGCGTCGCTCGCGCCGGGACGCGTGAGCACCTGCTGCAACGCCACGTCGCTTTCCAGCACGTGGGCCAATTCATCCGGGCTCATGCGCCCCGCAAGGAAGCGACCAATCTCCGGGTCGGTGTCGAGGCTCAGCTGCCCCGCCATCACGGCGGGCTTCCAGTGCGCCTCCAAGGCGGTGGTCGTCTCGTTCAGGCCATAGTCGAGGTAGTAATCCATGGGCAGGGCGCGGGCCTTGATGGCGGCGCGTTGCGCTTCCCACGAGTCCATGTAGCTCAACGCCGTGACCGCCTCCAGGCGTGCGCGCGGGAATTCATCCTCCACGGCCTTCTCCAGCCGAGCCAGCACGCCGTCCACTTCGTTGCGCCAGAAGCGGGCCACGCGCACGGCCGCCGCCCGGGCGCGCGGTTCGGGCGATGACAGCACGCGATCCAGCAGGGTCGCGTCGGGCTGGTTGATCGTCTGCTTTACCCAAAGCCCTTCCAGCACGTGATGCTCGATATTCG
Organism: Candidatus Hydrogenedentota bacterium; assembly: GCA_046047315.1. GTDB lineage: Bacteria > Hydrogenedentota > Hydrogenedentia > Hydrogenedentales > JAEUWI01 > WGMK01. The sequence goes on along the minus strand of JBJOID010000306.1, from coordinate 2,537 downwards.
GGTCGGCGGGGTCCAGCGCGGCCACCCAGGCATCCACCGCCGCCGCCACTTCCCTGGCGTCGTGGTTGCGCAGTTCGATGCGGGCGCGATAACGCGTGCGGATCTCCGGCGCCTTCAACTGCTCCAGCAGTTCCGCTACGGGTTTTCCATCCGAGATGACAGGTTCCAGCAGGGGCTTCTTCTTGTAGGTGATGCGCCAGATGCGGCCGTGCGCATGGTCGCGGCCCTCGTCACGCAGGGAATACTGCATGTGGCCGATCAACGGGTTGAACCAGTCCACGATGTAGAGCGCGCCATCGGGGCCGAACTCTATGTCCACCGGGCGGAAGTTGATGTCGGTCGAGTACAGCAGCGGGGGCTGTTCGACGCTGGTGAAGCCGGAGTCCTCTTCGATGACGCGATGCTGCTTGATGCCCTGAAAGCCGATGCAGTTGTTCACCAAGAAATCGCCCTGCATCTCGTCGGGGAAGTGACGGCTGCTCACGATCTCGCAGCCGGCCGTGGGGCGCACCACGGAGGTGAACACCTTCATGCCGCTGCTCTTCTTCGGGTAGGGCTTGTAGCCCGTGATGGGCAGGCCGAAGTAGTTGGCGCCGCCGGAAGCATCCGCGATGAAATTCTGGCCCCAGTGGTCGAACACATGCCCCCAGGGATTGGCGAAGCCGTAGGTCACGAAGACTTCGAGGAAGTGCTGGTTGGGCTTGTAGCGGAAGACGCCGGCGTCCACCAGGCGCACGGGGCCGTAGGGGGTTTCCACCTGCGAGTGGTGGAAGGTGCCCTCCTGGAAATACAGGCCGCCGTCTGGTCCCCAAGTGAAGGCGCTGATCGAATGGTGGCTGTCTTCGGTGCCAAAGCCGTGCAAGACCGTCTTCCGGAGATCGGCTTTGCCGTCACCGCTGGTGTCCTTGGCGAAGATCAAGTCGGGCTGCTGCGCGATGTACGCGCCTCCGTCGCCCAACTCGAAGCCGGTGGGCACGTGCAGGCGGTCGATGAACACCTCGCTGAAGTCCGCCTTGCCGTCGCGGTCGCGGTCCTCGAGGATGATGATCTTGTCGTCGGGGTCCTCGTCGGGCAGGCGCTGCGGATACGAAGGCATCGTGCACACGTACATCCGGCCGCGGCCATCAAAGTTCAGCGCCACCGGGTTTGCAAGAAGGGGGAATTCCTTCTCGCTCGCGAACAGATTGACGTCGAAATCCTCCGCGGGAAAGAGGCGCTCACGGGCGATCTTCGGGTCCTGCGCCTCGGTGTTGATCTCCCCGCCCCGGTTCGGCTCGGTGCCCTGCACCTCCTGCGCTCCGGCCGCAAGGGAGCCCGCCAGTCCGAAGGCCGCAATCAAGGCCATGCGCGCGTGTGTGTTACCCATGACTACTCTCCCACGCGGCGCAGGCTTGCGCGCACCGACCACGGCTGCTTCAGCGCCGACTGTATCTTGCCGTCGAATTCCGTCACGCGCTCCTCGAAGCGCTCCATCTCGGGTGGAAAGGAGATGACGCCGAACGGCTCCTTGCGGCCGCCGTAAATGTAGTACCCGTTCACGGCCCGCCACTTGTCGAAGAACAGGCGATTCTTGTAATTGATGTCCTCGCGAATCTCGCCGGCGCGCGCGGCGAAGGGCGAGGCCGGCAGCGGCAGTCCCTCGGCCCAGGCGCGGTCATCGCCCTCTAGCAGCACGCCGCCCGGCAGCGTCAGCGTGTAGCGGCCCGGCGGCAACCCGGTCAACTGCAACACGCCCGTTTCGCGCGGCGCGCCGTCCGGCGCCTCCTCGGGCGCATCCAGCGCCGCAAGGAAATCCGTGCGCAGTTCCAGTTCAAGCGCGCCATCGGCGCTGCTCAACACGCGCACGCCCGGCCCCTTCACATAGGCACGCGGGCTGGCCGCGTCCTGCGAGAAACTCGCCGCCTCGACCGCGTAACCCAGAGATTCCATGATCATCTGAGACAAGGCCCAGTCGCCGAAAGCCGTGAGGTGAATGCCGTTGAAAGTCAGCGGAAATGCAGCATGGCGCGCCTGCCAATCCGCCACCGCATCGTGGATGTCTGCCACGGCGATCCCGCGTTCGCCCGCCACGCGGACAATCGCCTCGCGATACAGCGCGATATTGCGGTTCTGCTCGTCGACCCCGCCCACAATTTCTGGGCGGGATTCGAGGGGATACGGAGTGACCGCAACCAGCCGCGGCGCGGACACTCCATTGAACGGGTGCGCCAGCAGGCCATCGAGGAAATCGCCGTAGTTTCGGGCGAAGTCCTCCAGTCCCGCCTCACCAGCAAAGGACTCGTTGTACCCGTAGAACAGGAAGATGACGTCGGCCTGCTGTATGGTCAGGTGCTCATGCACGGACCCAAAGTCGAGCGGGCGCGGCGCGAGCGTGATCTCGTCCGCCGACCAGCCCAGGTTGCGGAAAGTCAGGCCGTGTCCCTCGAAGCGCGACGCCAGCAGCAGTTCGAGGTGACCGAAATGATAAAGCCGCTCGGCGAAGGTGTTGCCAAGAAAGACCACCCGATCGCTCTTCTGGAACTCCAGAACCGGGCTCG
>JBJOID010000305.1:0-6120 GCA_046047315.1 Candidatus Hydrogenedentota bacterium | reverse complement strand
ATGCGCCCATTCGCTGCGCGAGCAACAACTCGAAGCACAGCGGGTTGGTATCAAGGTGCGCCTCAGCAACTTCGATACGCGAAGCTTCGCGCACACCCTGTCCACGCCAAGCAGTCTCGATGCCGAGCTGGCCGCCCCCGTCCGTGAACTACTCCAACGCGCACGTTCCACCCGCAAGGTCCGGCTGGTTGGGGTGCAGCTTGGGCAATTGCAGTTTAACCAGCACCAGCTTCCACTGTTCAACGCTGAACGCGCCGAACGCTGGGAGCGCTTGATGGGGCAGGTGGATAGCCTCCGCGCGCGACACGGCTTCGACACCATGCGCCTCGCCGCGGGCATGCGCTGAGAATGAATTTCACGCCGCCTCTGGGCGTCTAGAGTAACCAAGGATTCATGAGAAGGAGATTCAAGTCATGCAGAACCTCATCAACCGCATCATCATCCGCAAGAACATCCTTCGCTACCACATCACGCGCTCGGTCTTCTTTCGCGAGCTCATCCAGGGCTAGCCACGGAAGCGTTCAGAAAACAGGCACAGCGGCGGGGCGCCAGTCCAGCAGTCCCTCCGGCAGGGCCGCGGAAAGATCCGGCAGGTCGTAGACCTCCAGCGCCCCCGGCACCACGTTCATGAGTTGGTGCTTCGCACGGCGCGCATGGATGACCGCCTGCCAAGAAGGGATGCCGCCTTCGAGGGTAACCCGGGATAAGCGCTTTTCCGCACCGCCGCAGGTGAAGTAGGCGGCGTGCAAGGCCGGAACCGTGAGGTCCCCGTTGGCGATAATCTGAACCAGGCCGTCCCCCCAGAATCGGGACAATAGGATTGCCTCGATCTCCGAAGCGCGCAGCCAGGCGATGTTCTCGCCGATAAGGTAAGCCCGAAAGAAGTCCGGCCAGTCGGCGCCGGGTATTCCCGCCCATCGCTTGTTCTCGTCGCTTAGGGTCTCGCCAATGCCGGAGAGATCCGCCGCGATGACATGCTTGCCTTCGGCGAGCCACAGCGGCAACCGGTTGTCCTCAGCGACTCTGGCCCGGCCATGGTCGTGCAGATAGAGAATCGCGTCATCGCCCGGATTCTGTGGATGATGCCAGTCGAGGGGGACCACACGCTTAGCCCCCGTCGCGTTGTCCGTCAGGGTGATGCGCGCAACGGTCTTGTTCTCTCGCGTTTCACCCTGGTGCATATCGAAGGCAAGGCTGGCGCGGGGGCCAAAGATCTTCCGAATCTCTTCGCGCACGGCCTCGGGGGCGGTCTTGCGCCGCTCGTCCCGCCTGGCCTCCAGTTCCTTGGCGCGTTCGATCAAGACATCGTGCAACGACCGGTACCCCGGCTCGGTGTAAATCTGCCCCGACTTCGAGCACTGCATCTCCGACTCAGGAAGCACCTCGAAATTCTCGTCGGCGATGGGGTCACTCTCGTTCAGCAGCCACCGGCGCATCCAGTTCACCGCGCCCACACGAAGCACGGTGGAGAAGCCGTGCTTCTCGTCCGCCTCGATCTTGTCGATCCGCTCCGGATGCCCGAGGATCGCATACAACCGCTCGGCTTCTTTGAAGGTCTCTCGCGCCCCCGCCAAAGGGAAATAGTCCTGTTTCGCCACGCACATCAGCGTGGGCTTGGGCGCCCGCATGGTGATGTAATCGGCGTGATCCATGCCATACAGCACCTGCGCGGCAATGTTCTGCTCGGCATCCTGCGGGCCAATAGACGTGAGCAGATGGTCAAAGGTGGTGAGATAGCAGCTCGGCGCAGCAGCGACGATGCGATCATCCAAGGCCATCAGGTAGCTGGTCAAGGTTCCGCCGCCGGAATTGCCCGTGCAGCCCAGCCGCTCACCGTCAACATCTGCTCGCGATTGCAGATAGTCCAGCCCCCGCATTCCATCCCAAATGCGGTACATCGCAAGGTTCGTTCCGGTGAGCATGCAGCCAACCCCCACCGTGGTGTGCTCTTGTGTTGTGCCGAACAGCGGTTTGTTGTGCTCATCGAGGTAAAGATAGCGCTCGCCCTGGCCGATGGGATCATAGATGAACGCCGCTATCCCATGTCGCGCCAAGAGGATGCAGGCGTGCTGGTACAGCTCAGACGCCTTCCCGTTGTCGCTGTGCCCGCAGGGCACCAACACGGCAGGGTATGGCCCCGGCGATTCCGGCAGAAAAAGCACCGCAGTCACCGGGTAGTCCGGCAGGCTGTCGTAGATTATGCGTTCGTAACGGAAGCCATCACCATGGCCGCTTCCCACGACACGGGCATTAAGCGGGCTCCGCTCGGGAAAACCGCCCAACGCGTCGAGAAAGAAGCGGCGCATGTCCCCGGCCCGTTGCCGCACTTCCTCTCGTGTATCAATCCCCGCAAGGGCTTGCTTCCGGGCCTCATGCAGGGGCTTTCGCCGCGCATCAAAGTAATCGCGCAGCATCCGTGGAGCAGGCTGAAGAGTCAGGGCAGCTTCGGCAGAGGCAAGAAAAGCAGGCGGGAACGTGGTGGCGACAATCAACAGCAGCGCGCCAAGGCGCCTCATCCCTTCGCCCCGGCGCTGATCTCATCGAGTATCCCCACCCCGGCACTCGTGCCCAGCCGGGTGGCTCCCGCCTCCACCATCAGCATCGCGTCGCGAAAGCTGCGTATGCCCCCCGCCGCCTTGATCCCCATCCGGTCCCCCACGATGCTCTTCATCAGGCGTAAATCTTCTACCGTGGCGCCGCCCTGTCCATAGCCGGTGGCGGTCTTCACATAGGCCGCTCCCGCCTGCAAGGCCAGGTTGCATCCCGTCACCTTCTCCGCCTCCGACAGGTAGCTCATCTCCAAAATCACCTTCACCGGCACGCCCTTCACCGCCTTTACCACCGCCGCTATCTCGCGTCCCACAAAGTTAGGATAACCCGACTTCAACGCGCCAATGTTGATCACCATGTCGATCTCGGTCGCGCCATTGCGCACGGCGTCCCGCGCTTCTTCCACCTTTATCGTCGCCGTGTTCGCCCCAAGAGGAAAGCCAATGCAGGCATTCACTCCCACGTTCGAACCCGCCAATTGCTTCGCGCAAAAAGACACCCACACCCCATTCACGCTCACCGCCGCGAAGCCCTCGCGCGCGGCCTCCACGCAGAGCTCCCGCATGTCCGCCTCGGTGGCGTAGGCCTTCAGCTGGGTGTGGTCGATAATGCGGGCCATCTGGGCGCGGGTCACGGGCACGGCGTGGAAAGCCTCCTTCTTGGCACTCGGGCCGGAATGGTATCACGGCCGCCTCTGGCCCGGCCACCCCGCGCGCACAGCCGCGTTGTGTCATCCCCTTGGCTTTGGTACAATCCGCCTCAGGCAGCAAGAGGGCCAAGGAGGCCCGGTGTGCACCGGCCCGAGCCGGGGCGTATCGAAGGAAGCGTTCATGAAATTCGCAAGTTTCCGCAGGCTGGTTATCGTGGCGGCGCTGGTCGCCGTGGCAAGTCCCGTGTTCGCACAGTGGACCTGGACCCCGCAGACCGGCCGCTGGGTGAACCTGAAGCGCATGCCCAAGGAAACACCCGAGCTTCAAGTCGAGTATGCCCGTGGCCTTATGGCCGAGGGCGATTACCGCAAGGCCATGCGCGAGACCGACAAGTTCTCCAAGTTCTACGGCGACAGTCCCTTCGCCGACGAGAACCAGTTCCTGCGCGGCGAGATCGCCCTGCTGCAGGGGCAATACAAAGAGGCCGCGAAGGAATTCCAAACCCTGCTCACCAGCTATCCCGATACCGCACGCTATGACGATGCCATCGCCAAGCAATACGAGATCGCCGATCGCTACTATGACAAGGGGATGGCGAACCAGGACAACAAATGGCGTCCCTTCCGCAACCGTCCTTTCAACCGCGCCATCGAAGTCTACACCATGGTGATAGACAACCAGCCCTTCACGCCCGAGGCGGCCCAGGCGCAATACAAGGTGGGCCTTTGCCACTACGCCCGCGAGGAGTATCTCGAGGCGGCATTCGAATATCGCCGCGTCATCGAAGACTACGCGGAGTCCGAGTGGGTGGACGAAGCCAGCTTCGCCCTTGCCGAGACCTACTACGAAATGGCCTTCCCTCCGGCCTACGACCAGATGCCCAGCCGTCTGGCCATCGAATCCATCGACAGCTTCAAGACACGCTATCCCGGCGATCCCCGCAATAGCGAGTTGGACTCCCGCCGTGGTGAAATGCGCGAGCGCATCGCCCAGCAGCGACTGATGAACGCCAAGTTCTACGAGCGCCGCAAGAAGACCGCCGCCGCGAAGATCTACTACGAGATCGTGGCGAACGACTTTGGCGACACGCAAAGCGCCGAAGAGGCGCGGGCCTGGCTGGCTCAGCAGCAGGGGGTGCAGACCGTCGGCGCGAAGTTCGAAGGCCGGCGCAACCCGGGTATCTAAGCCATGCGCCGCTGGCTCCTATCCACGGGTCTGCTCTGTCTGGTGCTGCAAGGCTGCGGCTACACCACCAACAGTTCGCTTGACCCCAAGTACCAGACCATCCACATCTCCCCGTTCTACGATGAGAGCAAGGAGTACGACCTCCAGGCGCCGCTCACCAACGCGGTCACCCGGAAATTTATCACCGACAGCCGCCTTCAGGTTGTGCCGCGTGAACAGGCCGACCTTCTGCTCGAAGGCGTAATCCTCGACTATCGCCTCCGTGGGCTCACCTACGATCAGAACGACGACGTGACCCAGTTCCTCGTCGTGGTTACCGCCGGCGTTCGCGTGACCGATCAAGCCACCAACGAAGTCCTGTGGGAAGAGCAGGTGATGGCGGGAGAGACCACGTACTACACGCTGGCCGCGGGCCAGTCTTCCGATCGGCTTCGCGGCAACGCCGAGGCCTATCTCACCAACGTTCGCTCCTTCGCCAGCCAGGAAGAAAACCGGGCCGCATCCGAGGCGCTGGAACAACTGGCCTCCGACATCTTCTACCGAACCGTCGAACCCTGGTAAGCGCCATGTTGGTGGCCGACCTGATGCGGAAGATCGGCTCCGAGCCGCTGCCGCCCGTGCTCCTCTTCGCCCCCGGCAAGGCGCACTTCGGACGCGAGCCCTTCGAACCCATGCTCGCGGAGAACGCCATCGAGCGCATCATCACGGCCACGGTGGACCCTTCGCTGAGGGACATGGCCTACACCGCCTACTATGCCGACGAAACTTCGCCCGGCGTCGTGGCCGCGGAGGCCAACACCCTGCCATTCCTCTGTGAACAGCGCGTCATTCTCGTGCGCAACGCCGATCGCTATTTCGCTTTCTCCGGAGAGAAGAACTCGCCACTGACGCCCCTCACCGACTATCTAGAAAACCCCAACCCCGCCACGCTGCTGCTGCTGGTCGCCCCAAAGGCCGACAAGCGCAAGCGCCTCTACAAACTCTGTGAAGAGGCGGGCGGCGTGGTGGAGTGTCCCCAGTTGGATGACGGTGCCCTGTCCCAATGGATAGCCCATGCGGGAGAACTGCGCGGCAAGCATGTGCAGCGCAATGCCATCCGGGAACTTATCCACCGTGCGGGAGCCCGCTTGAGCGACATCGCCAACGCGCTCGACCTGGTCTGTAATTTTGTGGGCAGCCGCACCGAGGTGAACGACGACGACATCCGCATGGCCTGCGCCGACGTGGCCGAGGAGACGGTCTTTGACATGACCGACGCCATCGCCGCCTCGAATCCCGAGAAGGCGCTGGAAACCCTGCACCGCCTGACCGCGCTCGGCAAGTCTCCGGATGAACTGATCGGTATCATCAACTGGATGCTCGAAAGCGCCTACCGCGCCGCGCCGGAATCCAAAGCCCCACCCCCCAAGCCTTTCGTTGAGAAGAAGGTCATCGCACTGGTCAACAAGTTTGGCTTCCACAAGCTTGCCGACGCGCTCGCACTCTGCACCGAGACACATTTCCGCATGCGCTCCACCGGCAGCGATCCCATGCTGGAGATTGAACTGCTCGTTATCAGGCTGGCCAGCCGCAGACACCGAGGCGCCGCCTGAGCGGCGCAGAAACTCAGCCGGCTTTCCCGATCCTGCGTCGAAGCGCATCCCAAAGATCACGCGCCTCCGGTATCCGCAGCGCAAATGCGACCGCGAAGTAACAGCCCCCCGCGACCGTCAGTGCCGCCACCAGCATGATCGCC
>JBJOID010000304.1:0-6011 GCA_046047315.1 Candidatus Hydrogenedentota bacterium | reverse complement strand
CTCGTCCGCATTCACTGCATCAACTCGTCCTCGAAAACCTTCGAGGGTGACCAGTGGGTCACGGTCGAGATCGAGGTCAATGGCAGCGACAGCATCAAGCATTACGTGAACGGCGATCTTGTCCTGGAGTACAGCCAGCCGCAGTATGACGACCGCGATGGCGACGGCAAGGAATTGATCAAGGACGGCAATGTGCTGATCAGCGGAGGCTACATCTCGCTGCAATCCGAGAGCCATCCCGTCGAATTCCGCAAGGTCGAGATCCTGCCGATCGACTAGCGGCAAGATCTTCGTCAAACGGCAACGCACAGGGAGCGGGCATTCGCCCGCTCCTTTTTATTGCCTCATGGGTTAACGTGGGAGAGTCTGTTGATACCGGTCTTTGGCGGGCGTATGATGATCTCGTTGTGGTCGGGTTTTGTGGTTCGTGCGCCGAGGGAGGACCGGGAACCATGGAAGACTATGTAATCGGGGTGGGCCGCCAGAGCAGCATCCGAGGGATCGCGCGGCTTTGTGCGAAGCATGTCGAGCAAATTGAGGGGGCTCCCAAGACCCTGAAGCTGCGCGGGCCGGGCATCAAGATCACGGCGGAGCGCGATGCTTTCGAGGGGGAATTCACCCGGTTCAGCATTCGGGGGCGCATCAGCGGCGACCTCGCCGGACAGCTTCGCCATCGCATCGACGAAGCAGGCGGCCTCTGTGAGTTGTCGCAAGATGACAACAGCCATGTGCTGGCGTTTCCTGCCAAGGGCATTGAGGCGACCGAGGAAAACCTCGCGACCCTGGACAACATCTGCTCGGTGCTCCATTATCCCGAGATATGGCGCATGCACGGCGAGAACTTCCGCACGTCTCCCTTGAGTGCGGAGATGCTCTTCCGGGCGATGGTCCAATACCACGCCAGCGACGTGCACCTGTCGCCGGGCAACCATCCCGTCTTTCGCGTGGACGGCGACGCCCGCAACTCGGAACTGCTGGAGCCGCTCTCCGGCCACCAGATACGGCAGCTCATCCAGGACCTTGCGCCTGACCGCTACTGGAAGGAATTCGAGCAGGAATTTCAAACCAGCTTCGAGTTTCACCAGATGGGCATCGGCTTCGCACGCGTCTCCGCGTTCATCAAGAGCGGCGCGCCGCACTGCACCATGCGCTTTCTGCCGGAGGTGATTCCGTCCTTCGAGGACCTCAACGTTCCCAGCGACATCATGGTGCAGCTGGCCGATCTGCATCGGGGCCTGCTCCTCGTGACCGGCATGACCGGCAGTGGCAAGTCCACCACCTGTGCCGCCCTGGTGGACTGGATCAACCAGCATCGCGCCGCGCACATACTCACCATCGAGAATCCCATCGAATATGTGCACCACAACAAGAAGTCCATCGTGTCCCAGCGTTGCCTCGGGGTGGACGTGGCGTCCTTCGGCATGGCGGTAACCGGGGCGCTGCGCCACGACCCCGACGTGATCCTGATTGGTGAAATGCGTGATCCCGACACCATCAAGGCCGCCATCAACGCGGCTGCCACCGGGCACCTCGTCATCAGCACGCTCCACGCCAACTCGGCGAGCGAGGTGGTGAACCGCATCGTCAGCTTCTTTGATCCGGTTGAGCGCGACCTGGTGAAGCTTCAGTTGCGCGACAGCATGCGCTGCGTGATATGCCAGCGGCTGGTGCCAAAGATTGGCGGGGGACGCATCCCGGCGCTCGAGTTCCTGTTCAATGACGTTAAGGCCATCAACGACGGCATCCTCGAAGGCAACACCGACCATATCCGCATCGGTATGCAGCAGACCATTTCCCACAGCGTGCTGTTCGAGCACTACCTGTACGAGATGTACCGCAACAAGAAGATCACCCTCGAAAACGCGCGCGCCTTCGCGAGCGACATCAGCATGTTCGACCAGATCCACATGGGCACCTATTCCGTGCCGAGACTCGAGGGAGTGCGCGCCCACTAAACACGGGCGGGGCTGGCCGGCGCTACTGTTGGTGTAGGGGGAGGGATGCCCCGGAGAGGCGGGATGCGCCCGTCTTGGCGAGCAGTTCGCCGTAGTAGGAGCCTTCTTCCATCCGCTGCAGCTTCACACCGCGATGGCACACGTGGCACTCGAAGACCATGCCCACCTGCGCGATTTCGGGAAAGCGGATGTTGGTGCTGCAGAAGGGGCAGGCGATGCTCTTCTCGTCCTTCTCGTGGTAATTCTGAAGGATGGGGTTGATGCGCCCTTCCCGGTAGCACTTGATGAAGGCGTCGGCGCACACAATGTCGAACTGCGTGCCTCGGCCCTCCTCGATGATCTTGATGGCGCGCTCGGGGTCCATGCCCTTGCGGTAGGGACGGTTGCTTGTGAGGGCGTCCCAGCAGTCCGCCACGCCCACGACGCGCCCCTCGATGGGGATGTCCTCGCCCTTGAGTCCGTAGGGATAGCCCTTGCCGTCCACGCGCTCGTGGTGGTAGAGGCAATAAGGAATCAGCGGGTGCAGGAATTCCACGTCCTGAAGCAGGGCGGCCCCGCGCTCGGGGTGCACCTTCATTTGGGCGTATTCTTCCTCGGTGAGTTTGTCCGGCTTGCGCAGCACCGCGTCGTCCACCGCCACCTTGCCCACGTCGTGCAGCACGCAGCCCATCTCCACCTCCCGCAGCTTCTCCGGCGTCCAGCCCAGCTCGCGGGCAATCTCCACGGAGTACTTCGCCACGCGCCAGTTGTGGCCCACGGTGTAGTGGTCGCGCAATTCGATGGCGTTTGCCAGCACGATCAGCGTGTCCTGGTAGGCTTGGTCGAGCTTGCGCACATACTGCGCGTTGCTTATCGAGGTGGCGGCGGGCCCCGCGATGGCGCAGACGAGCTCCAGGTCTCGGTTCACAAACGCGTTTGTCGTGCCTCGGGTGTCGAGGTAAATCACGCCGAGCACGTCCTGCTGGTAAATCAGTGGCACGCACATGGCGGAGGCGATGTTCTCTGCAATGATACTGGCGCCGGACTCGAAGCGGGCATCGTCGGCGGCGTCCACCGTGAGCACCGCCTCGCGGTTTTCGATGGCGCGCCGCACGATGGACGAACTGATGGTCACCTCGCCGCCGTGCTCGCCCGAGCGCACGTATTCGGTAATCAGGCCCTCGAGGCTCGCGTTCTGATCCATCCGCATGAAGGTGGTGGTGCGCCGTCCTGAGCCGGGGGACTGCTTCTCCTTGAGAATGATAACGCCGTTGTGCGCCGGCACCAGCGAGAAGATCTGGTCCATCACCAATTCGAAAAGGCGGCCGAGGTCACGTTCCGCGCTGATGGCCTGATTTGCCGCGTATACCGCCTTCAGGCGGCGCTGCATCTCGGCGAGGTCCTGTGAGGTCGTCGAGCGGGCGGGCATGTCGAAGAAGGTGGCGCAGAGGTTCTCGGCCGCGTCGGCGGTCACCGCCTGCTGCGCGCCGGACTGGAAGCGCACCCCGGAGTCGCCCATGGGATCTTGCTCGGCTGGCGGGGCCGCGTCGGTCTCAAAGCGGAGCTCTTGCTGACCGATCCGGATCACGGTCCCATTGGAGAGGCGCGTCTCCAACACCCGGCGGTTGTCGATATAGGTGCCGTTGCCGCTGCCGAGGTCGCGCAGGAAAGTGCCGCGCGGGCCTTGCTCGATGATGGCGTGCTTCCGCGAGACCTGAAGGTCGTCGAGGTGCAGGCGGTTGTCCGGCGCACGGCCAATCGACACCGCGCCGTCAATCGCGATCACTTGCCCCTCAAGCGGGCCGCTCAATACGACCAATCGTTCCGTTGCCATCTGGCGGACTACCCCGTCCTCTGCCCAATTGCGCACCGTGATTGTACTTACCGCACAACCTTTTGTCCATTTCCGCCCGCTCCATTTCAGGGAAATTCTCTCTTTGCTGAATCTGCCTTTCCGAAACCTTAGAACACAACATGTAGTGTTGGATTCGCGGTGGGTAACAATCTACAGGTAATAAATGCTTGACATGCCGGCGGCAAGGTTCTAGAATGCGCGTTGTCGGGAGAGCGGGAAATCACGTCATCGCAGTAGCTTACGCCTGAATGACGCGCCCGCTCTTGCCGCGAAGGAGGAACGGCGTGTCGAAACCGGCGTGACGGGTGCTAGTGCCCGTGCCGTCCAACAGAGGATGATGGACGAGAATCGCGAACTATTGACATTTTTCGGTCTGCGGGAGCACCCCTTCGCCCCGACTGCCGACCCCGCGTATTTTTATGCCACGCGGGAGCATCGCGAGTGTCTCTTCCGCCTGTGGAGCAGCATCGACCAGAGGCACGGCATCGCGGTGGTGCTGGGCAACTATGGCACCGGCAAGACCACGCTGTTGCGCAAGCTCCTCACCGGAATGGCCGCAGACCCGAATCACTACCGCACCGCCGTGATCGGTTCGCCCATTCCCTCGTGGACCAGCTTCGCGCTGCTGGAAGCCATCGCGGGACAGTTTGGCTTGCAGCCGCCAGAGCAATCCTTCGGCGCTTACATGGAATCGCTGAACCAGTACTTGCTGGCGAACCGCGAGCGGGTGTGCACGTTGATCATCGACGACGCGCAAAACCTCAACAAGCGCGGCCAGCTTGAACTGCTGCGGCTGGTGCAGAACCTCGAGACCCAGCAGCACAAGCTGATCAACCTGGTGTGCTTCGCGCAGTTGGAGTGGAAGCAGGTGCTTCGCGCCGCGCCCAATTTCGCTCAGCGCGTCAACGTCACCTACACGTTGCCGGGCATCCAGCCCGCCGAGACACGGGCCTTCATCGACTTTCGCGTGGATCAGGCCGCGACGGATGCCAGCCTTCGGCCGCAGTTCACGAACATCGCCTACGCATTGATTCACCGCTATGCCGAAGGCAGCCCGCGTGTCATCGTGTCGCTATGCCGCAATGCCCTGCTGGTGGCCGCGCGCCTGCGCACCCGCCTCATCGACGAGCGGCTGGTGATGAACACCATCGCGAAGACGACGCTCACCGAGCAGGAGAAAATGGACGACCTGCAACGCTACCTGGGCGGTGGCCCGGCGGACACCCCGTCACCGGCGGCCCCGCCGCCCCGTGGAGCCGCCTTGCTGGCGCGCGCCGCGCAACCTGCCGCCGCGCCCCCAAGGGAACGCATGAGCCGCGACCAACGGGCGGCGGAACTGTTGCTGCGGGCATCGCAGGAACGGCCCTGAGCACGGGGATGGCGCGATGAGCGACGACCCGAAAGACCCCGGCGGCTTGCCCGAGGACTTTGATCTCTTTGGCATGGAGCCTCTTCCCGCCGAGGAAGAGGACTCCCTGCTGGCCGGGCTGGCCGATGACAAACGGCTGGGTAGTGGCGTGCCTGAAAGCCAGCGGTTGAGCGAGGTCGATTTCATCGCCATGTCGGGCATTACACGCCCGATGCCCAAAGCAAAGCCCGCTCCCGCCGCGCCTCAGCAGAGCGATGAAGAAAGCGAATTGCTCATCAGCTTTGCCGAGCCGGGCGTGCGCGACGTGGATGAGAATGAGTCCACAGAGCCGCTCGCGCGTGGCGCGGTGGCGCTCCCCCCGGAAGACGACGGGCCAGACCTCGAAGCCGGGGAAGACCCCTACGCTCCCGTAACCCCGAATGCTGCCGAGGAAGACGCGCCCGAAACGGCATACTTCGTATCGTTGGAAGATGAAGCGGGGCATGAACCAGAAGGGTTGGAGGAGGCGGATGCGGACGAGACCGACGAGGAGCGGGAACTTCCCCTCGAGGTGCCGGGCACTTTGCCGCATGACACGCCGATGGATGGCGGCGAAGCGCCTGAGGCCATCGAGGAGGAGTCTGTAGATTTCATCGAGGAGCACATCGAACCCTCGGAAACTTTGAGCGAACTCGCGCCGCCCGCCGAGGACTTCACTGTCCTTCTTGAGGCTATCGACTCCGAGGAAACAGTGGATCTTCCACCGGCAGATGCCGCCGACGAGGACACGAGTGCGGCGGAGCAGGACAGTGCGGTGGAGTTGGTGAAACCGGCGCCCCCGGCAAGCGCCGCCCGCTGGAAGCTGGAAGAAGCC
>JBJOID010000303.1:0-11985 GCA_046047315.1 Candidatus Hydrogenedentota bacterium | reverse complement strand
ATCTCACGAATGTAGGCCTTGCGCATGGGCTCGAGATACTTGTCCTTGTCGATATTGTTGCCCATGCGGTTTCGCGCATAGCCCCCCTCGAAGGACTCGGGGTCCATGAAGGGATCATGCGGATCCATGTAGTGGGTGAACAGGAGGAAGGGGTTTCCCTTGGGCGCGCGCCCGGAATCTATCCAGTCCAGCGCGGTGTCGGTGACCACCTCGGCGGGCTGATAGAACTCGGTGACCTGCAACTTGGGCTTGATGTGGTGGACGGGTATCACCACATGCGGCAGAGGAAAATCGAGCCGGAAGAGCCGGAAATGCTGCGGGGTGGAAACGAGATTCGGAATGCGGTTGATGAGCTGGCCGCGCACCCTACGCAGCACCTGATACATGGAGAGATCGAAGGACGACTTGGTGGCGTAGAATTGGTAGGAAGGCTTGAGATCGACATACTCGACGAAGCCCTGGTCATAGTTGAAAGCACTGGTGATGTTGGGATTGTTGGAGAATCCCTGGGTGTAATAGCCGCCCTGGGCGGCAAGCTCGGCCACGGTCTCCACACCATCGGGCAGGCTGGAAATCTTGCCGGTGGCGGTGTGGCACTCGGGGTAGAGTCCCGAGAAGATTGTGCCGAAGGAGGCCTTGGTCCATGAAGCCTGGGAGAAAGCCTTCTTGAAGACGACCGCATCCTGCGCGAGGGCCTCGATATTGGGCGTGGTCACCGGCCCTTCGGGATTGAAGAGCTTGAGGTAGTCCGCGCGCAGCGTATCGATCGCAACGAGGAAGACGTTCGGCCCGCTTGCTTGGGCGGGAGGATTGAAGGTGGGTGCGGGTATCTCCGGCTGGAGACGTTGTGCAGCGACATAGCCTCCACCAACGGTGGCCGCATAAGCCAACACGCCCATCAGCAACAGGGCGTAGCCATTTCGGCGGGAGAGCCGGCCGGCAACCAGTGCCAGGAAGAAGGCGGCCGCCATGCCCGCCATGCCAAGCCCGAGTGCAAAGGCGCCCACCCGCAGGAAGTCCTGCTGTCCCATGGCTTGCTCCGCGAGGAAATCGCGGCCATAGCGGAACAACCCAATGATGCCGGCGCCGGCGGCAAGGGTGCCGCCAAAGCAAAGGGCATAGGTGTAGATGCCCTTGGCGAAGCGGTCAATGAGGAGAAACAGGAAAAGCAGTCCCGTGGAAATCCCCAGGCCAACAGCGGCGAAGATGAGTCCATAGACCGCCGGTGCCCAGGCCAGTGACCACACTTCCTCAAGTCCCTCGCGGAAATTCTGATAGAGGTAGCCAGCTTCCCCGAGGCCTATGATGCCGCCTGCGAATAACCCGGCGAGCAGGCCACAGGCCAGGGTGCCGAACACACGGTTGCGGTACTCCGCCATCTCGCCCGGGGTCAAGTGAAGGTCGCGATCGTGGTGGCGCGCCACGCTCTGTCGAACCGTCTCCATTTCCTCCAGAAGGTCTTCCCGGCGCGGCCGCGTCGTGAAGAGGAGCAACGGCAGACTGAGCAGGAAGGGAACGATTTCTCCGAAGACGAATCCAAGGAACGCAAAGAAGAAGGCCTTGGCCTCGCCAGCCTGTTCGCCCAGCAAGGCAACCATGACCAGTTCACGCACGCCGGAGCCGCTGATGGTGGGGGTAAAGACCTGGCCCACGATGTTGAGGGGGCTGGCGAAGAAGATTTCCCGCAGGCCGGTATTCTCGGCGCGCAGGGCGGTGGCGGCGCCAAAGAACATGAATACCATCGAAAGATGCACCATGAGCCCGAAGAACAAGGCGCGAAGCAGGGCGCCGCGGTTGGTGCCGTAGGCCGTGACCGCCGCACCAAGCCGGTTCACCACGCCGGTAATCTTGCCCGGAAGAGGCAGCACCGCCACGGCCACCTGAATGATGCGCGGCTGCATGAGCAACAGCAGGCAGGTGAGGATGAACACGGCAAGAAAGGCGAGCACGACGCCCAGCATGGCTGGCTTTACATAATCTCCAATGATCTGCATGCCAAGGGGCAGCGAGAGGAAGACCAAGGTGAAAAGCGCGATGAAGCCCGTGAGCTTTTCCACGGCCACCACCGTGGTGCACTTGATCACTTCGCCGGTGTAGCGGGCCGATTCCACGAGGCGGTAACCATCGAGGCCCAGGGTGCCGGGCAGGAAGAGCCCCACGGCGCGGCCCCAGAACCAGAGCTTGGTGAGGTACCAGAAGGGAATGTGCACCCCCTGCCCGCGCAGCAGGATACGCCAGCGGATGATGCCGGCAAAGATGCCCAACAGCTTGGCTATCGCGGCGAAGGCAAACCAGGGTCCGGCATCGGCCCAATCAATCTCCGCGACCATGGCCTGAAGTTCGGCCACCGTGAGGTTGTTGAACAAGTCGTCCGGAAAACCGTAGAAGCCCGGGTCGAAGATGAAGTGAAAGGTTGCCGCGACGAGGAGCAGCTTGAGCAGGAAATAAACCGCCTTTTGGGCAAGCGAAGGCAGCAGGCCGATGAGCTTGCGCGCTACAAACACGGCCACCACCAGCGCGGCCAGCGCAGCGATTGCCCCGCCGATGGCCAACCCCAGAGCCTGGAGGAATTCGAAGTACTTTGCGGTCATGAGAATCTGCCTCGTGAAATTAAACTGAATACCCGGAAGCGCCGGAAAGTTGCGGATGGTATCAGCTTAGAAGGGCGACCTGCCAACCAAGCCTCGCGAAGCGAGCACTATTCGCATTGACACCGGCTAACTTTACAGCGCGGCATCAATACGTTTGGTCAGCACCCGGTCGAAGGAGAAGCGTCCGCCCCCTGAAATAAGGAGGAATACCGCGCCCATCAACATGGCGAAGTCCGTGCGCGCCTCGTGCGCCATGCTCCAGAAGCCATAGTACTTGAGCTCCCGCACCTTGAAGCCAAGGAAATCCTCGCCCAGCAGGACGGGGATCTTGGTGGTGACTATCGCGACGAGCATGATGACGATCACCGGAACGGCGGCGAGACGGGTGCCTAGGCCGACGAGAAGCAGCGCACCACAGAGGATTTCGAAGCACGCCACGAAGGGAGCGATGAACGCTGGATTATCGAATCCCATCTTCTCGAAACGTCCCACCCCGACAAAAGCGGGATAAAGGAATTTCTGAATTCCCTCAGAGAAGAAGACCGCCCCGACCATGAGGCGAATCAGCGCCACCTGCGCAGGCGCACTCGCGTCAAGAAGCTTGTTCCACACAGACAATCCACCCCGAATGAATCGAGCCTACGGAGAGCGCCGCTATGGCTAAGGAGTACGTTCGCTGGAAACTTCGGCCTTGGGCGGTACGGCGGGACCGGTGTCGTGCGTAAGGCGGTCGTAACCCATTACAGGGTCGGGCATCAGGACGATTCTAAGGATTCGTCGCCAGGCTCTGCGCAGAACACTCAAACGTTACTGCTCCCTTGGGCTGCCGCGAAGGCGCATGTTTGCGTCCTTCCTTGCCTTCAAGTTGCCTGATAACGGAACACAAGTCAAGTTTTTTTTCCATGGCCTGTTCCGCAATATGTGGTGGTGAGAGTTTCTCCAGAAGCCGCATATCGGATTCCTCTGCGGAAGCGCAGCACTCCTGCTTTGTGAAAATGTGAAATTCTCTGCCTGTATCCCCCAACAATCCTGCTGGCATTATGGAGACTGAAGACGTTACAGTGAGAAGGAATTGGGAGTCACACCAGATGGCGCGCGGTGATCACATAGCAGTTCCCCGGTGGAATGGCTGTTATACCCACCATGGCATTGACATGGGTGATGGCACGGTGGTGCATTTTTCCGGAGAGCCGCTGCGTCTGCGCGATGCCTGCGTGGTGCGCGAGCCCATGGACGTGTTTTGCCAGGGCGCGAAGCCGCGTGTGGTGCCGCATGCCAAATCGAGACGCAGCGCGGAGGAAGTGGTGGAGGCGGCGCTTGCGCAACTGGGACAACGGGGCTATCACCTCTGGGCCAACAACTGTGAGCACTTCGCCGCATGGTGCAAAACCGGCAAGGCGGAGAGCCGCCAGGTGCGCAGGGTGGTAAAGGCCGCCGCCGTGACAGCGGCGGGCACGGTGTTCGCAGTCGGGATACATTTAGTCCGGCGCCGTGTGCGCGCCGGGGCTTGAGGGCAGGGAAGGGTCTTGACATGATTGATCGGCTTAGCAATCAGCAACGGCTGATGTTGATGGAATTGCTGGTAGCGATGGCCAAGGTGGATGGCCGGATTGTCACTTTGGAAAACGAAGTGATTGAGGACTACGCCAACTTGCTGGAGGTGCCGCTGGACGAGGTATCCGGGGACTTCTCGATTGCCGAGCTTGCCCCCTATTTCGACACTCCGGCCAGCCGAGTGACAGCGATTCAGGAGTTGTGCCGTCTGGCCCGGCTGGATGGGGATTTCGCAGCGGAAGAGCGTGATGCCATCCTGGAAGTGGCAGGACTAATGGGCGTGCCGGAGCGCCTTGTGTCGCGCATTGACGCATGGGTGGTCGAAGGTATGCAATGGGTGGCCCAAGGCGAGGACCTTATCGCCGCACTGCGCTGACCGTGTAATCTATACGGCACATCCCCTCCCCCGCCAACCTCTTGGCGCTGCGTGCTTTGCGTCGCTTTAGTTGTGGTTGGCGACCTGCTATAATCCCTGCTGGATACAACATATGGTATCCGCGGGGGTGGTATGAACGGGATCAAGCGGAGCGTACATTTCGTCGGCGTGGGCGGCATCGGCATGAGCGGCCTCGCCGAGATTCTCCTCAACCTCGGCTATGAGGTGAGTGGTTCCGACGCGCACCCCACCGACATCACGGAACGCCTCGCGGGTTTGGGTCTGCGCTTTCATGCGGGGCACCAGCCAGCGCATCTGGGCGAAGCGCAGATTGTCGTGGTGTCTGCAGCCGTGCAGGAAGACAATGTCGAGCTGATGGCGGCGCGCGAGCGTGGCCTGCCGGTGATCCACCGGAGCGATCTGCTGGCAGACCTGATGCGGCTGAAGCCCAACGCCGTGGTGGTGGGTGGCACGCACGGCAAGACCACAACCACTTCCATGATCAGCGCCTTCCTGGATCGCGCGAATATCGGGGCCACGACCATCGTCGGCGGCATCCTGCATCGCAGCGGCACCAACGCCCGCTGGGGCACGGGCGACTATCTGGTGGCTGAGGCTGACGAGCATGACGGATCCTTTCTCCGGCTGCACCCGACCATCGCGGTGGTGACCAACATTGATGCCGAGCATCTCGAATATTACGGCACGCTGGACCGCATCAAGCGGGCCTTCGCCGATTTCTGCAACATCGTCCCCTTCTACGGCTGCTGTGTGGTGTGCGGCGACGATCCGGGCTGTGCAGCCATCCTTCCGGAGATCGAGAGCGTCTGCCTCACCTATGGACTCGGCGAGGGCATGTCGCTTCAGGCGCGGAATATTCAGACCGTTTTTGATTCCGAGACCGGCGGAGCGACTGGATTGCGTGGGCTCCAGACGCGCTTTGACGTGGTGAGCAACGACGAGCGCTTTGGCGCGACCGGCTTGCTGGGCACGCTTCAGGTGCATGCGGCGGGCACCCACAACGTGCGTAACGCGCTGGCTGCCGCGGCCGTGGGCCTATGCCTGGGAATGAGGTTCGGATTGATAGCCGAGGGGCTGCGCCTGTTCGATGGCGTCCGTCGGCGCCTTCAAGTGCGGGGCGAGCGTGCGGGCGTTGTGGTGGTGGAGGACTACGCGCATCATCCCACCGAGATTGCCAGCACGTTGGAAGCAGTGCGCTGGGCGAAACCCAAGCGCGTGGTGGCGGTGTTTCAGCCGCACCTCTACAGCCGCACAAAGTTCTTCTCGGATGAGTTCGCACGTGTATTGAGCGAGACCGACCTCGCGCTGGTGACAGACATCTACCCCTCGCGGGAGGCTCCGATGCCGGGCGTGGACAGCACCTTGATTGTGGACGCGGCGCGGACCGCCGGCGCCTCACAAGTCGAGTTGTTGCGCGACATGCACGAAGTGCCCGCCTTCCTCGCGCCACAGCTAGCCCCGGGCGATCTGGTGCTGGTGCTCGGCGCTGGAAACATTAACGCCATCATTCCCAACCTGCTCAGCGAGATAGGCAAGCACCATGTCGAAAGCTGAACCGCTCTATCATCCCATGCGCCCCAGGGTGCGCTCGCGCCGGCGCGCACGCCGCAGGCTGCTGGCCAATCTCGTCAAGTATACCGGGACGCTGCTGTTGTTCGTTGGCGCTGGATATGCCTTCCTCGCCTACTTTTCAGAGTCCCCGCGATTCGCGCTACAACGCGTTCACATATCCGGAAACCAGGCGCTTACGCATGACGACATTGTGCAGGCCGCAAACCTGACCACCGCACTCAACACGTTGATGCTCGACCCCACGGTAATCGAGCAGCAACTCGAGCTGATGCCGTATGTGGATTCCTGCACGGTGCGACGGGAATTCCCCGGCAACCTCTTTATCGACGTGCGCGAGCGCACCCCCTTTGCGCTGCTTCAGTTCGACAACCACACCTTCGAGATGGACCGCGAGGGGCGGCTTCTTCGGGAGCTGGATCCGCTCGCGCCCATTCAATTGCCGCTGATGAGCAGCGCCGAGATTCCCTCGCTGCCGGCCACGGGCGAACAGTTGGACCTGCCGGGGTTGAACAGCGCGATGGAGCTGGTGGAGGCGTACTACGCCACCTCGCTGGACGAGCGGGTGAAGCTATCCGAAATTGCCGTGAAGGACGCGGGAACGCTGCTGATGTTTGTGGATGAGTTGCCTTTCGAGATTCGTTGGGGACGAGCCGATCATTTTGCGCAGGCGCAGCGGCTGGACACCCTGCTATTGACCAAGGGGCTAGAGCTGCCCTGTACGGAGTATCTGGACCTGCGTTTCGACGCGGATCTCGTTTGCAAGTAAGTACTGGTGTAAAACGTGGGAACATGTAGAACCCGAATTCGAGCCGGTGCTAGTATGCCGCGCCACGGTGTCGAGTCGGGTCGTGACTGGGAGGAGAAACCTTTCGATGAGCAAGGGCATAGCTGAAGGCTTTCAGTCGTTCGACCAGCGGGCGGTGATTAAGGTATGCGGCGTGGGCGGAGGCGGCGGCAATGCGGTGCAGCGCATGATCGATGCGGGGTTGGACGATGTCGACTTCGTCGCCATCAATACCGACGCCCAAGCCCTGAAAAAGTCCACGGCCCCCCTGCGGCTTCAGATCGGCGTTGCGCTGGCCGGCGGCTTGGGTGCCGGGGCCAACCCATCCAAGGGACGCGAGGCCGCCAATGAGGACCGCGAGCGCATTGCCGAGGCCGTGCGCGGCGCCGACATGATCTTCCTGACGACGGGCCTTGGCGGCGGCACCGGCACGGGCGCCTGCCCGGTGGTGGCTGAGGAGGCCAAGAAAGCCGGTGCCCTGACGGTGGCCATTTGCACCCTCCCCTTCAGCTTCGAGGGACCCGAGCGCATGGAGAATGCGCTGCGCGGTCTCGATGAATTGGAGCAGTTTGTTGATACCCTGATTGTGGTGCCCAACGACCGCGTGGCCGCGCTCTGCCAGAACAACAACATGCCGATGCTGCACGCGTTCAAGCAGGCCGACGAAGTGCTGGATAATGGCGTGCGCGCCATCTCGGAATTGATTACGGTGACCGGCCTCATCAACGTGGACTTCGCGGACGTACGCACCATCATGCAGAAGAAGGGGCGTGCCTTGATGGGCATCGGTGTGGCGGAAGGCGATGACCGCGCGGTGCGCGCCGCCGAGGAAGCCATCGTTTGCCCGCTGCTCGAGCAGTCCACCATCCATGGCGCGCGCGGCGTGATCGTGAACGTGAAAGGCGGCTGCGACATCGGCATGCGCGAAATGGAGCAGGCCGTGCGCACGGTGAAAAATGCGGCCCACCCCGATGCGAACATCATCTTCGGCGCGGTGGTGGATGACAACGAACGCTCGGAGCTGCAGGTTACGGTTATCGCGGCAGGCTTCGACGTGGCTTCGGGTGAGCGTGTAACGCGCTTCATTGAGGGCCGTGAGCAGGAGCCGCTCGAGGTGCATACTACGCGCCCGGAACCGGCGATTGAGCCGGAGCCCGCCTTTGAAGAGCCGGCCCCGACGCGACCAGCTACGGCGCCGGTGTCGAGTTCTGATTCTCCCTTTGGCGGCGAAAGCCCCTTTGGCGAGCAGATTCTCATTCCCGATCCCGCATCGGAGAAAAACAGCGAGCCCAAGGTAGACCTTGGCATTCCTACGTGGTTGCGCAACCGGCGCGGCAGGAGAGACGCGTGAGCACAGCCGAAACGGATTACCGCGCGATATTTCTGAAGTTGCTGCAACGCGCGGTGCAGTCGGACGCATCCGACGTACACTTGAAGACCGGGAGCCTCCCGTTCTTCCGGGTTGATGGAAGCATTCTGGCGCAGGAGGGCGAAGTCATCACCCGCGAGATGATGGAGGGCTTCGTGCGGGTGATGATGAGCGAGGACCAATACAAGCACCTCATGAAGCGCGGTGAAGTGGATCTCGCCTTTCACGAAAAGGGACTGGGGCGCTTTCGCGTGAATTGCTTCCGCCAACGCGGAACCCTGTCGCTGGTGATGAGGCGCATCAAATCGAAGATACCCAGTTTCGAGCAATTGAACCTGCCGCACAGCGTGCTGCGCTTCGCAGAATTGCAGCGCGGGCTTTGCCTGATCACGGGCACCACGGGTAGCGGCAAGTCCACCACGCTGGCCAGCATCATCGATCATATCAACCAGAACCGTCAGTGCCACATCGTCACCATCGAAGACCCTATCGAATATGTGCACGCGGACAAGCGGGCCGTGGTGAACCAGCGTGAGATCAACATTGACACCTACGACTTTGCAAGCGCGCTGAAGGCGGTGATGCGGCAAGATCCCGATGTAATCCTGGTGGGTGAGATGCGCGACATCGAGACTTTCCAGGCGGCCATCAGCGCGGCGGAGACGGGGCACCTGGTGTTCAGCACGCTGCACACGACGAATGTGATGCAGACGGTCGACCGCATCATCGACCTCTTTCCCACCAACCAGCACGATCAGGTGCGTTCGGCATTGGCCACGCAGCTCAAGGCCATCATGTGCATGCGCCTGCTGCCGAGGGTGGGCGGCGTGGGCCGCGTGCCCACGTGCGAAGTCATGTTCATGAACCCTGCCATCAAGAACCTGATCAAGGAAAACCGCCTGGCCCAGATACCCATGGCCATTCAGCAGGGAGCGGACGCGGGGATGCAATCCTTCAACGACAGCCTGCATGCTTTGATCAAGCGGGGTCTCGTCTCAGAAGCGGTCGGCATGGAAGCCTCGGACAATCCCGAGGAATTGAAGATGATGCTTCAGGGCATCAACCTCAGCTCGCGTCGCGGCGGCATCCTGCGCTAAGCACTCCTCCCCCGCCACGACGCAGGTCAAGGTTCGGAAGCGGTCAACTCCCGAGCCACCGCAACCAGTTCTTCATTATCAAGCGGCTTGGAAAAGCAGCGCGCGGCTCCTAGTCGGTCGGCAAGACGCAAGGCCTGATTAGCGTCGAGCCGGACTTCCCCGGTCAGCCCGAAGCGCGCTCCGCCACTGATGGCGATGATACTGGGACAGGGGTTACGTTCCTTCAATTGAATCAGGGTTTCGATGCCTTCCTTCTCCGGCATAACCATGTCGAGAATGACCAGGTCGCAGGGCGTCTCATCCAGTGTTCGCAATGCCTCGGCGCCGTTGGCGGCCACATGGGTGGCGAAGCCCGCAGAGCGAAAGGTTAACTCCAGCATCCGGCGGACCGAGGAATCGTCGTCGACTATCAAGATGGTCTTCATTTTCTCACAGCCTCCTCGAGATGCTGGGTAGCCTTGGCCACAAGCGCAAGCAAAGCGGCGGGGTCGATCGGTTTACGGATCTTCTCCGCCACGCCGAGTTCCTCGAGTCCGACGCGATTCAGCTCACTGTAATGTCCGGAACAAAGGATCACCGGTATGGCATGGCCGCGCTCCCTCATGCCCCTGAGCAAATCGAGGCCGCCCATCCCTGGCATGGTCAGATCCGCAATCACGAGATCAGGCAGGTAACCTCCCGCAAGCAACGCGAGCGCCTCCTCACCACCCGGGCAGCAGGTGCATTCGTGCCCGCCATCGGTGAGCACCATGCGCAGCAGATGGCGCACTTGCGGTTCATCCTCCACTACGAGCACCCGGCGTGATGGCCCCGGCGACAACAGCGTGCCATCGACGCCCTGGGGGATTTCGTGAGTGGAGGTATCCCCTTCAACGGGGAGGCAGACACTAAAGGTGCTACCGCGCCCAGGCTCGCTGTTTGCATCGACTACACCGCCCAGGCTCTCCACCAGGCTGTGCACGATCGCCAACCCAAGGCCGGTACCGTCGCGCACCGGTTTGGTGGAATAGAAGGGCTCGAACATGCGCTCCTTCAATTCGGGGTCAAAGCCTCCCCCGCTGTCACTCACCTCGATAAGCACACCCGGACGGCTACCCGGGCCCGGATGCTGGAGCGTGCCGGGAGCAATGCGAACATGAATCTCACCCCCGTGATTGCGCATGGCGTACATGGCATTCGAGACAAGGTTGCTGAGAATGCGCTCCAGGTAGCTGGCGTCTCCCCAAGCCATGGGGGTATCCGCTTCCTCTTCGAATCGAAAGTGCACCTTATCGGGCAGAGAACGTTCCAACATGCGCATCACGCGTTTTGCACAGTCCGCCACGTTCACACTGCCGAAGCGGGGTTCTTCGTGGCGGCTGAAGGCTAGAATGCGCTCCACCAGCGCGACGGCACGTTGCACGGCAGTGCGCATCTCCGCGAGGCATTCACTCGCCGTGGGATGCTCCCTGACCTCTTTCGCGGCGAGCGCCGCGAAGCCGTCCATGGCATAAAGAATGTTGTTGAAGTCATGTGCGATGCCACCCGCGAGCACACCGAGCGACTCCATCTTCTGCTGCTGGCGGCGGCGCTGCTCCAGACGGCGTTGTTCCGTTACGTCCATGGCCACGCCAATGGCCCCGGTCAGGCGCCCCTCTGCATCATGGATGGGGGAATACGTAGTCTGGAAGAAACGCCCCTGATCCTCCACGAGGCCGCTGCATGGAGTGCCGGCAAGCGCGCGGCGCACGATGCCAGTCACGGATTCATTTCCCGCGTACTGCTCCAGCACGTTGATGCCAATGGTCTCCCCCTGTTGAAGGCCAAGCGAGCCAAGGCCAGCGCCGGTGTTGAGGACAATAGTGCCCTTGGGATCGAGTATCCAAACGAAAATGGGGGCCGATTTCATGATGGCTTGAAGGAGGTTGGTGCTTTCGCTGACTTCAAGTGGCGCGGCCTTCTGTGAGGTGATGTCCTGGATGGTGCCGGTAATGCGCGCGCGGGGGCCGGCGGGTCCGGAGCGCGGCAGGCCCATGGTGCGAACCCAACGTCGCGCGCCGTCGACGCGGGTAAAAGGCACCTCGATGTCCCAGCCTCCCCCCTCGTCCTGGGCGCGTCGGCGCAGGTCGAAGAGTGTCAATCTAACCTCTGGTGAGAAACGCTCCAGCACTTTACCGCGGGAGATGTGCTCGTCATCAGTGAAACCGAAGATGTGCCTGAAGCTCTGCGTGCATTCGATGTGCTCGCTCGCCGTATCGATTTCCCACGCACCGCACTCGGTGATACGTTCCATTTCCCGCAACAGGTAGCGGCTCTCGTCCGCCTCCTTGTGGGCCAGCTCCACCTCGACAACCTGTTCCGCAAGACGCTGGTTGGCCTCGGCAAGTTCGCGTGTTCGCTCGAGCACGCGGCTCTCCAGCTCCTGTTGAATCTTCAGCAACTCCGCTTCCGCGGCACGGCGCTCCTGCATTTCGCGGTCAAGCAGGCGGTGCTTCTCCTCTATCCGGCGACGGGCAAGCTCGGTCGAGATGAGCGCGTAGAAGGAGCAGCCAACGATAAGCGCGGAACCTGCGACACTCAACAGAATATCGGTGACGGTGTTGGCATAGAGGCGCAGCGGCAGCAAGGGGCTCGATGCCGCC
>JBJOID010000302.1:0-8743 GCA_046047315.1 Candidatus Hydrogenedentota bacterium | reverse complement strand
TGCATGCTGGCCGCGCGATAGGCCGCGGGATCACGAAGATACACCCACACCGTGGCGCAGCCGGGCAAGAGCATGGGACGCAGCCGAAGCAGGCCCAGCGCCTGGCCGCCGGATGCCGTTACGATGAACTCCTGCTCAAACTCGCGCGGATGTACCGCATCCATCTCGCGGTCATAAGGACAGGTCGTCATTGCGCCGGCCTCATGCGCCAGGAAATAGGCGGCCGGGTTCCAGTTCTCCCAGTTCGCCAGCATGGCGGCGTCACTGTCGGCGATGGGGCGCAGCAGCAAGGGCGCGTTGAGAATCGTCCTTGCGGCTTGCCAAAGACCCATGCGCGGCTTCTGTGCCATGGCGTCGTATAGCTGGAGAAAGTTCACCCCCGCGTGCGACAGGCGATTGAAGGCGGCAATCGAGGATTCGATCCAAGAGCGCTGGGCGGCACACCACGCCGGGTGCGGTTCACGCACCGACCCTGAAAGCGCCTGGTGCGCGGCGAGCGTTCCGCCACCGCAGAGGTTGCGCGCCCAGCACGCGGTGCACGCGGCCGTGGTAAGGCTTCCAGCATTCTCGAAATCGGCAATCCGGGCTGGGTCGGCGGGAGTGTCGGCAGCGCCAAGTGGAAGCGCGCGCATGTCTGCAAAGGCACGCGATGGATAAACCCGCAATGCGTCGCCCTCGCGCCGCAGGTGCAATGCCTGCTGGCCCGAATCATCGAGGCGTGGCGACGGCGTGCCCTGATAAACCCGCAAGAAGAGGCCGGCAACAGGCTCGAGGCGGAAGCGCTCCCGCTTCAGCAGGGCTTCGGCATACCATGCGGTGTTTTGCTTCAAGCTCTGAAAGCATCGCTCCAAGGCTTCTGGAGCGAGCGAGACAAAGGCAAAGGCTAAATCGAATTCGATGTGGTTGAATCCTGCCTCGCGGAGCGACTTGGCGGCGTCATCAAAAACCGCGCCTGTTGGCAACAGCACGATGCGTCCCGCCGCTTCCCCGGGAAGACTCCCCATCCACTTGGCGAGCCCGGCCAGGGACGATGATTCCAGGGCTTTGCGCAAGTCGCGTTCTGGCTGGCTCAAGCCGGCGATTGGCAACACCACCTCGAGGCGATGCCCGGCCAGCGAATGGGGGGGCGACTTGAGTCCCGCAACCGAAAGGCGAACAAGGACGGACAATGACTTGCCGCAGGCGCGCGCGGCTCGGGTCCAACGCTCCCGTAATGCATCGAGGTCCGCAAAGTCGGGGAGCTTGTCAGCGAACGTTAATTCAAGCGTAAGTTCGCGCTGGCCCTCGGCACGGCCAAGCAAAAACTGGAATGCGGCTTCCGCATCTTGCGAGGCCTCGTTT
The DNA here is from genome assembly GCA_046047315.1 of Candidatus Hydrogenedentota bacterium. Classification (GTDB taxonomy): domain Bacteria; phylum Hydrogenedentota; class Hydrogenedentia; order Hydrogenedentales; family JAEUWI01; genus WGMK01. The sequence goes on along the minus strand of JBJOID010000302.1, from coordinate 7,402 downwards.
CCATGCCAGTCCATTGAAAGAAAGCGGAGTCCACCGCTGACCGCGTAGAGCTTTTCGAGTTCGGCCAGCTTCGGGCTCTGGAGTATGGACTTGGCGGAGCGAAGCCATTCAAGCTCGCCGATAACCTCCTCCAGTTCCCTGCGCGGATGGCGGTCTTCAAGGAGCTTGAGTATGCGGTTCACCGGGAGTTGAGGGTAATGCTCGAGCACATCGCGCGAGATGGCGTCGCATTCGAAGCAGAAGCAGGAGCCCGGGTCCACGGCATAGTGCCTGCCATCCGCCTCGAAGCGATGCAGCGAGACGCCCGGCATCAGTAGGTTCCCAGGGTGCCCTTGGAGCGACTATGGTTCTCCATGGCCTTGAACGTGACGACCCCAATCGCGTTCCACAGCGCCACGTTCACTATCAGCCAGTAAAACGAGGGATGCAGGAAAACCGACTGGAACACGCCGTCCGCGTCAAGCTGGCCCTTGATCAGCACGTACTTCAGGCAGATGGCGGCGTCGGTGATGGGCAGCACGTGCATGAACCACGCCATCAGTCCGCCATCCGCGACCACCTCTTCCCGCGCGAAGATGGCCAGCCCAAAGAGGGCCATGCGCACAATGATGGAAAGTTCGCCCACCTGCTTGAACACCAGCACCAGCCCCCCGACCATGAGGCCGAAACCCAGCAGGTTCAGGAAGGTCATGGTGAGCAGCAGCGGCACGGCAACGGGATCGAAGTGCAGCGTGCCTCCCACGGTGACCACGACCATGTAGACGAGAACCGCGCTGGAGAGGATGGTGGTGAAGGCACTGACCAACGTGCGGGCGAGGAAATTGGTGATGAGGCCATGCGGGCTCATGCACAACTGTTCCAACACGCCCGAGCGCGCCATGCCCTGCAGGCCCTGGGTGTACATGCCCACCACGCCAAAGGCGAACATGCCGATGATGAAGCCCAGCACGAAATTGGTGGCGCGGTCTGCGTCGGCGATGCGGTCGCCCAATTGCTCGGTAATGGTGTCCTGGCTGAAGATGAAGCCATAGATCAGCACCATCAGCATGCCATAGCCGAGGAACATGCTGATGACCGTGCGGAACCAGTAGCGCCGCATCACGATGAAGCCCCGCACCAACTCCGCCTTCATGACAAGGAAAAAGCCCACGAAATACCTGCTCCCGAAAGTGTGGCCGCGCCGGGCCGGTTTGGCCACAAGAGTACACCACCGCCGGGGGGCGGTTGCACTTTCGTATCCACGCCGGGTGGCGCGGCGTCGCGGCGCCTGAAATAATACGGGCTAGCTTGGGAGACCCGCCATGAATACCCGATTGCTTCCGTTCACGATTATCCTCGTCCTTGCCAGTGTAACCTCCCCGGCCCATGCCGAGACGCCCCCACCCGAGGTGTATAAGGGCATCGAGGTGCCGCCTGACCCCTTGCCTCCCCTGACTGAGGAAGAGGGCTTCGTTTCCCTGTTCGACGGCAAGACCCTGAGCGGATGGCACGCGGCGGACATGAGTTATTGGAGCGTTGAAGACGGCGCCATCACCGCCAAGAGCACAACGGAAAAGCTGGCGACACGAAACCATTACTTGGTTTGGGTGGGGGATGGCAAGGAGGACAACAAGATGGGCGACTTCGAACTGAAACTACGCCATCGCATACTCACCAAGACGGATGTGAACGGCGGTTTCCAGTTCCGCAGCGAGATATTCGACGGGGATATCCCCGACGACTGCCGGGGTTACCAGGTGGACAACAACACTAACACCACCTGGCTGGCCCGCCTCTACGACGAGTTCGGGCGGCACACCCTGGCCTGGCGCGGCGAGCACAGCACCTTCCATCCCGGCGGCGAACATACCATCGAACCCATCGAGGGACACGGTGAACACGCTCGATTCTCGCTGGGGGAGTGGCATGAGTATCACCTGATCTGCAAGGGACCCGAGATTACGTTGAAGATCAACGGACGCTTGATTGCCAAAGTGACCGACAACGACCCGGAACACTACGACCCGGCGGGCGTGCTGGCGCTCCAACTGCACTCGGGACCAGAGATGGTGGTGCAGTTCAAAGACGTGCGGGTGAAGCGCTGACTTCTTCACCCGGCAGGGCTGTTACTGGGAACGCTTTCCAGTCATTGTCTGCAAGGCTCCGCGCAGGCAGCCGCGATGAAACAGAATCTCGCCATTTGAAAGCGCGCGCTGGAGTTCCTCCGCATTGCCGGAGAAAATCGTTCCTTCACCGTCAAGGACACATTGCCCGACCATAGCAGGAGGCAACATCTGTACAAGCGTTGCAGCTTCATCCAACATCGCATGCCAGCGCCGCGAAAGGTCGGCCGCATGTGGAAGCGGACACGCGAAGTCAAGCTCCGCCAGTTCTGATTCCGAGTATCGCGCTGAGCGGCCCGCGTGCCCGACAATCGCCGCCGGGCTGAGGCCCGGGTCTTTTCCCGTCGCCGCCCAAGCGAGATACCCAAGCTTTTGAATGGTGTCGTGGCAGGCAATCAAGTCCACCCAATCGCGAATTTCAAGCCTTCCCACCAACGCCAACACCTTGTTGGTGGCAATATCGAAGGGGTGAAGGGTAAGGCCAAAGTCTTCGTGCTCCACCAATGGGAAGAAGCGAAAAGCACTATCCGCCGTCCACTGCAGCATGACGCGGTCGCTTCCGTCAGAAATTGAAGCTTCGACGTACCCGGCACGTTCAAGGACAACTTCCACGTTGTATCCGCGGCAAGCAAGCAGCTTGCGGTCGGCGGACCAACTGGATTGCACCGCGTCAATGGAATCGTGAAAAAGATCGATGCCTCACGATACTCGACCCAAGCGGGTATAGGCATTGAGCGCCGAGCCGCCCGCAACATAGCTCTCCCCGCTGTCGAGGCGACTTTGGGCTATTGCTTTGCAGATGCTTCGCTGGAATGTTGTAAAAGCCATTGGCGCATGGTCGCGGCGCGCTTGAAGGCCTCCGCGTCTTCGTGTCGTTCTAGGGCCCGCAAGACGCGCAAGGCTTCGTCTGGCGTGCGGGGATAAAAGTCCTGACGAAAATACCACAGGCACTTCGCCCGGTATTGGTCAACGAGCGCATCGAGTCCATCAGGCAGGTTGGTCTTGACGTCCATGATGGTTTCCAGCATAACGCCTGTCACCCGTGCAATGCTAAGCGCTCGCCCGCTCCAGCAAATTCCTCGTAATCCGTTCCACCCGCTCGTCAGGACCATGCGGGCGGCCGAAGTGGGAATAGGGCAGCATGTGGCCGGGGGGCGTGGCGAGGGCCTGCGCCCACCAGATGGTGGAGGCGTTGAAGACGTGGTTACCCTTGGGGCCAGGGTAGAGCGTGGCGGTCCAGTGGGCCACTTCGTTGCCGGCGTTCAGCGCTTCTCCCTCGGCCACGATGCGCAGCCCCGGTATGGGGGCGGGGTCGCCGTGGAATTCCCAGCCCACCAGCCCAGGAATGGAATCCCCCTTCTTCATGCCAGTCCCTTCGAAGATCCAACAATCCGGGTCGGACACGATCCAGTCCCCTGAGCCGTTGTAGGGACTGATGGTGCGCGCGCCGATGAGGGTGGCCTCGTTGGGTCCATCCATGGGGAAGGGGCCCATCTTCTCCTTCTCCGCTTCCATCAGACCGCCGTAGCGTCCTGCCCGGGTGAGGGTGCGGTGGGGGCAGCCATTGGTGGACTCCCCCATGGGTGCCACGAAGCAACTGGTATTGCCCGACAGGAAGAGGACATTCACACCGGCATCGACGGCGGCCTTCATGTGCTCGAACTGCTCGAGGCTCCAATACTCATCGTGCCCCACAGAGATCACGGTCTTCGCCCGTAGCAGGGTATCCGCGCTGGCGTGCGTGTCCGTGTTCGAGATATAGGTTACGTCGTAACCTTCGCGCTCCAGCCAATAGGCCAACGGGTATTCCCATAGGAGGAACTCGCCCGAGCCCTGCGAGAGGGGCGCGTCGAGGATCTGGCAATACTTTCCGTAGGGCCGGTCGTAGCTCACACGGATGCCCGGCTTCAGCGCCCATTGGCTCTGGCCGTCATCGTAAAGTGCGTAGTTGTCGGGCCACCGGTTATAGGCCTGCCAGGTGTTGTCGCTGCACTGAAATACGATGTCGGCCTTGCGCTCATCCTTTACTATAAACACCACATAGCTCTGCCACCGGTCGTCCACCAGTGAAAGCTTTCCGAGGTAGACGCCGCTGGGCCAGTCCTTCGGAATCTCGATGCTGGTACAGGGAGTCCATTGGCATTCTCGCAGTCGCTCCGGACCCACGGGCGGATCGGGCTGGACCGAGCCATCGAAGGGACCCAAGTGCAACATGTGCCTCGCGCCATCACCGCCGTAGAAGCCCATGCGATAGATGTCCACCTCAAAGCGCCCGGCCGGGTTGGTGCTGACCATCAGGTCCAGTTTCTCCCCCGCCTTGATGCTCGCGTGGGAAACGTACCCCTCAATCCAAGGGCAGCGGTATCGGGTGGCCGGGTCCACCTTGGTGTAGGTCAACTGCCAATTGGATGCACCGGGCAGCTCGTTCTCGCGGCTTATCACATTCGAGCGTCTTTGTGCGGCCTCGGCCGGGAGTACCGCTCCGCTTGCCAGTGCCCCCACGGCGGCGCCCTTAAGTACATCCCGCCGGGACAGTTGACCCTTTTGTTTACCCACGATCCCAGCCTCCTTTGGCATTCAGCGCAACAACAGCAACTCCGCCGCCTCGCCCGCTTCCATCCTTGCCACCCCTTCCGGCATCACCGCCAAGGCATCCGCGTTGGCATACGAGGTCAGGTGGCCCGAGCCGTGATAGCGCACCGGGCGGGCCCGGCCGCTCTCATCAAGAGACACTGGCCGGTAGAGCGCACGGGCCGCATTGCCCCGCTCCAGCGGCTCCGCCAGCGGCGCGCGCAAACGGGGTGGGTTTTCTTCCCCGCCTTGAAGGGCGGCCAGGAAGGGACGCACCAGCAGCATAAACTGAACGTAGGACGAAAGCGGGTTCCCCGCCAGTGCAAAGGCTGCACAGTCCCCCCGCGTGCCAAAGACGATCGGCTTGCCTGGCTGGATGTCCACCTTCCGCAACCGTATATCCAGCCCCAGCTCCGCCAGCAACTCGGGGACGAAATCGCGGTCTCCCACCGAGACGCCGCCCGAGGTAAGGACCAGGTCGTGGCGTTGGAGTGCGGCGCGCAAGGCCTCCCGCTGGGCATCCCGTTCATCGGGAATGATGCCGTGATCGATCACCTCCGCCCCGCATAATCTTGCCAGGGCGGACAGTTGTATGCTGTTGCTGTTTCGAATTTGGGGCCCTGTGGGTTGCTGGCTGAGCGGCACCAGCTCGCTTCCCGTTGCAATGACGCCCACGCTTGGGCGACGCGCGACGGCTATCGTTCCGCGCCCCACCGTGGCCAGTACGGCGAGATGCTGCGGATAGAGGCGCGTTCCGGGTTGAAGCAGTTCATCACCCGTCTTTACATCCTCCGCCCTGCGGGCAATGTTGCCATGGCTCGACGGCGTGCCCGTGAAGCGCACCCCCTCAGGGCTCTCCTGAGCCTGCTCGATTCCAAAGACGAAGTCCGCCTCGGCAGGTACAGGAGCCCCGGTCATTACCCGGGCGCACGCTCCGGGCGGCAAGGGGTTGCCCGGGCTTTCCCCTGCCACCACATAGCCCGCCTGGGGCATGGGGCCGGGCAAGTCCGCGCGGCGGCATGCGAAGCCGTCCAGCATGCTTCGGTCAAAGGGAGGCAGGTCGAGGTCGCTGTACACAGACTCGGCGAGGTGGCGCCCGAGCGCCTCGGCTGCGGGCACCTGCTCGGAGGGCAGTCGACACGCGGCGGCGCGCACCTGCTCAAGCGCTTCCTCCAGCCTCATCGGGCGGATTCCTTTCCATCGGTTATGTCCCGCTTGCCGCCATGCTTTTCCACCAGCCGCAAGTCATGGATGACCATCTCGTGGCTCAGTGCCTTGCACATGTCGTAGACAGTCAAGGCCGCCACGCTCGCGCCGGTCAAGGCTTCCATCTCCACCCCAGTCTTGTGGGTCACCCGTACCCAGCACTCAATGACCAGCCGTCCGTCGGCCGGGGTGATGCTCACCTTGCACCCATCCACCGGCAGCGGGTGGCACAAGGGAATCAGATCGCTTGTCTTCTTCACGGCCATCGTCCCCGCAATGATCGCGGTCTGGAACACGGGGCCCTTGCGAGTCTGGATATCACCGTCGCTCAGCGCATCCCAAACGGCGGCCGGCAGCAGCATCTCGCATCGCGCCAGCGCGGTGCGCTCGGTTACGGCCTTGTCACCCACGTCCACCATGCGGGGTTGCCCGGATTCGTCAATATGTGACAGCATGAAAATAGTCCTTTTCCGCGTCATGATACCCCTCGAGGCAGCTGCGCTGGAAGCCGTCATGGGGCGATGCTATGATTTCGAGCGGAGGAGCCTGCCCCCGCCATGGCCGAGGTGATTATAGAGCAACCCGGCGTGCCGCCGATGACCGTGACGCTGGACAAGCCGGAGATGAGTTTCGGCCGTTCCGACGACAGCGATGTCGTGCTGGTGGCCGACGAAGTTTCTCGCAACCACGCCAGGATCTTCCAGCGCGCGGGGCGGTGTGTCGTCACCGATCTCAAGAGCATGAACGGAACCTACGTCAACCGGCAGCGCATCGTAGAGCGCGTGCTCGCCGACGACGATGAGATTTGGTTTGGCAGCAAGTGCCGCTTGCGTTTCCGCGACACCCAGCCCGTGATGCAACCCACGCTGCCGCAGCCCGCCTATCAGGAGTCCAAGCTTCAGCCCACCACCGGTGTGGGGCTCCACCTGAGCCGCATTCGCGAAGAGATGGAGAAGCTGGGCGACAACATGACGATGATAGGCAAGGCCGCGCCCAGCCCCTTCGGGCAGCAGACCATTGTCACCGAGACGGCGCCGGACGACATGGTGCGCATTGGCCGCGCCTATCGGCGCCTTTCCGCCCTCTTCGAAGTGAGCAAGCTGATGGCCGGCGATTTCGACCTCGATCAGCGCCTCTCCATGGTGCTCGACCGGATACTCCAAGTGATGGATGCCGACCGGGGCTTCGTGGTTTTGCGTGATGCGGCCACCAACGCGTTGAGCGTCCGCATGGCGCGTCAGATGGGGCAGGAGCTCCAGTCCAGTTCTCCGAGCATGGGTATTGCCGGGCGCGCCGCAATCGACGGGGAGCCGGTGCTGATGACCGACGCCGCGACCAACCAAGAGTTCGGCATGCGGGACAGCATCATCCAGCAGAAGATTCGCAGCGCGATGTGCGTGCCTCTGCAAATGGGCGACAAGATCCTGGGGTCGATTTACATCGACACCCAGAAATACCACGTGGCCTTCACTGAAGAAGACCTCGAACTCTTCGCATCGATGGCGGCCCAGGCGGCGATGGCC
>JBJOID010000301.1:0-7094 GCA_046047315.1 Candidatus Hydrogenedentota bacterium | reverse complement strand
GCCGCGCACTTCGATTCGCCAGGGATTCTCCATTGGGCGTCCCCGCATGTCGATGGTGGCCTTGCCTTGCGCATCCAGCGTGGCCGAGGCGATTCGTGCGCCCGAAACGGAATCCACTACCTCCACCACACCGCCCCCCAAAGGCCATAGCCGGTTCTCCCCGCTGGCCAGCGCTGGAAGGGACCCCTCGGGATAGGTTCCCGCGATGCCTCCATCAAGGGTGTAATACACCGACAGCGCCATCACGGGAATCTCAGGTTCATCCTGTGCCGGCGCGGCGTCCCGCACGGCCCAATACAGGGCAACGCCAATCGTTGCGACAGCGAGCAGCGCGGCCAACAGAAGCGGCCAGCGGTTTGAGGGCGGGGTCTCGCGCTTCAACCGGGTGAGGGTGGACTCGCTCATTGAGAGCTGCGGCGAGGCGGATGTCTCGGCCAGTGGCGCGGCCAAGTCAATGGTCTCGATATCTTCCGGACGAACTTCCTTTCGTGACATCAAGGTGTCCCCGGCGTCGCCCTGCTTGGAGGATGTAGCTTCCGGCGCATCCGGAACCAGGGTGTCCTCTTCGGGCTTATCCGGCGCGGGCGGCTCAAAGCCGAGCACCGCGGGATCGGGATTCGGAAGAAGGCTTTCGCGCAGGGCGGCGGCCATGGTCCGGCCATCGGGATAGCGGTCCTGCGGTCGCTTCGCCATCGATTTCATGATGACGCGGCTCAACGCCCCGTTTACATGGTAGTTCCGCTGGCGCGGCTCCTCGGGCTCCGCCTTCATCACGTTGTGCATCACGGTGGTCAGGGCTTCACCGGGAAAAGGCTTCTCGCCGGTGAGCAGTTCATACAGCATCACCCCCACCGAAAAGAGATCCGAGCGGCCGTCGAGCCGCTGGCCCATGAACTGCTCCGGGCTCATGTAGTGGGGCGTACCCACCAGCGCCCCGTCCTGCGTCAGGTTGGAATCGGCGATGTGGGCGATGCCGAAGTCGGCCAGCTTGATGGGCTTGCCCACGGGCGTCATGATGTTGGCGGGCTTGATGTCCCGATGTACGATGCCCTGGGCGTGCGCTACCGCGAGCGCCTCGCAAATCGTGGCCCCGATTTCCGCCACCTCCTCGGGACTCAAGCGTCGGCGCGTGTCCAGCAGATCGCGCAGGTTGCCTCCATCGAGGAATTCCATCGCGATGTAGGCCACGTCTCCCTCGCTGCCAGCGTCGTACACCGTGATGATGTTCTGATGTTCCAGTGCCGCCGTTGACTTTGCCTCGCGCAGGAAACGCTCCATCATTTCCTCGGCCATGCCGCTGGCTTCCATCACGTCGCGGCGCGCCGTCTTGATGGCCACGCGCCGCCCAAGGGCGGTGTCGCGTCCCTCGTACACCACGCCCATGGCGCCCCGGCCCAGCTCGCCCACGATTTCGTAGCGCCCGAGGCGTGATGGTTTTGGATGGCCGCTCACTGGCATGTCACTCCGGCCCTTTGTGCCGCTTTGTTGTCATGAGTGGCGAAGGATACCGTCTCGCATTGCGGATCAGCCAGTTTCGAGCACCCCTTCTGGTTGCTTGCGCGGAGCGGGCTCTTGCGCTGACTTTGCGCTATGGTAGGCTATGGACAGTGATCCGGCATCTACGGAAGGATGCCCGTTTGAAGGGAGTGTGAACAGGTGTCGTTGTTCCGTTGGCTTGCTCTTCTGTTCGTCATGGCCATGACTGGCACGGCGCATGCGCAGGGGGCGGTGACCCAGTTGCTTTCCGGAGAATTGGTGCAGCCGCGCGCCGGGGTGTGGGCTTGGTATGAATTGGAGGATGCGGCCACGGGGGAAAAGTTCTACCTGCGGCAGGCCATCGTGGGCGAGACGCGGGAGAAGAAGAAGACGGGTTACTGGCTTGAATTGCAGGTGCGGCCGCAGGTGGGGTTTGCGACTACCTACAAGATGCTGCTGACGGGCCCCGCCACTGACCCCGCGAATATCCGGCGCATCTACTTCCAGACGGCCAACGAGCCCGTGCAGCGCATAGAACCGAAGGTTGAGGGAGAGTCCGCTCCTTTGGCCGAGGCTGCCCCCGAACCCCTGGGCGAGCAGACCGTGCCCACCCCCAACGGGCCGGTGGTGTGCAAGCACTACAAGATGCCCGATGGATCGGAGATGTGGTTGAGCGACGCCGTGCCTCCGATGGGCATCGTTCGCATCAAGTCGCCGGAGGGAGAGTTGCGTCTTCAGCGCTTTGGGGAAGGAGGCCCGGATGCGCAGACCGCGCTTCCTACGGAGGAGGATGAGAAGATGGATTCGACGCCCTCCGGGGCCGATGCGCCAGAGCGTCCGGCCAATGCTTTGCCGCTTGCCGAGCGCGGGGAGGAAACATCGACGGAACCCGCGGAGCCAAAGCGGAATTTTAGAGGACGTGGAGGCAAGCCATGAGAGCGTTCAAGTTTATCGTGATGGCGGCTTGTGTGGCCGTGATTGGACAATCGTGCCAGACGACTCCCCGTGAGTCCGATCCCGAGAAGCCACCCCGGATTGGAACACCCATACCGTATGCCCCGGCGGCGGTGACGGTGGGGGTGCAGTTTGAATCCGGGGCGTACCCGACGCTGTTTGATCCGGCATCTACCTGCACCCTTGTTCCCGCGTCGGCGGAGTCCCCCGTGCTCACCTTCGAGACCACGCTTCGCTCGGTATTCGAGGACAGCAGCATCGCCTATGACGTGGTGGGGCTGCGCGGGGTGCGCGTGTCGTTGATTCTGCCCGATGGCAGCGCGGTCAACCCGATGCAGACGGTCCTCGATCCCGCGCTGATCGAGACGCCGCAGGGAGCGCTCCGGTCGTATACGCGTTCGGTGAGCATCCTCTTTCCGAATGTCCCGATGACGATGGCGACGCCGCAGCCGGGACAGCCCGCGCCGGGCATGCGCCTATTGCTGGAGGGCTACGGCGCGCGCTTCTTTTTCGAGTGGCCCGCCGTGCTTCCCGCCGCCGTCCGGCCCGAGCCCTTTCTCCAGAGCGAGGCCTACGAAAACATGAAGGACGGCTACCGCAAGTCCCGGGCTTGGGCCTCCGAGAAGATTCACACCTTTGACTGACCTGAAATCGAGAGGCACTTCTGGCCCGGGAGGCCTGGAGCAGGCAGGGCTTGCACAGGCCTTCGAGGAACGATTTGGCCTTGAGCCCGAGTATGCCGTTTGGTCACCCGGCCGGGTGAATCTCATCGGCGAACACACGGACTACAATGGCGGGTGGGTGCTGCCCTTTGCCTTGCCGCTTGGCACCCTGCTGCTGGCGCGACGGAATCGGGGCAATGTGCTGCGGGTTCGTTCGCTTACGCTCGGCGCGGAAGGGGTTGTGTCGCTGTCCCACCCGAAGCGTTCTCCCAGCGAGCCTTGGCTGGACTATGCGGCGGGCGTGGTCTCCGAGTGCCGCGAGATCGGGTGGGCGCTGCCGGGCATGGATTGCCTTGTGGCATCCAACTTGCCGATGGGAGCAGGGCTGAGCAGCTCGGCCTCGTTCGAGATGGCCTTCCTGCGGCTGTTCGAGGAAGCCTCCGACAATTGTCTTGACGACGGCAGCGCCGCCCTTCTGGGGCAACGAGTCGAGAATCTTTTTCTGGGTCTCGCCAGCGGAGTCATGGATCAGTTTGCCGTGCGCGCCGGGCGCGCGGGCCATGCCGTGCTGCTGCGTTGCGACACGCTTGATTATCGGCGGGTGCCTGTTCAGTTGGCGGGTGCTGCCTTTGTGGTGGCCGATACCGCTAGCGCACGCCGGCTGACCGGCTCGGAATACAACACGCGCGTGCGGGAGTGCGCCGATGCACTGGCCTGCCTGCGGAAAGCCGGGGGCGACGAGGGGGGCGGGCAGCTCGCCACCTTGAGCGATTGTCCGGAGGTCTTGCTTGAAGCGGGAGAGTCGACGATGCCAGACGTGCTTTTCCGGCGTGCCCGCCACGTGATCACCGAGAACCGGCGCGTTCATGCCGCCTGCGCCGCGATGGAGAAGGGAGACTCCCGGTGCCTGGGGGAGATTCTTGACGCCTCGCACCAGAGCCTGCGCGATGACTACGAAGTGTCCAGTCCCGCGCTGGATGCGATGGTCGAGGCCTTGCGGACTCAGCCCGGCTGCCTTGGCGCGCGCCTCACGGGCGCGGGTTTTGGGGGCTGTTGCGTGGCGCTGTTCGAGGAGCCGGGTATCGACGACGCACTGGCCAACGCCATCGAATGCTATCGTGGCGCGACCGGATTTCCTGGTACGGCATTCCCAGTGGAGCCCGCCGCCGGTGTGGACGTGGTAGCGATTGCCTGACACTTCCGGCGGCTATGTCACGACGAAGTGAGATTTTCCAAGAATCGCGCTTGTCAGGAATCCGATCCTGTGGCAAAATCAACAAGGTTTGGAAACGCGCCGCCGGGCAGGGCTGGGATGTTGGCGGGCATGGTGAAAGCTGCCATGCCGCGAAAATTGCAATATCCATGACATCGCGTATAACGTCTTGTAATCATTGAGTTTCAGAGACGCGCACTGGCCCGGGTGACCGGAGGCATCGGCGACACGCCGCTCCCCTCCCTGCCTGAGATCCAGTGTGTCCGGGAGGAATCGGCATGGAAAGAAGGAAACTGGGAGCGCGCAGCGGCGTCACGCTGATGGAGGTGACACTGGCGGTGGCGATCTTCGCCGTGGCCATTGCCATGTCGGCGCAGGCGTTGATTTCTTTTTACGCCGCGCTGGACGTGCAAGAGCAGCGGGTGGAGGCCATGCAGGCCGCGCGCTCGGTGCTTGCCGAGGTGCGCCAGGTGCGCCGGGATTTCCAGGGAGAGAACGACGCCTTCGACTGGAACGGCCTGCTCAACTGGTTTTCCGAGAATGAAGAGGCCGGCTGGGAGAGTTTCCTTCGAGACGAGCCCGGCATGAATTACCTGCCCAACCATGAGATCACCGTGACGGTGCGGAACATGGACGGGGACGTGGCCCAGCCGGGGGACAATCCCATCGAAGTGACGGTGCAGTCCAGCTGGACCGATCTGCGGGGTCGTCCCGCGTCGGTGAACGTCGTCAGCGTGTTTTCCGAACGATGAGGAGCGAAACCATGAATGCAACGCGCGGCGGCTTTACGCTGCTGGAAATGATGGTGTCGGTGTCCATCCTCACCGTGGTTTCGCTGTTGACCTTCGTGGCGCTCCAGTCGAGCGCGCGATCCAACGTGATGAACGCGGCGAAGGAGGAGGTGGCCTCGAACCTGCGCGACGTGCTGATGGCCATCAACGCGGAAGTGCGCCAGGCGTACAGCACCCGCACGGTGAACGCGGCGCCGCCTGTCGCGCCCGAGGAAGCCTTTGCCATCGAGATTACCAACAGCGGCAAAGGGCTGCGCTACTGCATCCCTCAGCCCGCGCCGGATTCCCCGGTGCCCGGCGCGTCGAGCGCCATCGAGATTGTCTTCCGGAACGAGGACGTTTCCGGCAACGGGCTGCTGGACGACGGCGAGGACACCAACGGGGACGGCGCCCTGACCCGCGCGATTGTGCGTCTGCAGGACGGGCAGGAGCGGGTGCTCGGCGCGGCCAACACGATCTCCGACATCAACTTTGTGTTGAGCGAGAGCGCATCGCAGACGGGGCGTTCCCTCAACAATCTTGATATAACCGTTTCCGGACTGAAGGCGTTCGAGGCGGGCGGCAAGTATTTGTCTGTCGAGTCGGTGGCGGAGAGCCGGGTAAACATAGAGAACTGACCGCACCGTTGCAGTTTGCGGATCGCGGGTATAATTGGTGGGTGTCAGGCGTACATGCGGCGGTTTCGCCGCGCGAAAAGGAGGCGCCTATGAAGAAGTTGGAACGTGAATCAGGCGTGGCGATGATCTTCGCCCTCATGGCCATCGTGGTGATTGCCGGGGTGCTGGCCGTGTCGATGACACGGATGCAGTCCTCGAAGACCAACACGGACCATGCCATCGATGAGATGCTGCTGGAGGAGGTCGCGCAGGCAGGCATCGAGATGATGACCAAGCAGCTCTGGCGCGACTACATCGAAACGGCGGGCAACACGACCCGCAACTGGGCTTCGTATCGGGCTTATCTGAACTCAACCCTCGACATTCCGCTGAACGAAGACCTGAACGGGAACGGCACGCTCGACACGGGAGAGGACGGCAACGGCAACGGGCAGCTGGACGTTCCCTCGGGAGACGAGGCCCAGTATGGCAAGGAGATGCTGGCCGAGCCGCGCCCCTTCTCGACGGGGGATTCGGCGTATCCGATGGCCACGCTCGATAGCGTGCGCATCGCGCGATTCGACAGCCTGCAGAATGCCTGGCTGACGGTGCGCTCGACGGCAACGATTGGCAGCAAGAGCAAGACGGCGGTGCAAGTGCTTGAGATTGGCGCCCCGACCCGCAACCATGCACAGTTCGCGATACTGGCGAACAACATCAGCTGCATCCTGTGTCATGCGGAGGTGCGCTCGCTGCCGCTCGAACTGAACAACACGCCGGACAACTACAACAATTTCGACCGCGTGAAGGTGGCTTCGCTCGAGTCGATCGTAGTGCGCGCCAACGAGGCAGACTCGAACCTGGCGGGCACGCTTTATTCGCGCGGCAAAGTGCTTCAGCAGAACTTCAGCGAGTACAACGCTGCACAGCTCCAGGCGTCGCAGTTGCGCGGTTATCAGCACAGCACGGTGAACGGCAAGATCGTGCAGGGGGCGACCGGCAACATGACGAACGTGCCGATGGTGGCCGCGACCACGAACGCCGACGGCGACCTGAACCAGTTCGCCAACCTGTACCTGGACTATCCGACGGATGAGAACCAGCAGACGGACGGCCCGGTGCCGAATTCCTTCCCCGCGCCCTTCCCGGACGAGAACGAGAACCGTGTTGTGGACGACAACGAATTCGAGGCGATCATGAACACCGCCACCGGGCGGATCGTGTTCGAGTCGGGCGGGGACAACCAGGGCGGCGCCATCAGCACCGGCGTGGCCTATGGTGTTCCGGATGGCCAGTTGTACCCTTACAGCAACAGCCTTCCCCCGGTCTCCAACAGCGCCTCCAGCGCCCTTGCGGGCGACGGCTATTACGACGGCAACCTTGTTCTTGTGGGCACAGAGGA
>JBJOID010000300.1:0-2800 GCA_046047315.1 Candidatus Hydrogenedentota bacterium | reverse complement strand
GGCCCGATGGTGCAGATGATCTTGGTGCGGCGTTTCATTTTCCCGCGTCCCACTCTGCGAAGGCGTTGTAGAGCGCCCGCACCGCCGTGTGGAGGTCGCGCTCTTCAACGCCGATGATGATGTTCATTTCAGACGAGCCCTGATCGATCACGCGGAGGTTAACACCCGCCTCGGCGATAGCGGAGCAGAGCCGGGCTGCAACGCCCACATGGTGGTTCATCCCGGTGCCGACGGTGGCAATGATGGCGAGCCCGGGCACAAGCGTGACCTCGTCGGGATTGCAGGTGCCGCGAATCGCCTCGATCACCGCTTTGCCGTAGTTCGCCAGCTCTTCATCGCGCACGATGAGCGACAAAGTGTCGATGCCCGTGGGCATGTGTTCCCATCCGATGTTGTAGTCATCGAGCACGCGGAGCACACGCAGCCCGAAGCCCCGCTCCTTGTTCATGAAGGCCTTCTCGATATTGATCATCGAGAAGCCGGCGCGGCCCGCGATGCCGCAGACCGGCTGGCTGGACTGGCGGGTCGAGACGATGCGCGTGCCCGG
This sequence comes from Candidatus Hydrogenedentota bacterium, assembly GCA_046047315.1. Classification (GTDB taxonomy): domain Bacteria; phylum Hydrogenedentota; class Hydrogenedentia; order Hydrogenedentales; family JAEUWI01; genus WGMK01. The sequence continues at coordinate 2,253 of JBJOID010000300.1, read as the reverse complement.
ATGCTCGGGTTTCCAGGTGTTACGCAGGTTGATGGGAATGCCCACCTTGCGCACCGGGAAGATGGCCTCGTCGTGCAAAACCGTGGCGCCCATATAGGAAAGCTCGCGCAGTTCCTGATAGGTGATCTCTCGAATCTCGCGGGGATTATCCACGATGCGGGGGTCGGCCATCAGGAATCCGGAGACATCGCTCCAGTTCTCGTACACCTCCGCATTCACCGCCCGCGCCACGATGGCCCCGGTGATGTCGCTGCCACCTCGAGAAAAGGTCTTGATCTCACCATTGGGCAAGGCACCGTAAAAACCCGGCACCACGAAGAGTCCCTCTCCAGAAAGACGCGCCGCGAGGTCCGCGTAGCTGGATTCGTCAAGATTGCCTTCTTCGTCAAAGCGGATGCATTCGGCCGGATCGACGAAGTTGGCCCCCAGCAGCGCAGCGATGATTCTGCCGTTCAGGTATTCCCCGCGCGACGCCATGTAGTCGGGCGTTGTGCAAGCAGGTAATTTGGCCTCGATCTCGGCTATCAAGGCGCCCATGTCGAGCGCGACGCCGAGGTCGGCGACGAGCTGCTCGTATCGCTGCCGCACCAGGTCGCGCGGCTCGGAGGCGTCAAGTCCTTCTCGGGCGATGTTAAACCACGCGTAAAGCAGGTCCGTGATCTTGCGATCCTCGGGCGTGCGCTTTCCCGGGGCCGACGGCACCACGAAGCGCCGGCGCGCGTCGGACCGGATGATGGCTTCCGCACGCCGTATGCAGGAGGCATCCGCCAACGACGTGCCCCCGAACTTGCAGACAATCTCTCCCACGATCTTGCTCCCCGTGCCTTGGATAGGGTCAAGGCCCGCCATCACCGGAGGCGGGCCCTTGGATTCAGCTGAAGCGCTTGCCGCGCTTGCGCTACATCTGCCCCGGAATGAGGCTGCCAATGATGCGGTTTACGTCGTTCCACGTGACGAACAGCATCAACGCTATGAGCATCACCACCCCCACCTGCTGGATGCGCTCCTGTATGGCAAAGCTCAAGGGTTTGCGGCGTATCGCCTCGATGAGGTTCACCACGATCTGTCCGCCATCCAGCACCGGCAGCGGCAGCAGATTCAGGATGAACAGGTTAAGGCTGATGAAGGCCGTGGTCCGGAACAAGCGTTCCCATCCCAGCTCCGCCGCCTGCATCGTCACCTGCGCAATCATCACCGGGCCGCCCAGCTCCTTCGCGCTTACGTTCTGCGACACCAACGCCTGGATTGTGCCAATCACTAAGCCCACCTGCTGCTTGCATTCCTGCCAAGCCGTGGGGAACACCTCCGCCGCAGGCACTCGATGGAACACCATCGGCGACTCCAGGCCGACGCCAATCGCCCGTACCGAGGCCACGGGTAGTTCTGCCTCCAAGGTCGAGGCGCCCCGCATCAAGCCGAACAGCACCGCCGGGCGCTCCACGGTAACCGACAGGCTGCCGCCGGGATTGTTCTTCTCGAGTTCATAGAGGAGCTTCGCCGTGGCAGGCTGTCCGTTGATGGAGACGATGCGGTCTTTCTCCATCAAACCCGTGCGTTCCGCATACTCCGGCGTAAGTCCCGCCACCACGGGAATCGCGTCTGCCCCCTCGCCGCTGATGGCGTTGTAGCGCGAGGCGATGAACAATTCGTTCAGCCGCCCCAGCGTCATCGGGGTCAAGGTCTTCTCGATTGTGGCTTCCCCGCGCTGAACGGCAAGGGTCAGCGACTCACCCTCCGGCGTCTCCTCCACGCGCTTCACGAAGGTGGCGCGGTCCACGGGTATGCCATTCACCCGGAGGATAAGGTCCGACGCTTCAAGCCCCGCCGCCGCAGCGGGGCTGTCCCCCAAGACATCGTTCACCAGAGCCCCGTCGTAGGGAGCAAAGCCGATACGCGGATACTCATCGGTCTCTTTCAGTTTCTTCGGCGACACTTCGGAGTAGTATCGAAGCGTCCTTCCATCGGCGTCGCTCCGCTCCATCACGAAGGCATGCGTGGCGCCTTCCCCCTTCAATACCCCGTTGACCGCGATCTCGGCCACGTTCTTCACAGGAGCGCCATTCATCGTGAGAATCAGGTCGCCCGTTTGCCAGCCGGTCGCGTCGGCTGGGCGGCTGGTGTCGGCTCCGGTTTCTCCGTCCGCCAGCAGCCACAAGGGCGCGGATTCCGCCGGCGCGCCCTTCTCGATCATGCCCACCCGCGCCTCGAGCTCGCTCACCGGTACCTCGGCGCCGCGCGCCGCGATGAACACAT
>JBJOID010000299.1:0-3400 GCA_046047315.1 Candidatus Hydrogenedentota bacterium | reverse complement strand
GCCTCCACGAGGGTGCTCTTGCCCAGCGCCACCGGCAGGGCCTCCATGCCCGGACCGAGCAGCAGTCCCGCCGCCGCCACGGCAACCGCCGACGCCGCCATGGTCTTCACGATATCCACGGCAAAGTCGAAATCAAACAGCCGCCCATAGCGCAGCGTCAAGAGCACGTAGAGCGCCGCGAAATTCAGCCCGAAAGACAGGGTGGTTGCCAGAGCCAACCCCCGATATCCCATCGATGGCACCAGCGCAAAGTTGAGCGCGATGTTCAGCAGCATGCTCAATGCCGCCACGGTCACCGGTGTCCGGGTGTCCTGGGCGGCATAAAAGCCCTGCGCCGCGACCTTGATCCAACCGAAGGCCAAAAGCCCGCCCGCGTAGTAGAACATCGCCGTGTTGGTCATGGCCGTCGTCGTCACGGTGAACTCGCCCCGCTCAAACAGGATCCGGATCACCGGCTCGCCCAGCGCCATCAGGCCAATCGTGGCCGGGGCCAGCAAGAAGAAACTCTGTCGCAGTCCCAGCATCAGCGTGTCCCGGGCGGTCTTGGCGTCATCCCGGGCCAGGGCCTGCGCAATCGTTGGGAGAATCGCCACCGACACGCCTATGCCGAACAGCGCCAGTGGCAACTGGATCAAGCGGTTGCTGTAATAAAGCGCGGTCACCGTGTCCGCCTCCAGGCTGTACGCGAAGAAGCGGTCCACCAGTTTATTGATCTCCCCCGCGGTCTGTCCCAGCACCACCGGCCCCAGCAACAGGAAGACGCGCCCCACGTCCGGATGGCGTGGCGCGAAGGCTGGCATCAACACCCCAGTGCGTCGCCGCATCGCCCAAAACATGACAAGCATCTGGGCAATTCCACCCACCCATACTCCCGCCACCAGTCCCCATTCCGCACCGCCAAACCATGCCGCCGGGGCTACACAGCCCGCAATCAGCGCCACATTCAGCAGCGCCGGCGTCCACGACGGCGTGAAGTAGTGCCGCGCTATGAACAGCGGCGCCGTGGCAAAGGCCGTTAGTCCAATGAAGAATAGATAGGGAAAGAGCCACTGCATCATGGCCACGGTGGATTGCCACTGTTCCTCGGGCTTGGCCTCACCGCCGCTCCACTGCCGCAGCAGTTCCACGGCATGGGGGACATACGGCGTCAGCAGCACGCCCGCCAAAGTCACCGCCGCAAACAGGACGATGAACACCCCGAGCACCGCGCGCACCGAGTTTCGATAACCCGCCTCGCCGTCACGCTCCAGCCGTCGCGTGAATACTGGAACCAGTGCCGCGTTGGCCGCGCCTTCCCCCAGCATGTCGCGAAGCATGTTCGGCAATTGAAAGGCCAGGAAGAAAGCATCGCGCGAAGCGGCCGGCACGTAATAGCCCAGCACGCCGTCCCGCACCAGCCCCAGCACCCGGCTGATGAGCGTGCCCCCGGCGAAGACCGCCATAAAGCGCGACAACTGCGCGCGCGGCACGCTCACGGCCTGTTCCCCCACTGGGTGCGCGACTTGCGCATCACTAGATGGAGATGTCGTCCGGTGGTGTGGGGAACACCTCCGATGACGGCTTTTCGGCGCTGGCAACCTGCGGAGTCATGGGGGGCGCTTCCGGGGTCGATTCCTGCGGAAGCGGCCAGCGCGGCATGGGAAGAAACACTGCGCCACACAGCAGCGCGGTCAGGAAGAGAAGAATCAGCGGAGTCAGCACGGGACCGCCCGGAAAAGGATGATGCGCCGGGGCCGCCACGTCGAAGGCGCCCAAGGCCCGGCGATGCGCCATGCGCAACCCCGCCGCGGTACCCGTGAGCAAAGCGTCCGGATCACGTTGCACCAGCCGCCCCGAGGCGGTCACCCAAGTGTCCACCGCGCTAAAGCGTCCCCACGGGTCGAAGGCCCCCGAGACCCCCGTGTTCGACGCGTGCAGCAGCGGCAGGCGGCTTTCCACCGAGCGCAAGCGGGCAATCTCAATCTCCTGCGCAATCGCGCTGCTGGATCCAAACCACGCCAGGTTGGTCATCACCGCCAGCACTTGCGCGCCCCCGGCGCGCAGGCGCTGCGACATCCCCGGGTACAGCACCTCGAAACAGATCAGCGGGCCAATCCGGATGCCGTCCGTCTCCAGAACCTTCTGGTCCACGCCATGATCCACCGAGGACTGCACCACCTGCTGCACGAAGCCGAGGTACTCCTCGAAGGGCACATACTCTCCAAAGGGAACAAGGTGCACCTTGTCATAGTATCCGGCGACTTCGCCCACCCGCGAGAGCAAGACCGAGGAGTTGTAATTCCGGTTGTCTTCGTAACGAACCGTTCCAGTCAGCAGGGCCGTGTCCTGCGAGGCGGCGTATTCCTTCATCCATCCGAACAACTCCGGATGCTGATAGTCATACATCACGAGCGCTTCGGGCCAGACCATCAGGTCAAGGGGTTGAAACTCTTCCAGCTTCGCCGAATGGCTCGCGGCCCGCTCCACCATGTCGATGGTGTACTCGCCGTCCCACTTCATTTCATTCGTGTAATTGCTCTGGAAGACGGCGGCCTTCAGCGGCTGACTTTTGTAGTTGGGCAGGTCCAGCATCGCGGCGCCGCCCAGGTGCATGGCCACCGCCACCACGGCGGCCGCAATCAAGTGCCCCCAGCGGCCGGGAGTGCGGGCAAAGAAAAGGCCAATCGCCGCGTTGGCATAGATTATCGGTAAGGCCACCAGTGCCGCGCCGCCGAGCGCCGCCCATTGCAGCAGCGCCAGGTTGGGGCCCTGACTATAGGCCAACGCACTCCAGCCAAAGCCCGTGGCGAAATTGGCGTGCATCCACTCCACCGCCAGGAAAAGTCCCGCCAGCAAGGGGGCGCCAAAGCTCGGCCGCCTCCGTAGCAGATAACTCCAGCCCGCGCCCAGAAATCCCCAGAACAGCGCCAGCGCCAGCACCAGCAGCTGGTATCCCAGCACGGCCCAGCCGCCCGCCCAGAAAATGTTCGCCATAAGCCATTGCAGCAGGAAGGAGTGAAACATCCACCCGGCCAGAAACCATTGCAGCGCACCCCTGCGGACGCAGGGCTCCAGCGATGAAACATAGACGAGCGGCGCCAGCGCAACCCAGACAAGGTAATACAGATGCAGGCTGGGAAAGCAGAGCGACAGGCACAATCCGCTGGCCAGGGGGACGAGATACACTGTCAGCGCGCGCCGCATGAAACTCTCCGGGGATGATGGCGGGATGGAATTACCGCGCAGAGCATGCCACATGGGTCGGCGTTCGCGCCAGCCCCAAGCGCGAAGCTTAAAGCTCGTTCACCATCTGGTCGATCTCGCTCTGGATGCGATCCGCGTTCTCCCATTGATCGCCCCGCTGCTGCCAGAACTCGAGCGCGCTGCGCGACTTCTTGTTCAGGTCGCGCAGGTCCACCGC
>JBJOID010000298.1:0-6470 GCA_046047315.1 Candidatus Hydrogenedentota bacterium | reverse complement strand
CAACCAGCCTGCCGTGCCCGCGGAATACGCGCTGTTCTTGCAGAGCCAGTTGAAGACCGCCTACCCGGTGGACACCGCCCCCTACCCAATCATGGGTTACCGGGGCAGCCGCATTGAGTACCTGCTGGACGCGACGCCGCGCCACAGCTTCGACACCTTTGCACAGATTCAGTTCGACGCCACCACACCCGAGCTGGCCGCCGCCTTGCGGGCCTTGCTGGAACGGGGACAGGCTCCCGAAGGCGACGCCCGTCGCATCCTGATGGCGTGGGACGGCGGCTTCGAGGCGGACAATCCGGGCGCGGTGCTCGCGGGCCTGTTCGTCGAGCGCCTCTGCGCCAACGTTTTTGCCGACGACGTGGGGCCGACGGTTGATCTGAGCCCGGACATGGTGACGGTGCGACGCCTGGAACTGCTGGCCCAGGCGCCGGGCGCCGCGCCCTTCTGGGACGACCAATCCACCGAGATGATCGAGGGCGCCCCGGCCATGGTGCAGCGCAGTCTGGAGGAGGCCTGGAGTCTGGCGGTGGAAACCTTCGGCGATGATCCCGAGGCATGGCAATGGGGCCAGCTGCATCAGGCCGCCTTCCGAAACGGCTTCCTCGGCAAGAGCGGTATCGCGCGGATTGAGGATTGGGTGAACCGCGTGGGCCTACCGGCGCCAGGCGCTTTCGCCACGGTCAATGCCGCCCGGCATAAGAATGTGGACGGCATTTACGAAATCCGTACTTTGCCCGCCTACCGCCGCATTGTCGATCTCGGCGATTTTGGCAAGAGTATGGCGGTGAACAGCACGGGGCAGAGCGGTCATCCCGGAAGCCCCCACTACGACGACCAGCTGCCCCTTTGGCTGGCGGGTGAGTATCGACCCGTACTCTGGAGCCGCGAGCAGGTCGAGGCGGGTGCAGTGCATCGTTTGACGCTAAATCCATAAAATCACGAATTCCTTGCGCGTCGGCAGCTTGGATGGTAAACTTCCGTATGTCTATCTGACATGTAAACGACTGGGGAGGAATTGAGGGTGAGACACGGGATATTTCTTTCGGCATTGGTGTGTTTGATGGGGATGTCCGGACTTGTTTCGGCAGAGGGCATTGACACGAACAAGGTGCTGCAAGAGCAGCTTGGTCTCAGTGAATCCGACACGGCGCTCTATTGGAATGGCCTAAGCTGGACCATCGCGTCGCAGGTGGCGGAAGGCAAGCGTGTGGCGGTGGATGGCCTGGGCGCCTTCGAGCCTGCGTACACAAACAGCCCCGATGGCGAAGTGCGGCGCACGATGCGATTTGAGTTCGACCTCGGCCCGGCCATTGAGCAGCCCTGTGTCACCTCGGTATTCGATGACGCACTGATCAAGCAACTGAGCAGCTTCGCCTGGCTGCGAGACGTGGAAGGCAAAATCGAAAAGCGCCTTCAAGGTGAAGAATGGTCGCGGCTTCTGGATATCTTCGTCTTCTGCGTGCTGCGCAATATTGATGGCCACAGCCGTCAGCCGCTGGGACTGGGCTTCGGCTCCTTTTACCCGACCGTGGACGTGGACCTGAGCACGGAGCGTGACAGCAACCAGCGCAGGCTGGTGGTGGATTTCGTTGCCGACGATGATTCCCCCGAGAAATTTCAGTGGCAATACGATTTTTCGGTGAGCGCGCTAGAGCAGATGATCGCGATTCTTGACCGCGAGGCTGCGAACCTGAGCCGTTACCACCGCCTCACGCGGATTAGCGAGTACGCCGAGTGTGAAGCGATCGTGCGCGCGGTGGCCAAGGCGTGGAGCGAAGAACTGGATGATCTCGGTGGCGGCACGAAGGCGCAGGACCACAACTCCTCCCGCTCCAACAAGACCGCCAGCATCATCAGCGATGGTGTGGATGATCTCGGTGATGCGCAGAATCTGCTGAAGATTGCCGCCGCACAAGACCACAACTCGTCGCGCTCCAACAAGACATCGCGCGCGATGGACAACGTGGGCGACGGCGGCGCGTGGGCCTCGGAAGTGCTTGCCGCCCCGGCGCAGGACCACAACTCCTCCCGCTCCAACAAGACCGCCTCGAAAAGCCCGGACTTCTATAACGAGCTGCTTGGACGCTATGACGGCGCCTATGGCACCAAGGCGCAAGATCACAATTCCTCGCGCTCCAACAAGACCGCTTCCGTCGTGGCAGACTTTGAACCCGGGCCGGAGCTGGAGGCCTTCTTCAGCAAGGCAGCGACTTTCTAGGCAAAATCGCGAAACGAATAAAACTCTCGAAAACTTTGCCTTTGCTACATCGTCTCTGAAAAAATAGACGATATCTAGACAGGGGTTTCGATGAGTTATCAGGATCCACGCCACAACATGCAGGTCGTCGTGCGCCGCACCGGGCTAAGTCCGCACGTGATCCGCGTGTGGGAAAAACGCTACGGGGCGGTAGAGCCGGGCCGTACGGACACGAACCGCCGTCTGTACAGCGACGCCGACATCGATCGATTGCGCTTGCTCGGTGCGGCCACCCGTTTGGGCCATGCGATTGGCACGATCGCGGGATTGAGCATTCCAGAACTGGAAGCGCTTCAGAAGGACGCAGCGTCGGATTCGCTGGCCCTGGGAACGAGCTCCCTGCCCGAGGAGAACGCATCACTTGCACGGCTGAGCGCAGCCGCGCGTGAGGCCATACAACACTTCGACGACAGCGGACTTGCGGAGACGCTTCGCGCAGCCAATGCCGAGCTGGCGCGGCCGCTGCTGATGGATTCTTTTCTGCTGCCCTTGCTGGATTGGCTCGGACGCTGCTGGCAATCGGGCAAGCTACGGGTGGCGCATGAACATTTCGCCTCGGTGATTATTCGCGACTTCCTGATTACCATTCGCGGCAATTACGCGGAACAGGAAAGCGCCCCCGTGATGGTGGTGGCGACGCCCTCCGGACAGCACCATGAACTTGGCGCGTTGATCGTGGCGGATACGGCGTCGAGCGCGGGCTGGCATGTGGTCTACATGGGGGCGGCGCTGCCGGCGGAAGACGTGGGCCTGATCGCCCGGGAGACTGGCGCGGCGGCGGTTGCGTTGAGCATCGTATACCCCCCGGATGATCCCGCGCTCGCGCGGGAGCTCCGCGAACTGGCGCGTTCCTATCTGCCCGCAGGCGTCTCCTTGCTTGTTGGCGGCATGGGCGCGGCGGCCTATGGCGACGTAATCGACGACATCGGCGCGCATCGTATCCAGTCGATGGCCGAACTGCGAACCTTGCTCGACACACTGCGCCAGGGACATGCGCGGCGCGTGCAGGCGGCCGCTCGGCCTTAGCCTACACCTTACCCTGCGAGGCGATCCCAGGCGGCGGTGTCGCGCGGTTCATAACGGCGAAGCTCCACCGATGCTGCGACGGCGGTACGCATTTCCGCGAGGGAGCTGAATACGCCCGCGCCCATGGCCTGCACGCCAATGTTGCCCAAGGCGGTGGCCTCCACCGGGCCCGCCAGCACGGGAATGCCGCAAGCGTCGGCGGTCATCTGGCAGAGCAACTCGTTCTGCACTCCGCCTCCGATGACATGCAATACCTCGGTCTTTCGCTCGAGGATATCGTCCATGGTATGCAAGGTTCGCCGGTAGCTCAGGGCGAGACTCTCGAGCGCGCAGCGTATGATCGCGCCGCGGCCCTCGGGGACGGCTTGCCCGCTGGCGCGGCAGAGTTCCTGAATCAGGCCGGGCATGTCGTCGGGAGCAAGCAGCCTTGGATCATCAAGGGGGATGGCTGACTGAAACGCCGGGCTCGCTGCGGCCTGCGCGGTGAGCGTGGCATAGTCCAGCGTTTCGCCCCCACGCTCCCATGAGCGTCGGCACTCCTGCACAAGCCACAGCCCAAAGATGTTCTTGAGGAAGCGGATGGTTCCCTCGACGCCGCCTTCGTTGGTGAAGGGGACGGCCATGCTGGCTTCGTTCACACAGGGAGCGGGCAGTTCCGCGCCAAGCAAAGACCAGGTGCCGCTGGAAAGGTAGGCCCAGGGCGTGGAGGAATCACCGACCGGCACGGCGGCGACGGCCGAGCCGGTGTCGTGCGTTGCAGGCGCGATGATGGGGGTGCCCGGCGCAATGCCGGTCAGCGCGGCAATCTCGGGCAGGAGCGTGCCGATTTGCGTGCCGGGTGGGGTGAGGTCCATGAACACGTCGCGCGGCAGGTGCAGCCCCTCGATGACCTCATCGTTCCAGGCGCGGGTATGCGGGTCGAGCAACTGGCTGGTGGAGGCGTTGGTGTATTCACAGCTACGCACACCACTGAGCAGGTAATGAAACAAGTCGCCCATGAGAAGCAGGGAGTCTGCGGCGGCAAGGAGCGGAGAACGTGACTCGACGAGACTCAACACCTGGAACGCCGTGTTGATTTGCATGAACTGAATGCCGGTCTGGAGATAGAGCTTCTCCTTGCCATAGCGCTCCCACGCCAGTTCCAGCATGCCATCGTTGCGGCGGTCGCGATAATGCACCGGGTTGCCCAGCAGCGAGCCATCGCCCGCCACGAGACCGAAGTCCACGCCCCAGGTGTCCACGCCGATGCCGTCCAGCAGGGGACCGTGCTTCCGGGCGCAGAGTGTGAGCCCGGTGAGCATCTCCTCATAGATGCGGGTCACATCCCATTGGCGCGTGCCGAGCATGACCAGTCCCTCGGTGCGAAAGCGATGCAAGACATCGAGGGTGATACGCCCGTTTTCGACGATGCCCACGACCGCGCGACCGCTCTCCGCGCCCAGGTCGAATGCCAAAAAGCGCTTGGTGTTTCCACTCATTGAAGTCTTCCTCCCGAAAAATCATTATGGCGCCAGCGCGGCGGCCAACTCGCCGGCCAGATTGTCAGCTTCCGCCCCGCGACCCGAGGCGCGATACATGCGCGACAGCCGCATGCCCGCCTGACGCAGCACTTCCTCGCGGCCCTCGCCGTCCTGCGAGCCCGCCTCACGCGCGTCCTTAAAGGCCGCCGCATAGGCATCCTCGGCGGCGCTCGCATCTCCCTGGGTTTCAAGGAGTCCGCCGAGGAAAACCCCAAGGGTTGCGCGCTCCGCCGATGCCGCGCCCATGCCGTCGCGCGCCGCGCGAATGCGGCCCATCGCGCCGGGGTAATCGCCGCGCTGGGCGAGAATTTCCGCATGCGTCCTGGCCGTATCCAACACGGTATCCGGGCTGGACGCAAAGGCCTGGGCAAGCTGGAGCGCCTGATCCTGGCGCGCCATGTCGGGCGTGTCCAATTGCCCGCACAACTTCGCGATGGCGGCATGAACCCGCGCACGATCATCGTCGTTCAATTCAGTTTCCAACAAGGCTTCCAGCTTCTCGATGCCCCGCTCTGGCGACAGGTCATTCAGCGCCTCGCGTATGGACTGCTCCTCGGGGGATTCCGCCGCAGCCTCCTCCGGGGAAAGACTGCGCACACGGAGCGGCTTCTGCTCCTCTGCCGGCATTTCCTGCTGCTGCGCACCCGAAGTATCCCCGCCATTTCCCGATGGGGCGCCCGATGCGCCGCCCGGCTGCTCATCGGTCTGGCGTTTGCTGGAACTCAAGGCCACGGCATTTTCCCGCATGGTGCCGGGCTTGGCCGTGAAACGCTGGCTGGATTGGAGGCCCTGACCTTTCTGGCGTCCCCCAAGGAGCATGGCCACGCCGATGGTGACCACGAGGGTCACCAGGACAAACAACGCAATAGCGTACTGCTGTCGCTCTTCGGGCTTTCTGGCCATCGCGGCGTGCTCTCCTCCCGCTAGCGCAGGGGAGTTGCCTCGACGCTGGGCGCGGCCTCGGGCATGGGCTCGTCTACCGGATCGATGTCTTCAAGGGCCACTGGCTCGGACAGGGGCTGCGCCTCGGTGGGCTGGTCGAAGACCACCACGCCCGGATTGATCTGAATCTCGTTGCGCACGTCGGTCACGCCGCCGAGGCTTCGGGTCAGCTCTTCGGCCAGCTTGCGCTCCTCTTCGGTGTTGACCCCGCCACTGAGTATGGCTACGCCGTTGTTCACCTCAATGTCGAGATTGCGCACCGTGATGTGGCGGTTAAGGAGCAGGGTCTTCTCGATACGCTTCTCGATGAGTTCATCGGACATGGTGTAGCCGACTTCCCGGAAGGGCTTCTCCGTAACGGCCTCGGGCGGCTGCACCACGAGGTTATTGACCACCTGCGACACGCCCCGCGTTTCGGAGGCGATGCGGAGCATCTTGTTGCGTTGCTCTTCGCTGCGGACCACGCCGTAAAGGGTGACCACGCCATTCACGGTCTGCACGCCCACCTTGAGGCCCTTGAACTCGCCATTGTAGATGAGGCGCGCCCGGACCGATGCGGTGACGCTACGGTCCTCGATGGCCTGCTTCCACGAGCGTCGATCCTTTTCGCTCTCCGCATCCGGCGCCACGATGATGTTGTTCTCGACGCGACTCACCCCCTCGACGGAACCAGCGAGGTCCCCGGCGAGTTCGCGTTGCACGTTGTCCCGGACGCCGCCGGTCAG
>JBJOID010000297.1:0-22335 GCA_046047315.1 Candidatus Hydrogenedentota bacterium | reverse complement strand
CGTGATTCTGATAGTTCTGGGACTTCTCCTGGCTCATGGGGGGCTCCTCGTTGTTGGGAATGACGGTACTTTAGCGGGCCAGGCGTCAGCGCCGCAATCTGACCGCGGCGCAGACTTCAGTCGAGGTTGGTCTGGCCATGGCGCTCGGCGGTGTGCATCACCCCATCCAGCACGCCGTTGATGAAGGTGGCGCCCTCGGCGGGCGCGTAGCGCTTGGCGAGTTCAATGGCCTCGTCGATGGCGACACGCGGCGGCACATCCTTCACGAAGAGAATCTCGTAGGCCGCAACTTGGAGTATGGCCCATTCGACACGCCCCACCCGCTCGGGCCGCCAGCCCTTCAGCGCCCGGATCAGGGCATCCTCCACCGCGCCGATTTTCTCGTTGATGCCGGTGATCAACATCTCACCATACTTACGCACATTCGGGCGCGACGGATTCGATTCCCAGAATTCCTCCATCACCTCCCGCCAATCGTAGTTGGTGAAGGCGATGGAGAAAAGGAATTGCATGGCACGTTCACGGGCGAGCGTGCGCGCGGGCGCGGATACGGACACGAGGTCTGGCCTCCCGGACAGTTAAGGCTAGAGCTTTTCGAGCAGGGTGACCATTTCGATGGCGGCCATGGCGGCATCGGCTCCCTTGTTGCCGGCTTTGGTGCCCGCGCGCTCGATGGCCTGCTCGATGGTGTCGGTGGTCAATATTCCGAAGAGCACGGGCACGCCCGTCTGCATCGCTACCTGTCCCACCCCTTTCGCTGCTTCTCCCGCCACATAATCAAAGTGAGGCGTTCCCCCACGAATAACGCACCCGAGAGCGATGACCGCGTCGTACTTCCCGCTCTCAGCCATCTTCTTCACCACCAGCGGGGTTTCGAAAGCGCCCGGGGCCCAGGCAACAGTGATGTCGTCCGCCTTGACGCCGTGACGAACGAGGGTATCTTCGGCCGCCCCAAGCAGACGTGACGTGATGAAGTCGTTGAATCGGCTCACCACGATGGCGAACTTCTTCTTCTCGGGGCGGAAATGTCCTTCGATGCTCTTGCTCATGCTTCAACTCCCTTGGAATCGTGGGGATAATCGTCTTGTGATGGTTGACGTTCAGGCTACCTGGCTCTTGGCTGTGAGATATTGTTTCAAGAGTTCAATGCTGGTCAGCTTGAGGCCGTGCTTCCGGGCGAACTCACGCAGGTCGGGCAGGCGAGCCATGTGTCCATCGTCGCGCATGATCTCGCAAATCACCGCAGCGGGCTTTAGACCCGCAAGGCGGGCAAGTTCGACGGAGCCTTCGGTATGGCCTGCGCGCTCGAGCACCCCTCCTTCCCGGGCGCGCAGTGGAAAGATATGCCCCGGGCGGTAGAGGTCCTCCGGGCGCGTCTTCGGGTCCACCGCCGCGAGTATGCCCTTGGCGCGATCGTGCGCACTGATGCCCGTTGTCGTTCCCTCGGCGACGCCAAAGGAGGTGTGGAAGGCGGTCTCATAGCGCGATGTGTTGTCGGCCACCATGGGCTTGAGGCCCAATGCATCAATGCGCTCTGGGGTCAGGCAGAGACAGATGAGACCCCGCCCCTGGGCTGCCATGAAGGCAACCGCCTCCGGCGTGACCTGCTCGGCCGCCAGCACCAAGTCGCCTTCGTTCTCGCGGCGTTCATCATCGACAAGAATGATCATCTTGCCGGAGCGTATGTCTTCGACGACGGATTCAATGCTGTCCAGCATCGGATATCCTCCTAGGCATAGCCGTGTTCCTTCAGGAAGGACTTGCTCACACCACCCGGCTGATGCATGAAGTGGTAGATATGCTTGCCGATCATGTCGGCTTCCATGTTCACGGGATCGCCCGGACGTCGGTTGCTCAACACGGTCTCTCGAAGCGTGGTCGGTATGATGGCCACGGCGAAGCGGTCGCCCTGGGGATCAACCACGGTCAGGCTGATGCCATCGATAGCGACCGAGCCCTTTGGGGTCAGGTACTTCGCGACGGAGTCCGGGGCGCGGAAAGTCCACACGCTGAAGCCGCCCTCTTCCTTCACGCCCTCCACCTTGCCGACGCCATCCACATGGCCCAGCACGAAATGTCCGCCCAGCCGGTCACCTGCGCGCAGGGCGCGCTCGAGGTTGACGGCATGGCCCGGTTGCAGCGCGCCGAGCGTGGTCTTGGCGTAGGACTCCGGGGAAACCTGAACCACGAAACTCTCGCTCTTGATTTCGGCCACGGTCATGCACGCGCCATTGATGGCGATGCTGTCCCCGAGGGAGACGTCCTCAAGGACACGCTTGGCCATGATTTCCAGATCGGCACCGGAGCGCCGGGAGACCGCGCCAACCTCTTCTATGATCCCTGTAAACATTGTCGTTGCTACCGATCCACGTAGGCTTCAACGAGCCAGTCTTCACCCACGGGCGACACCTTCATGTCACGCAACTGAATGGCGTCCGACATCATTTCCACGCCAGAACCTTCCACGGGGGTAACGGCGGAGGCACCGCCCACAATCTTGGGGGCGATGAAGAAGAGCACTTTATCCACGAGGCCCGCCTCGAATGCTGAGGCCAGCGTGGTGCCGCCCCCCTCAATCAAGAGGGAATTAATCCCCCGCTCGCCAAGCACCTGAAACAGCTCCGTCATGTTAACGCCGCCGGGTCCCTGGGAAACCCGGAGCATCTCATCCGCTCCCTCGTACTCCCGGTTCTTGGTCACTGCGACCCAGGTTGGGGCTTCGCTGTCCACCCGAAACACCTTGCGGTCACCGTCGAGATATTCCCCCGCATCGAGGATTACCCGCACTGGATCGCTGCCGCCGCCTTGCGGAAGGCGCGTGGTCAGGCTGGGGTCGTCCATCATCACCGTGCGACTGCCAACGAGGATGGCGTCAACCTGGTTGCGCAGCTCGTGCACCCGCGCCCTGGCGGCCTCCCCGGTGACCCACTGCGAATGCCCCGTACGGGTGGCGATCTTTCCATCGAGTGTCATGGCGCATTTGGCGATTACAAAGGGAAGTCCCGTGGTGACGAATTTCACGAAGACTTCATTGAGTTTGCGCGCCTGCTCTTCGAGGCAGCCCATCTCCACCTCAATGCCGGCATGGCGCAGTTTCTCTGCCCCCGCCCCCGAGACCAGGGGATTCGGATCCTGCATGGCCGCGACCACCTTTGCTGGCTGGTGGTCAATCAGGAAATCCGCGCAGGGCGGGGTCTTGCCTTGATGCGCGCAGGGTTCGAGCGTGACATAGACAGTCGCGCCCTTGATGTTTCCCCCGGCGGCCTCGACGGCGAGCACCTCGGCATGGGGGCCGCCGAACTCCTCGTGGTAGGCTTCGCCGATCACCTTGCCATCCCGCACGATGACACAGCCCACCATGGGGTTGGGACGAACGCCCAGTCTCCCACGCTCCGCGAGTTCGAGCGCGCGCCGCATATGTTTTAGGTCTTGCACTAAAGAATAATCCCGAAGCTGGACAGCTTCGGGGACGGGCAAAACCAACGAAGCAGCGTGTCTGCGTCATCCTATGCGCGGACACACTACTCTCGCAGGCCTTCTCCCATCCGGACTCTTACCGTCGGCTCTGGAATCACACCAGATCCTGCGCTTGCGCGCTCGCGGGCTATACCGCCGGCCAGGAATTTCACCTTGCCCCGAAGGCTGCACTACTCTGTCTAACGGTAAGTATACGCCATGCTGGCACTTGGGGGCAAGCAGCGTTATAGAAAGTTGCGAATGAAAGCCGCGAATTGGTGGTATTCTAAACGTCGTGAGGTCCAAACGAGGGAGGAACAGGCATGTTTTACGCCGCGAGCATGGCCGTAAATGGGGTCGACCGGGTGGCTCAATCGCGGGCCAGTCAGGCGCAGAGCGCCGCGAACGAGGCGCGCGGGGACATCAAGGATCTTGAGCGTCAGGTGGAGCGGATGGCGTTGCTAAACCAGGCGTTGTGGGAACTGGTGCGCGAACGTTTGCATCTGACGGATGCGGACTTGGAACGCATGGCACAGGAAGTGGATCTGCGGGATGGGATGCCCGATGGGCGAATCACCCGGCGCGCGGTGCGCTGCCCCACCTGTCAGCGGGTCAACAGCACCCGGCACAAGAAGTGCATCTATTGTTCGACCGAGTTCGAGACTATGCCCTACGAATAGCATTGAGCAAGAAAGAAGAAAAGGCGGCGGACCCTTCGTGGGCCGCCGCCTTCGTTGTTTCTGTGGAATGCCTAGGCCATAAGCGCCCGCTTCGCAGCGGCGAGCCGCTCGCTGATCTGGATGTCCTGAGGACATGCGCGGGTCGCCTCCGACAGGTCCAAACCCTCGAAGTCGCGCTCAGCCGGACTCAGGGCGTTATAAAGCAGGCGGGCGGTTTCCGGATCGCCATAGCACTCGTGATACATGAGGTAACGCAAGGCGTCGGCAATCTTGAGTTCGCCGGCAACCTTGCTTTCGCAGTGCTGCTTGCAACCGAGGCAGGCGTAGGAACGGGTCATCCGGGCCAGTTTGTTCAACTGGTGGAACTCATTCATCGTCAACTTCTCGGGTGACATGGCGGCGCTGGCGTTGTCCTGAAGAATTTGCAGGTTGGTGATGCCCGAGACGGAGGCGGCAAGACGTTCGTCTGCCCAGACGGATTTCAGTTTGGCCTGCGGCAGATTGAAGTTCTTCGACTGGAAATCCACGACCTTTTCCAGTTCATCCGGCACCGACGACTGTGTCTTCATGGCAATCAGGCCAATGCCAGCCTTGTGCGCCTTGTCCATGGCGTTATTGAGTTCGAGGTCGCCATACTGCCGGAAGTTGTAACGGAACATGATGGCGTCGATTCCACCAACATCAGCGGCCTTGTCGATAAGCTTAGCAACATTGCCATCGTGGCAGGAAAACCCGAAGAGCTTTGCCTTGCCGCTCTTCTTGATGTCGTCGCCCATCTTGATGAAGTCCGGCTCGAGCTGGCCCAAGTCGTCGATCATGTGCATGAAGAACATGTCGAGGTAGTCCGTCTCGAGTTCATCGAGGCACTGCTGCATGTGGACCTTGTAATTCTCCGGCGTGGCCTTGCTGCCCTTGAGAGAAGCCTTCGAGGTGATCCAGACATTCTTGCGGCCCACCTGCTGCAGGAAGGGAGCGATGGTCTTGTGAGACTGTCCGCCGGCATAGACCTGTGCCGTGTCGATGTAGTCCACTCCCATGTGATAGGCGCGGTGCAGCATCTTGTCGTACTTGGGGTCGAACTTCTGGGAGCCGCCCATCAGCAGGATGGGGACAGTCATTCCAGATTTGCCCAATTGACGACGGGGCACCTTGCCTGCGGCATCCGCCGCACCGGCCTCTGCGTACTGGACGCCATTGGGAACGGCGGCCGTGGCGGCCCCCGCGAGGCCAAGCCCGGCCCCGCCAAGCATGGCGCCCTTCATGAAGTCCCGACGAGGCATACCGCTTGGGTGGTTCATCGCACGCCCTCCTCTTTTCCCGCTCTACGGGGTATGGGGTTATCCGACCAGTTCACGCTCTTTAAGCAACAGACGGCGTTCGTTCGAGCGGCTCTCCCCCACCGCTGTAACGTAGACCGCGCGCGAGTCTTTCACGGGACATTCCTTCTCGCAGATGCCGCAGCCTATACAAAGGTCGGGCACCATGAAGGGTTTGTTCAACACGACGATGTTCCCATACACATCCTTGGCCTCGACGTCCTTCGTCTGGATGGCCTTGGGCGAGGTGGGACAAACCTCTTCACACACCACGCAGGGAATTTCCATGGCGTGCGGCAGGCAGCGCCCCGTGTCAAAGAATGCGGTGCCCAGACGAACGGGCCCCTTCTCTTGATACGGGCCCTTACCCAATTTTTCCTCGGCGGTGATTCGGCGAATGGCGCCAGTGGGGCAGACCTCCGAGCACATGGTGCACTTCAACTGGCAATGGCCGATCTCGAATTCCATGACCGGGGTCCAGAGAGCCTCGATGCCGCCCTGCGCGAAGGTGGCCGGCTGGAGCACGTTGGTGGGACAGGCGTTGATGCACTGATCACACTTGATGCATTTTTTGAGAAACTCGGCTTCCTCGACGCTGCCGGGCGGGCGGATGAGCTCGGGCTCGAAATGCTTGTCGGTATTCACGCCATGCGTCTTGATGAAGGGCGTGGCCATCAGGCCCACCATCCCCGCGAAGAAAAGACGGCGGCGGGAGATGTCCGGGGCCGCGACAACCTGCTTGGTGTCGAGCCGCGTCATGGTAAAGCTCAGCGCGTCTTCGGGGCAGTCGTCGATGCAATTCATGCAGGAGAAACACTCGCTCTGACGAACCGCGCCCTGCGGGTCGGAAGCGCCTTCACAGCGGGTCAGGCAAAGATTGCAGTCGGTGCACTTGTGGACATCGCGGTTGATGCGAAACAGGGAGAACCGCGAGATTACGCCCAAGAGCGCGCCCAGCGGACATAGCACGCGGCAGAAGAAGCGCGGTATGACGAGGTTCATTCCCACGAGGCCGACAATCATGACCCCGATCCAGAAGGAGCCAACGAAGATGCGCTCTTCCACGCCGGGGCCGAACTTCAGGTTGTCCAGCCAGAGGGTGTCCAGACCAAGCCCATGAAGGCCCAGCGAAAGCTGGTCGATGCTCATGTCGACCATGGGTGCCACGACGACAGCGAAGGTGCGGTACATCAGGCAGATGGGGTCCAGAAGGCCAATCTGCAGCGAGCCCATGAAGGCCATGATGAGGAACACCGTGAGTATGGCGTACTTCAGAAAGAAGATGTCGCGGTAGCGGTTGCTCTGGATGCGCTCCTTGCCGTTGCGCACATTGAAGAGCCATCCGACAAACTGATGCAGCGTGCCGTAGGGACAGATCCAATTGCAGAAGACGCGCCCGAACAGCAGCGTCACGACGATAATCAACATGCCCCATCCGAGATAACGGTAAACGTAGCCCGTGCTTAGCATGTTGGAGATCATGACGAGCGGGTCCATCTCCAGAATTCTGGAGACCGGATAACCACCCAGGCGGGAAGTCCACGTGGCCCAGACGCTGAAGAGGAAAACCGAGAAGAAAAAGACCTGCGAGACGATGCGTACATTGGTCAGCCGGAACAGCTTCTCCGGCGTCATCCCTGCGATGCGAGCCTGCAGGGCCGCTTGGAACTTTTGAATCACGCGATGCTCCCCTTCATCCCAGCACTTCCTTGACGCGTCCGGTCCAGTCCACCTTGCCGCAGCCTTTTTCTTCGGCCTTGAGCAGGTAGGTCGGGTAGTCTTTGCCCCGCTCGAGGAGATGCTCGAAAGCCCAGGCATCGCATGCCACCGGATCCACCGAGGCGATCACGGCGTCGCCCTTCTTTA
Organism: Candidatus Hydrogenedentota bacterium; assembly: GCA_046047315.1. Lineage (GTDB taxonomy): Bacteria > Hydrogenedentota > Hydrogenedentia > Hydrogenedentales > JAEUWI01 > WGMK01. The sequence goes on along the minus strand of JBJOID010000297.1, from coordinate 15,017 downwards.
CGTTCGATGGATCCCCCCCGGTCGGCCCGTTCTGCATCAGGATGTGGTGGCCATCGAGGATCGTCATCGTTGGTTTCATCATGACAACGAGGTCGGAGACGATCTCATGTATGTCCTGATGGAATTGGTTGCGCGTGCCGCCCAGCAGGCCGTACCAATTCTTCATGCCCATCGAGGCGCTGCACAGATTGTGATCCTTGATGGGGGCCAGGCCAATCACCTTGTCCACATTGGTGAAGGGACGATGAAAGAACCACCAGTTTTCTATCAGCTTTGCACCCGGCGTGTGCAGGATTTTGAAGGCGTTGGAATCAGGCAGATAAATGCGCCCGCCCGCTCGCTGTGAGGTAGGGCCCACTTGGCTCTTGGCGAAGCAATCGGCCGGAGACTCGATGGGGTTGTCCGCCACCCGCACTTCCTGCGCTCGGCAATCCACCAGCAGCAGCTGAATCAGGGCTTCCAACAGTTCCGGATTAGAAGTGGCACCCAGGTTTGGCGCGCGGTCAAAGGCGACATTCGGCTTTACCAGCACGATATCCCCTGGCTTTACGTAGTGGGTGATACCGCCGATGCCGTCGAGCGCGGCGAGCAGCTTTTGCCGCACGTCGCCCTGGCGTCCTATGCCCACGTCTGCGGCGAGCGCCGGCTTTTCCACACGATAGTCATTCAGTCGCAGCGGCTTTATCTTGGGTTCGCTGCGCAGGCCGGTCAGGTCACGCAGCGAGCCTGGCATGCCCTCCGGCGCGAGGGCTGCATAGCCCACGCCCCCGGCAATGCCGCCCGCCAAACCAAGTTTAGTAAAGAAGGCGCGGCGGTCCATGGGCGCCTTCTCATAGTCGGGATGCTGAATCTTTTTGCCTTGACTGTCTTTACATGGCTTCATCGAAGAAGGCGCCTTCCAGCAGTTGCAGTTGCTGTTCACCCGCCTCCTGATCCGCCAGGCCATCCATGCCGTACACCGTGGATCCGCGCTGCTCAAGCAACAGGAATTCATCGAGGAACTTATGTTTCAACAGGGCGCGTCCGGCTCCCTGCTCGACGGCGTCGTAATCGTAGAGGTTGTTCTCGACCAACTGGTCAAACAACACCACGGCTTCTTCTTCCGCGCCGGCCTCGTGGATGAAGTAGCGGGGACCGCTTTCTTCCGGCTGGGCGAACCAGAAGTCTTTCGCGAAGCTGAACTGGAACACGTCGGACTTCTCGAACGAAATTTTCGAGAAGGGAACGGACAGCATATCCACGAAAACATCCAGCGCCTTGGGAGCTGCGCCCCGTTCACTGCCCATATTGGCGAAGACGGCAGCCAACTGGCGCGCCTTGGCGATGGTGGGCTCGCCCTCCTGCGCTCCCGCCACCTTGAAATAATAAGGTCCGGCAATGCCCACGGCCCCGATGCTGGTGGGGTAGTAGTAAGCGCCCGCGTCCGCCACCACTTCCTGGGAAGGATCGCGCTGCGCGGCGAATATGCCCAAAGCATTCTCGAAAGCGCCCTGGTCATAAAGCTCAATATTCAGGGAGAGGCCTGCGGACGGTTCTTCCAACCCGATGAAATAGGCGTTCTTCAGTCCAAATTGAATGTACTGGTCGGCGGCGCCGTTAATCTTCTCGTACACATTGTCCGGGGTGAAAGCCTGTGCGCGGGAGCCCACGCTCCATCCCCCTTCGAGGATTGCCGCGGGAAATGCTCCGGTATCCATGGGCGCGGCGCCACCCGCATGGGAAACCTGTGAGGGATCCACCCAACGTGCCAGTGGCGTGCGGTAAAGCTTGTCCTCCACCTGCCCATCTTCCATGGCCTCGGTGGATATGTCACGGTCGGCGGGATCATACGCATCGGCTTGCGCGATGAACCAGCCGCCCATTACTCCCGTGAAGACCAGAAACCCAATGCCGAACAAGGTCTCCGACTTGGGGATATGCTTGCGAAAGAGCTTGCGCTCGCGGTTGTTGAATATGCGTTCCACCTTCGGCACGGCTAATCTCCTCAAGTAGACTTGCTCAACATAGCACGCTTCCAACACGCAGGCAAGCATGCTGTTCAGCTAAGCTAACTAATGTCAAACACTTAGAGTGTCTGGTTCCTCCAATACATTCATTCGAGACTGGTTCATACTCATGTCGTGAATAGGCTAGATATGCGAAAAAAGCGCCCCGGCACGCGACTGCGCACCGGGGCAGAAAGTCAGAAGCTATGAAGTGGCCCGAGGGCTAGCACTTGCAGGCATCGCCGCACTTCTCAGCGCACTTCTCGCCGCATCCACAGGAAGCCTCCTTGTTGGCATCCTCGGAACTGCAGGCCTTGGCGTCCTTGCTGCTGCAAGCCTTGGCGTCCTTGGTGTCGCAGCACTTGCTGTCTTTCTTGCCACAGCATTTTCCCTTGCCACTGTCACACTTGCACTTCTCGCTACAGCAATCCTTGCATTTGTCGCCACAGCAGCAAGACTTCGCAGCCGCGCACTTGCACTCGTCACCGCACTTTTCGGCGCACTTCTCGCCGCAGCCGCAGGTGGCCTTCGCCGCTTCCGCGCTGCACTTGCAGGTCTCGCCGCACTCTTCCTTACAGGTGTCGCCGCAAGTGCAAGCCGCACTGGCGGTTCCGCTGGCAAGCGCGAACACAGAGGCAATCGCGATCAGCATAAGGCTGATCTTCTTGATGGTAGACATGAGAGGATTCTCCCGGTTTGTTTTGTCGTTGTTGTCTCGCACCTCCCGCGCGCACAAACAGACACGCGGGATCTTCCGATAGAGAATGCGAGGCCGAGGGAGGTCATCCTCGGCCGGGGTCAGGAGAGAACCCCGTATTTCAACAACGATAGCGGCAGAGTTGCGCCAGCTTTGGGGGGGCCGCAGGGGTGACTACCCCCGGGAACTGTACGACGTTCAAGGCGCTAATGGGTTCGGCGGGAAGCAGATGCAACAGCGCGACCGAAGAATCCTGGGCGCGCTTTATCTGGACCTCCACAGCAAGACGAGCGGACTGCACAGGCTGGGTTGGGGTGGACATGGAGCAAGGGCAGGAATGTGCAGCGAGCCAACCTTCAGCCAATTCGCTTGTGGAACAACAGCCAGAATTCTGGGCAGCCTGTTTCTCGGGCTGCGCGGTAGTGTCATTGGGCAAGGTGCAGCACGAGGCGCTCTGTACGTCCGCAGCTTCGGCGCAATGGGGACAGGTGGCGCATGCTGCCGGATCTGTGCCACAACCTGAGGGTGCGCACAGAGCGGGCAAGGTAGGCATCAGCACCAAGCCCGCAAAGCACAGGAGCACGCACATCTTGGCGCATAGTCTCCTGAGGCTCGTGTGCGTTCCAATCATACCTGCGTTGTAGCATACCTTCGTGATTTTTATGTAAAACGCAATTCCCCCTATGTCGACGCAGCCAACGCGGATGAGTTGCAAAGGCAAGAAATCGTGTGATAAAATTTGCTACCTAACGATAGGTAGGTAATAGGTAAACCATGGGAGTATGTGATCATGTCCGCAGAGCTTCAGGAGCAATTTCAGGCCGCGAGCGCGCAGGTGACGCAGCTTTCGCAGGCGCCCGATAACCTCACCAAACTGCGCCTGTACGCGCTTTACAAGCAGGGCAGCAGTGGCGATTGCGCCGGAGCGCGCCCGGGAATGCTCGACATGGTGGGCCGCGCCAAGTACGACGCTTGGAAAGCTCTGGAAGGCACCAGCCAGGATGAGGCCAAGCAGCAGTACATCGACCTGGTTGAAGAGCTCAAAGCTGCCGATGGCAAGTAAGAGTACGCATACATTTTATTAGGGCATCATACGCCCCCTTCTCACGCTGCGGAGACGCTTCCTCCTGGGGATAACCCCAAGTGTCTCCGCGGCAATTTTTTTGTCCATCGTCTTGACTCACTAACTATACTGCTGTAGTGTATCGACGCGGTCAGGCGGTCATTTTGTCAAGACTAAGCCTTGTCCACGATTCCGTCCCGGCGAAGGAATTTACCTGTAGTGACGCCGAACTTGGAAATGATGGTCCTTGCGCTACTTGCTGCGCGTATCAAGGACATTTACCCGCAGGAACTGGCTGATCTTGGAAGGCGAGGCGGTGCCTCCGCCGGGGTTTCCTGGCGGGACATCCTGGTAGGCTTTGGGCATCTCACCGCCCTGGAGGCGGCGCGACTTTCCGCCCTTTCGCCGGAGTTGCTGCGGGTATGCGAGGGGGGCCTTGCGGATGCGGCGGCCGCGCTCAACGCGCGGGAACACCTTGACGCACTGATGGGCGCCGCCTCTCCCCGTCCCTTCACCCCTCCATTGGGGCATTCCGCCGACACGATGGACCTTCCCGCCATCTCCTTTCCTGTGCGCGAAGCGGAGAGCGAGCAGCGCACGGCCCGTCTGCTTTCGGAGGCGCGGGGCCGTTATCGCCATATCTCGCAGCAAGGCAGCGGCGGGATGGGCCGCGTGCTGCTGGTGCATGACAATTCGGTGGGCCGCGACATCGCCCTCAAGGAGTTGATGAGCGATCCGCTCACCAATGGCGCGGGACCGGATACGCCGGTACGGGAAGCAGCCCGGCACGCCAGTCGCTTTCTTCAGGAGGCGCTCATCACGGCGCGGCTGGAGCATCCCAATATCGTGCCGGTCTATGAGGTGGGCAAGCGGGCCAGTGGCCAGCTTTTCTACACGATGCGCCTAGTGCGCGGCAGCACGCTGGGTGAGGCGATAGCCAGATGCGGCAGCCTGGCGGAACGCCTGAAGCTTCTCCCCCACTTCCGGGATCTTTGCCACGCGATCGCCTACGCGCACAGCCGGGGGGTGATTCACCGGGACATCAAGCCGCACAACGTGATGATTGGCATGTTCGGGGAGACCGTCGTTCTCGATTGGGGTATTGCCAAGGTTCGTGGACAGGACGATGTTTTTGCGTCCTCGATTAGTTCGATGCCGCACGACATTCGGGAGAATTCCGAGGCATGGACCCAGACCGATTTTGGCACGGCGGTGGGCACGCCTCAGTACATGTCACCCGAGCAGGCCGAGGGGCGCATCGATGACATAACGCCTCAGTCGGATGTCTACGCCCTTGGCGTGGTGCTTTATGAGATGCTGGCCGGAATCGCTCCTTTTCATGCGGGCAGCCTGACGGCGCTTCTCGACAAGGTATCGCGTGGCAGCTATGAACCGCTTGAGCGGATAGCTCCGGGCGCGCCACCCGAGCTGGTCGGCATCTGCCGCAAGGCGATGCAAATCCGCGCGCAGGACCGGTATGTCTCGGTCATGGAACTGGCTGAGGACATCGAACGCTGGCAGGCAGGCTTGTTGGTGAAAGCGTATGAATACCGGTTCGTCGAGCTCGCGAGACGCTATTACCGGAAGCGCCGGGCCCTGGTGAACATCATCGTAGCGTGCGCGCTCCTCTTGGTCTCGGCCATAGGCCTCTCTTATTGGAACGTTGTGTCCGCCCGCGAGCGCGAGCGTGAGCAGCGTTTGATCGCCGAGCGCCAGACCTACGCGGCGCAGGTGCTCCTGGCCCAGCAACACATAGACGATTTCAATTATGGCGAGGCGAGGCGGCTGCTTGATCAGACCCATCCCGAATACCGGAACTGGGAATGGGGATGGTTGGCTGCTCAATGCGCTCAGGACGACCTGACGCTGGAGACTTCCGGGGGCTACGTTTTCGAGGCCCGGTTCAGCGGGAACGGCGCACGGGCTGTCAGCGTATCGACGGCGGGCTACATCGATGTGTTTGATACGAAAAGTGGAGAACGCCTGCACACCTGGACGGTGCCCGCAGGGAGCGTGCGGATGGTGGACCACCACGGTGAACGGCTGGAGTTCGTGACTGCGAATGACGACGGCACCCTTCGCGTCTACCATCCTGGCGAGCCGCAGCGCGATATGGCGACCTACAAGCTATCGGATGCATCCATCAACAGCGTCCGTTACTCGCTCCGGGATCAACTGATCGCGGCCGATGAGGCAGGACAAGTTCATCTGGGGAAAGCGGACGGAACCGACTTTACAAAAATACCCATAGCGCGTCATCCCTTGTGGGATGCGCAGTTGTCGCCGGATGGCAGCAAGGTGCTCGCCTGGACGAAGAACGACGAGGTTGTTGTGGTGGATGTCTCTACCGAGGCTGTGCTGGCATCCACTTCGGGTACGCGGCCTGCGTGGTCGCCTTCGGGAGGCGAGCTTGCCGTCACGCAGGGAAGCAATCTATTGGTATTGAATCTCGCGACTGGGCAATCGCGGACCCTGGCCGGACATGCGGGTCAGGTGAATTCGATTGCCTACTCCCCCGATGGAAGTGTACTGCTTAGCGCATCGGAGGACCGCAGCATCCGCCTGTGGGACGCGGTGACTGGAGCCTTGCGGACGAGTCTTGATCTTGGTCATCCGGTGGCCGAGGCCGCCTTTAGCCAGGATGGAACGCGCGTGCTTGGCTTCACCCGGAAGGGGTTGATGCGGGTCTGGCATGGAGACGGATATGCGGCGCAGCAGGATTTCTCCGGGCATGCCATGGCGGTGATGTGCGCGAACTTCTCCGCCGATGCTTCACGGCTCATATCCAGTTCAATGGATGGCACGGCCAAGCTCTGGAGCATCGGGGGCTCCCCTCTTCGAACTGACATGCTTGCTCCCGATTCCCCGATCCATGGGGCGGCGATGGCGCAAAACCAGAGCGCCCTGGCGACTTTGCACGAGGATGGCAAACTGCAAGTGAAGCCCTTGCTGAGCGACGGCGCTTGGAGGCTATCGACTGCTTCGCCTGAATGGGCAAGCGCGGCGGCATTCGCAAATAACGGTAGTCATCTGGTTGCGGCTCTCGACGCCTTTACCCCGGTCGTCCTTGACACCAAGCGGGGTGAAGTTCTGCGATTGCTCCGGGGCGGGTCGGCCAAGGTTCGCTCCACGGCGGGTCATCCGGAAAGCCCCTTGGCAGTGACGGGCGACTGGGAAGGCGGGATTACCCTCTGGAACACGGAATCCGGAGATGCGGTTACGCGCGTAGAGGCCTTCGATGAGGCGGTGAGCGCCCTCACCTTCAACGTCGACGGGAGCCAGTTGGCGGCGGCCAGCCGGACAGGAAAACTCCGTCTCTACCGCTCTGACGGCCTCGAACTCATCAAGAGCCTGGAAGCCCCGGTGGAGTTGTATGGCTTGAGTTTTATGCCCGATGGCTCGCGGTTGGTCGTGGCCGGAGATGAGGGATACCTTGCACTCCATGAACTTAATGTCGCTGTCTCCCCCACGCTGCTGCACGGACACACCGGACCGGTGCATTGGGGAGGCGTGGACGACGATGGCGGCCGCCTCGTCAGCGCTGGGGCGGATGGCTCCGTGCGGATCTGGGATACCCTAAGCGGTGACTTGCTCGCATCTCTTAAAGGAAGGGGCTCGTTGCGCTGGGCCGGGTTGGATGGGGACAACCTGAGCCTGCTTACCGCCGCACAACGGGATGGCGCGGGATTGACACGGTGGCATGCGGTCGATTGGCGCAATCCCGATTCGGATCTATTCGAAGCCACGGCCGGGTTCCGAGAGCAAGTGCAGCGCCGTCGCGAAGTTTGGCGTGATCAGGGGTTGCGGCCAGAGTGGTGGCGCACGCATCTAACCACGCCGGAGGTGTTGCGAACAGGAATCGAGGCCTTGCTCGTCGCAATGGAGCAATCCCCCGCTGCCAGTGATATGCGAATGGATCCGTCTCCAATGATGATTCCTTTGGCCGCGGTGGGCCTCCGGTCTGGCATGGCCCTACGAAAAGTGGAGGCCTTGGCTATGGAAGATCGAAGCGGGGTGATTGCCCGGCTTCGTGAGTTGCTCGGCAAACCGGAGAATAGCGTGCATTTCGAGGTGGAGGAAGAGGGGCGGGTTAGAGAATTGCACGTCATCACTATTGAGCCCGAGCAAGAGGATCAGCAAGTCCGGCTGGATCGTGCGGAATTGTCGAAGCAGTTGGACGCCATGCTCGCGTATCTCTCGGGGGGCGAACAGAGCCTTGCCAGCGTGAATGATCGACGCTGGGAGCAGTTGTCCGGGATGAAGATGCTTCCTCGCAAGGAGCGCCAAGGCGTGTGGCTCAATGCTCCCCGTGAGCAGCAGGAATGGGCATGGATGCGCACGCTGAAGCTGACGCCCGGCGACAAGTTGACGCATCTGGATGGAACTTCTATAAGCACCCCCGAGGAGATGCTGCGGGTTATCCGCACAGTGCGAGAGCGAGCCCGCGAGGCAACGGAGTCTTTTACCGTCACGGCCCGGATCGAACGAGGTGCGTTCGTTCTTCGCAACTTGGAATACATCGTCACGCCATAATCCGTTCCACTATAGGAGGAGCAATCCCATGTCATTCAGTGTTCGCGAGACTGTGAGCTTCGACCGCGGTATGTCGGATTCGGAACTGGAGAGTCGCCTGCCGGGCCTGAGCCGCACCTACACCGCGATCGATCTTCAGGTGCACATGACGCGCTATTGGCAGTACCGTAAGCTCTACGGCCCCATGGCCGACACGGTCGAGCATTTCATCGAACGCATGGACGATGGATTTCCGGAACACGTCGTGTCGCATTTGGTGAGCAACCTGGCCGACCCCGGCGCGCTGGTGCAGGCGCGCGAGACGCTGGTGCGGATATTGGAGAAGGCACGCGAGGTGGACGCGGCCATCGCCGCCGGGAATACGCCGCCAGACTTGGCGTCCGCGCAACCGGGACATCCTGCGCGCCTTGAGCTTCGCACCCTGTTCGAGCATAAATTCCCGGACCGCAGCCTGCCAGTCGGTTCCATCTTGGACGAATGGGTGACCCTGAGCGGTCTCATGCCCGGCTACATGCACCTCGAATGGGTGGCAATCCAACAGAATCCCTCCGAGCCCGTGGTCTCCGTGGCGGACATGGACGCGGCCCTGGCGGCGCTGGGCAAGTTTTCCCCGGCCGATCCCTATTTGCTCTCGGCTGCGGAAAACCCCGCGTTCGTGGTGGCCCTTCGGGACGCAGCCCGGAAGGGTATCCTGATCCGCCCCATCCCCACGGGCACCGCGCCGGGCTTATTGGACAAGCATGGCACCAACGACGCCAAGTGCATTAATGGCATCTGCACGCTTGGTTATCCACAGTCGTGGTGCAACGGTACTGCGGGGGGGGCATGCACTGCCGCGAGTCTGTGCTGATGCTGGGTTCCAGAGCGACGCCATGTGGTTGATCCGTTCAGGTAGTTCGCATTCGCTGGCGCGCGTTGCCGGGCTACAGGCAGCGCTGCTTGCGCTATACGAAGTGATTCGAAGCGTGCGCAGCGCCCAATGGGCTGGGTTCGAAATATCGGATCTGGCTGGGCTAATACTGGCTGTGCTTCTCTATTTCGCAGTGCTTGTTGCATTGGCAGCCAGTGCTCACGGCTTGCTTCGCCGCGTTCCGTCAGGCATGCCACAAACTGGATGCTTGACGCTCTCCAGCCTGCTGGCGGGGCTGTTGTTAGGCGCACTGCTTCTTGCCCATTTTCAGGAGTTCAGCATCCGGGGGGGATTGCTGATTCTTGCAGCGTTGCTGCTTCCATCTATGCTGCACTTTCTGCCCAATGTTCTGCTTCGACCAGTCGGAAACGTGGGTCTGTGGGGGTTATGCGGCGCGCTCATCGTCTCCATGTTCTGCTTGCTGCATGTGGACCGGAGCAGCCTCGTGCTGTATGGAGCCGCTTCCGTCATGCTCCTAGGCATGCTTTGCGAGCTCAACTACGAAAGGCTGAGATTCCATAAAGCCACAAGACTTCTTCTCTCGATGATGCCCTCGCTTGGGCTAATCATGTTGATTTCACTGAGCCGCCCCCCGGTATCCACCCCGGACCGACCGCATGTGGTATGGATCATCGCCGACACCCTGCGCGCCCGGGAGCTCGCGCTCTATGGCGGGGATGTCGAAACGCCGCACCTCGCGAAGCTTGCGGAGCGGGGCGTGTTGTTTGAGCGCTCCTATGCCCTTGCCCCATGGACCCTGCCCACCATGACGGGGATGTTTGCGTCGCAGTATCCTCCGGGCCTGAGCGCGCATGCGACGCAGGAGGACTGGGAAAAGCAGCTCTGGCGTTACCGTGTTCCGGAGGGGATCGCTTCCCCGCAGAAGCGATTTAAGGAAGCGGGTTACCGGACAGTGTCTCTCTCCGCTAACCCGGTCTTGTGGGGGATTCCCGGGCTCACCGAGGATTTCGACACCCGGGCAACCGCGCATCCCCTGCTCTTGAAGCGCGCGGGGATGTTCGAGATGAATCCCTTGTTGCAGTCAGTGCTGGCTCGGCATATCCCCGCCTGGGCACCGCTTCGCCCCCAGGACACCACCGATACCCTAACCGAATACTTCACAGCGGCGTTGCATAATTTCTCGGGCAAGCCACTTTTCGTCTGGCTTCATTACATGGATCCCCACACTCCCTACGCTCCACCCGGCGCGCCGCCGGCGCCCGGATTGGGCTGGCCCTTCTTCTTTCCATACCAGGGCGGAGAACAATGGGGGCAGCCTGTGCTTGGTGACGATGATTTCCTGATATCCCCAGAGCTTCGCCCTTGGGTGGAAGAACTCTACCGCCGCGAAATCCAGCATGTGGACGCATTCATCGGGACAGTGCTCCATCAGCTGTCCAGGCTGGGCATCCTCAAGAACACCATCATTTGTTTTACATCGGACCATGGCGAAGAGTTCTGGGAACATGGTGATTGGGGCCACGGGCAGTCTCTCTACGATGAGCAACTCCGTGTACCACTTATCCTTGCGGGACCGGGGATTCCCGCGTTGCGGGTCGAGCAACCCGTGTCCGCCGTCTCGGTGCTGCCGACGTTGTCGGAACTGGCGCACTTGCCCCCAGACCCCGGCTGGCATGGTAAGAGTCTGGCGCCTCTATGGAGCAATTTGGCGGACACGGGCAGCGCGCCCATATTCGCCCAAGGCACCAGCAACCGCTCACTCCAAGGCCCGCAGCAGATGGTCATCGACTGGCCATTCAAGTTGATCCGCCGTCCAGGTCACGAGGGCAAAGAGCTCTACCGTCTAGATAAGGACCCGGATGAAACACGGAACCTCATCGACGAGGAGGGCGAGAAGGGCATCCAATTGAACGGGTTGCTGGACTCATGGCAGGAAAGCTTTGAGCACACCTTGCCCGTGAACGAGGAGCACGGCGAAACCCTGCAACAACTCGAAAGCATGGGCTACTTGTAGGCTTAAACCTTACTTTGCCGAGGCCGCTTCGACGCGCTTCAAGTCTCCCGTGCGCTGCCCCTCCGGGGCGAAGGTATCGGGAAGAACGGTCACCTTGGTGCATGCGCCGTAAGGGAGGCCGAGTAAACCGGGGTATTGCACTTCGACGTAGTAGGCGAGGTAACCGCTTTCAGGCGTCTCGACCGAGACTTCCGCCGAATTCGCGCCCTCAAGCGGAGTGCTGCTCCAAGGGGATTCACGGAAATCCCGGTTCGGAGAAGTGGCCTGCCAGAGCACGGCCTTCCCTCCCTCCCCGTTCCATTGCACCTTGAGCGCGTTCGCCTTGTCCTTTGACTGTTCCCACGTCACCTTTGGGAATTCCGTGCCATGCAGCATGCAGTCGTAGAACTTGGTGATGGTGGCCACCCCTGGCAGGTTCACGTCATGCCCGGTGTTCGCCTGGTAGTAAAGATGCTTCTCGCCTGTGAGTTCATCGAAATAGAGATTCGCTGCATCGATTGTCCAATAAGGATCATTCGTTCCGATTACCAACAGCTTGGGCAGTTCAAGCTCCGCCCGCCAGGAGTAGGGATCCACTTGACCCAGCAGTTGTTTTCCCATCTCGCTGTCCATGCGTTCCTGCAGGTTTCGTTCGGTGTAGTCCGCAACCTGCTCGCTGTAGCCGCCGTAGGTGTTGCGTTGATGCGCCATCTGGGCGTCCATGTTCAGCACGTCGATAACAATCGGGGCGATGGCCTTCACCCGCTCGTCGGCGACGGCCGAGAGCCACGTGGTCCACCCGCGCTTTGAAGCGCCGGTCAACATGAACTTGGCGATCTCGGCGCCATGCTTCTCTCTGGCCACCGTCTGCACGGTGTCCATGGCGCGCACGGCGCTCTTGACCATGGGATACAACAGGGGCCAGTCTTCTCCGTTCCCATCGACATACTGCTCGTGGGTATAGGCGATAATCGCGTCTTCATGCTTGCCATCAAAAAGCGGCTGGTTGGGCACTTGGCTGATGGCCGCGCAAACGGTGCCCGTGGCAGCGGCGATCATGCCGAGGGCCTTCTGTTCATCGGAATCGAATCGAGGACCGGAGCCATCGTTGTTTCCCCCGCCGATGACCAGCAGGCTGCTGTCGGTGTGCTTCAGTACCGGCGGCACATACACACAGAGCCAGTGCTCCCAGGGGATGTCGCGCCATGTCTGCGATTTCAGCTTGATAACGTGGACCTGAACCCCGTCCCGGTCCAGCGTTTCGGTCAACTCATAGGAATAGCTGTCGTCAGCCCGGGATACATACGCCTTCAGATCGGCTGCCGCGTTGCCGGTAAAGGCCACCAGCGCGAGAAGAAAAAGCAATACCTGCTTCATGGGGAATTCCCTTCCGTTTACGGAGACAGTGCCTCATGGACCGGGGAGCAGTCAATCGAGTTTCAGGGCTCGATCCGGCTCGCCTGCCAGGAGGCCGCTGTGCGGCCGGGGGTCATGTTATTCGAGGACTCCAGACTGGCGCGAATCCGGAGGTAGGAAGCGAAGCGGGCGGGGTTCAAGTCGCCTGATTCCACGGCGTCGCGAACCGCACAGCCCGGCTCGTGCGTGTGGGTGCAGTCCCGGAACTTGCACCCAGCCGCGCACTCCTGGATGTCGTGGAAATAGAAGTCCAGTTCTTCCGGCGATACTTCCCACAAGCCCAGCGCACGTATTCCGGGGGTGTCAATGATGGTGGTGTTTCCCGCAAGATCATACATGCGGCTTGCGGTTGTGGTGTGTTGACCACGGCCGGTGCGTCCACTGATGGGCTGGGTATGCAAGCGCAGGTCGGGGTCAAGGGCATTCAGCAGCGAAGACTTCCCCACGCCGCTATGTCCGGACAGCACCGAGGTCTTGCCACGCAGGGCCTGGCGCAATTCATCGAGGCCCTTGCCCGTCTTGCAACTGACGAGGAACACCGGGATTCCCAGTGCATCGTAAAGGGAGGCCTCTTCCGGTGGGGCGTCTATCAGGTCCATCTTATTGATGCAAAGGATCGGTGCGACATCGCCGGTCTGGGCGGCAATCAAATACCGGTCCACGAGTCCGGCTCGAAACGGCGGATCAGCCGCCGCTGCCACCACAACCAGGTGGTCCACATTGGCGGCAATCACCTGTTCCTGGGCATTGCCGTGCTTGGCCGCCGGCCGGCTAAGCTTGTTGCGGCGCGGCGCTATTCCCCGGATATAGGGCACGTCGTCCTCATGCTCGACGAGCACCCAATCTCCCGGCGCGATAAGCGTGGCTCCACCCCCATCCAGCCGCTCGTCGATGCGGCAAAGAAGCTCATCACCCTCGCTGGTTACGAAGCCCCACTTCTTGGAATGTGAAACCACGCGGGCATTGGGCACAAAGTCGGCGGGCAGGGCCTGCATCTCCTTGGAGGAGGCAGACAGCTTGAGCTGGGCACGGCGGTGCTTGACGAGATCATGGGAGAATGAGGCTTCCCCATGCTTCTCCCAATCGCGCTCGCGCACCGTTACGCGCTTCTTTTTCTCTAGATTCTTTTTTTTCATTGTTTGCCGTTGCTGTCGGGCTGCGGTTAAGTCTAGCGGATCGTCACCCCGATATGCGCACTGGAAAGGGAAACATGCGGCGCCGGGAAAGGGATTGCTATAATCCCACCCACTTTTCACGCCCGCACCTCTTCCCCACCCGGAGCCGCCCTTGAGTCCCGCATCCACCACCAGCAACGAAGTCATCCTTAAGGGGGTGCCGATGAGCGAAGGAACCGCGCTGGCGCGCGCCTTCGTGCTGGATGCGCAGGCCGCCGCGGCCATTCCCTATTACAAGATCGATCCGGCCAAGATCGCCCAGGAGCAAGAGCGGCTGGCGAATGCCATGCACGCGGCCAGCGAGGCGCTCGAAGGCATCAAGGCCATGGCGACCGAGAAGGTTGGGGCGGCGCAGGCGAACATCTTCCTTGCTCAGCAACTGATGGTGCAGGACCCTGAGCTTCAGCGCCAGATGATGGAATCGATTTCCGGTGAACTAATGAACGCCGAGGCGGCACTGGATCGCACCCTCGACAAGTATGAGGCCCTGCTTTCTGAGGTCGACAACGAATACATCAGCGAGCGGGCATCCGACCTCGGCGAGGTGCGCCGCAGGGTGCTGTCCGCCCTCGGTGAATCCACGGCCACCGTGCGTGAAGCCCGGCTTCGGGAACTCTTCACCCTTGACGAACCGCGCATCATTATCGCGAAAGAGTTGACGCCGGGCGAGACCGTCGGTCTGGACACGGAAAAGGTTCTGGGCTTTGTCACCGAGCACGGCGGCAGCGCCTCACACGCGGCAATCTTGGCGCGCTCGCTCGGGATTCCGGCCGTGTCCGGGCTCTCGGGGATCTGCCAGCAGGTCAATCCCGGGCAGGAGATTCTCGTCAATGGCGACGCCGGGGAAGTGGTGCTCTGGCCTTCAGCGGCCACCATTTCCATGTGTCCCGCCAGTCGGCGCAGCCGGGGCGGCGCGGTCGAGGTTGTTGAGCCGGTCGAGGGTTTCAGTGTCTTCGGAAACATCAGCCATCCCCCGGAGGTGGCCGAAGTGCTGCGCCAGCAAGCCGAAGGGATCGGGCTTTACCGCACGGAAATCGAGTTTCTTTTGCATGATCGGCTCTTGAGTGAAGAGCAACAGTACGAGCGGTACGCCTCGGTCGTGAAGTCCATGCAGGGGCGGCCCGTGTATATACGCCTGCTCGACTTTGGCGCCGACAAACACCCCCGTTTCTTGAACTTGCCGCACGAGGAGAACCCTTGTCTTGGCTACCGGGGGGCTCGCCTTCTGCAAAACGAGCCCGATCTGTTCCGTCCCCAGGCGCGTGCCTTGGCACGCGCCTCGCA
>JBJOID010000296.1:0-4322 GCA_046047315.1 Candidatus Hydrogenedentota bacterium | reverse complement strand
CCACAAGCTTTCCTACCAGGAGATGAACGCCAAGCTGCACGAGCTCGGCCACGCCCACCCCGTGTCCTGCGTGGACTGCCACGACCCCGAGACCATGGCGCTCCGTGTCACGCGGCCAGGCTTTATCGACGGCATCCAGAAGCTGGCCGAGTCCGACGCCGAAGTGCCGCATCTGCCCTCGGTGGACCGCTGGCGCGCGGGCGACCGCGCCGAGCCTTACGATCCCAACCGCGACGCCTCCCGCAACGAGATGCGTTCCTTCGTGTGCGGCCAGTGCCACGTCGAATACTACTGCTCCTCCAAGATGCCCCTCACCTTCCCCTGGGGCAAGGGCCTGAAGGCGGAAGACTTGGAGGCCTTCTGGGATGAAACCACCTTCCCCGACGGCACCCCCTTCAAGGACTACACCCACGCCGAAAGCGGCGCGGATATCCTCAAGGCCCAGCACCCCGAGTTCGAACTCTGGAGCCAGGGCATCCACGCCCGCAGTGGCGTGTCCTGCGCCGATTGCCACATGCCCTACATGCGCGACGGCGCCACCAAGGTCTCCGACCACTGGGTGCGCAGCCCCCTGCTCAACATCAACCGCGCCTGCCAAACCTGCCACCACTTCCCCGAGGACGAGATCAAGGCCCGCGTCGATGCCATACAAACCCGCAACCACGACCTGCTCCAGCGCGCCGGCGCCGCCCTCATGGACCAGCTCGACGCCATCGCCGCCGCCAAGGCCGCCGGCGCCACCGACGAACAACTCGCCGAAACCCGCGCCCTCCAGCGCAAGGCCCAATGGCGCCTCGACTTCATCGCCGCCGAGAACTCCATGGGATTCCACGCCCCCCAGGAAGCCGCAAAGATCCTAGCCGAAGCCGCCGACTACGCCCGGCAGGGGCAAGTCGCGGCGATGATGGCGGGGAAAGGGGAGGTAGTCGCGGCGGCGGAGTAGGGATTGCACAGATAGGTCGTGGCTGGGTGCTGGAAAGTCTACGGTGCAGCCCCCGCTGAACTTAGATCGCAATTACCTGACAGTTGGCTTCTCCAATAAGCAGTAGCCATGCCCGCCTGTGTGGTAACCGATGGTCAGTTCGCCGCAGCGGAAATCAGGGACAGCTCCCCTACGTCTCGCCGTCCTTCTAGTCCGCCGGGTGGATGGCTTCGCGAACTTGTTCGCTGGTCATCGTTTCGCGCCCCTCGCGTGGCTGCTTGGATTCCCGTACGACCCGGCGCAGTCCTTCCTCGAAGCGTTCATGTGGGGTGTTCTCTCTACCTTGATGGCGGGGCAATGAGGGGTGCTCGCTCTGCTGCTGGTGGCGTCGTGGGATTCCACGGAGGTGAGTGCACGGGAGGAAGGAGCATCCAGCATTCCGCAGTTTTCGCTTGACAGGGTCGGTGTAGAGGTATAGGATGGGTTACTAGGTAGGCGGCCGGGCGCAATCCCGGAACAATGGACAGCCCAATGGTGGAGCCGCACGGGGTGAAGTGTGGTTCCGGCTGGGGGCAAAGGCTGGGGGACATGCCATGTCCGTAATTATGGTGGTCGACGACGACCTCGACACGCTGGAACTCTTGCGGCATCAGCTGGACCACGCGGGGTATACGGTGGTCACGGCGAATTCGGTGGAGCGTGCGCAGCAGGCGGCGCGGCAAGTGAAGCCCCACGTCATCGTGCTGGACATCATGATGGCGGGGCAGTCCGGCTTTGATTTCTGCCGCGCCTTGCGGAAGGATCCGCAGCTCTTTTACGTGGGCGTGCTGTTTTGTTCGGGCATGCGCGACCCCGAGGAAATCCAGCATGCCATCGCCCAGGGGGGCGACGACTACATCACCAAGCCGATTTCACGCCAGGCTCTGCTGGACAAGGTGGAAGCGCTCTTGCGGATGGTGCCCACGCTGGCCAAGCGCGATGCGCTGACGACCTTCCACGGGGCGCTGGCCATGCGGCGGATGGTTACCTATCAATTGCTGCACAAGCACCAGTTCGCCCTGGCCTATGTTTCGTTGCAGCCCGTCACCCGGATTGAAGAACAACTGGGCCATGAAGTGGCGGCGCGGGTCTTGGAGCTCGCGGCCAACATCATCCGGGCCGAGGCGGCCGGCATGCCCGAAGACTGCTACTTCTTCTGTCACGCCGGTGCCGGGCACTTCATGCTGTTGATCGACCTGCATTACTATGCGGACTACCTTGAGCGGGTCTGTCAGCGTTTCGATGCGGCGATCAAGGATGCCTATCCCTCCGATGGCGGGCAGTGGATTCGCGCCTGCAGCTCCACGTCTGACGTGAAGGTGCATCCCAGCGCGCTCCGGCTGCGGATCACGGTGACCCATACCCAATGCCGGAACTACCACGACGTGCGCGAGATGTTTGATGCGCTGCAGAATACTGCGGAAATCGCCGAGTATTCCGGCAGCAGTCAAATCTTTATCGATCGTCAGCGGGCCACTTCCGTCGTTTGAGGGGCCTGCCCCCGGCTTGCCTTGGCCACTGCAACATGTTAGGCTCTCGACGGTAATGTGATGGAACTTTGCACAACCCGTGGGGATACACCCGGGTAAGTGCGGGAACCATCGAGGAGCTTTGGGGACATCATGGCGGAAGCGAAGACCAACCTCGTGCCCTTGCATACCGGTCAGGGTCCTGCCCTGCGGGTGGTGGCACCGGGGCCCGCGCCCGTGTCGGAACGTTCCGACGAGGCGCTTATGCTCGCCCATGGCCAGGGGTCGGAAGAGGCCTACGCCGAGCTGGTGCGCCGTCACCAGAAGGGCGTGCTCAACTTCATTTTCCGCATGGTGCACAACCGGCACATCGCGGAAGAGCTGACGCAAGAGGTATTCCTCGCGCTGGTGAAGAACGCCCAGCGTTACGAGCCCACCGCCAAGTTCACCACCTATCTCTACGCCATCGCCTCGAACATCGTCTCGAAGGAATGGGCGCGGCAGAAGCGTCGCCCCAAGTTGTTCAGCCTGACGGGCTGGTTCGGCGGCGACGAAGGCGACGACTACGATCTGACCGAGCAGCTTCCCGACGACAAGATGAACGTCTTCGCGGACTTCCAGCGGGGCGAGGTGTCGGAGGCGGTGAACGCCGCCCTCAAGCAGATTCCCGAGCATCAGCGCGAAGCCTTCGTGCTGCGCCGCTTTCAGGACCTGCCCTATGAGGAAATCGCGGAGATTCTCGACGTGCCGGTCGGCACGGCCAAATCACGGGTGGTGCGCGCCGAACGCGCGCTGCGCCCGCGGTTGACGCGCTTTCAGGAATACCTCTAGTCCATAGGCGCGGACCAGAGGCCTTCCTATTGAATCGACCGCGAGGGTTTGTCCTCGCGGCCCCTGGTTGGATTGGCGCATGAACCTCACGCTGCGGCGAAACCTTCGGCCCTCCAACGACCAGATGCTCGCCTATGCCGAGTCGCTGGTTGACGGTACCCCCATGCCCGTGAAGGTGGCTGGCGCTGTAGCCAGTGACCAGCAGGCCGCCCAGGAACTCCGGGCCATGCGCTCCTCGCTGGAGCTCGTGGCTGCCGCCCCCGAACTCGAACCCTCGGAAGCGCTCACCCGCGCGATACTGCTCGACGCCCGCCGCCTGCGCGAGCCTTCGCAAAAGCCCGGCGCGCGCTATGTGTCCGCCTGGCTGGGCCTGCTTCAGGGGGGCTTCTTCGTGGCGCTCACCGTTTCCGCCGCCGTGCTGGTGTTTGGGCTGGCCCTTCGTAGTCCTGCCGCCCCCCTCTCCGGAAGCAGCACCCCGGCCACGCCCGTTGCGGCCAAGGCGCCCGCCGTCACGCCAGATGCGCTCAACCGCACGGCCGGCGAGGTCGAAGTGCTCTCCGCCGCCCTGCGCTCCGGCGCCAGCGGCCCGGTCTCGCCCGAGCGCGCCCAGCGTCTTCGCGCCGTCAACGCGGTCGATTCCGATCTGGAGGCCGCCCTCGCCGCGCTTGAGCGCAACCCCGGCTGCGCCCGCGCCACCCACATCGTGTACACCAGCCTCCAACGCCAGGCCGATTCACTCCGCGAATTCTACGTGGACCGTAGTCTCTAGCGGCCCTCTGACGAGTCGCTGATCGCCCTTGGGCATGATGCCGACTTGAGCGCTGTGCACGGCGAGGGAACTACCGCGCGACGAAGTTATCCGGCGCGCCTCCGAACTTGGCGGGCAGGGGCATGGATGTGTGGTCGCCGGGGGCGAGCAGGTATTGCCATCCAACGCGCAGGGGGCTGGATGTGTCACCGGCCACGAGCGACGGCGTCATGAGGAGCCTTGGGGCGTTCTCGTCATAGTCGAGGCGAATCACCAGCCAGGCGGGGTCGGGATTCGCCTGCGCCGCATCCTC
>JBJOID010000295.1:0-21595 GCA_046047315.1 Candidatus Hydrogenedentota bacterium | reverse complement strand
GCCAGCACTGGAAAGCACCAAGTCGCTGCCCACCTCAATACCGAAGCGGCGCAGCAGCCAAGGGCGCAGGTTTTCCGTCTGGCTCAGGCCGTGATCCACCCGCACCCAGGGATCGAGCATCAGCAGCAGCCGGCCACCGCCGTTGACAAAGGCGTCGAGCGCTTCGATCTCCTCGCGCCGGAGATCGCCCTTGGGATTGTTGATGACGACGATATCGGTCCCGGCGGGTATCTGCGGATCCGCCAGCGATACGGTAAAGGTCTCCACCTTGTAGGATTCGCGGGTGAGAATCTCAAGAATGCCGCCCGCGCCCGCAGGGGACTTCTGATCGGTGAGATCCCGCTCCTCGTGGCCGGTGAGATAGACCACCTTCGGTTCGGCCGAGCGCACCACGTTGATGAGGGCGTTGGTGAAGTCACGCTCCTCGAGGCGGGGACTCCCGCCCGTGAGGGTGATCACGCGTTGCCGCGCGCCGGCACGCAACACGACCGTCCCCTGGGGTGAGGCAAAGTTGATGCCGAGTTCCTGCATCTTGGCGACGGCGACTTGCGGGTCGTGTAATTCCACGCGCAACATGCCGGTGTGTTGCTGGCACTGCTCCAGAAAGCGCAGTGTTTTCTCGCGCGCAATCCTGACGAGTCGCTCATCCACGTTGAGGAAGAAGCAGTACACCTCGATCTCGTTCTGAAGGTTCTGCAAGACCTGCACGGTCTGGGGGGCAAGTTCACGGCGCCCCTCTTGTGTGAGGTCCCACGACTCATCCCACGAGGAGATCAGCGCATAACTCACAACGCATATGCCGAGGAAGAAGAGCGTGCCCAGTGCCGCATTCAGGGCACCCGCCTCGCGGCCCGCCAGTATCGAGCGCCCAGCGCGGAACTGCGCGATGCGCATCACCAGCCAGACGAGCCCCAGAAACAGCCCGCCGGCGGCACAGGCGAGCACGTCCGCACCGAAGGGATTCTGCCGCCAGGCGAAGAGATTGAAGGCCGCCGCGAGCAGCAGCAGCGACAGGATGCCAAGCAAGGTGCGCAAGTTATTCATGCCGCCCCCTCATCCGCGCCAGTGACGGCTCTCGAGCGCGCGGAACGTCAGGAAGACGAAGAAGGCGCAGAAGAGCAGGTAGTAGGCGATGTCACGGGGTTCGAGGATGCCTTGTGCCATGTTGGCGGCGTGGGCGTCAACGGCCATTTCCTGCGCCAGTCCGCGAGCCACGCCGTAAGCGCCGGCCGCGAACTGTCGCAACTGTTCCGGCCACGACTCGGGCGCGGGATAGGTCTCCGGCAGGTTGCTCGACACCGACCCCACTACAAAAAGCAGAAGGCTCAGGCCGAAGGTCACCACGCCCGACGTGATTTGGTTGCGCATCAGCGAGGAGATGAACATGCCCATGGACAGAAAGGCCGCTCCCATGAGGAAAACGGTAAGGGTACCCAAGGCCAGCACGGTGGGCTCTATCGACACCAGGCGTGAAATCAGCACGAGGTCGATGGCCACCACAATCATCATGATGAGCAACATGCCCAGGCTGGCGAGGAACTTTCCAAACACGATATCCCGGTCGCGAAGCGGCAGGGTCAGAAGCAGCTCGATGGTTCCCTTGTGGCGTTCCTCGGCGAAGAGCCTCATGGTGAGCAGGGGTGACAGAAACATGATAAGCAGGCCACAATAGACGAGCCACGGGCTGAGGAAACTCTCCTCGAAATCAGGGACGGTGGGATAGCCATGCTCGGCGGGAGCCTGGGATATCTTCGCATAGGCCAGCAGGGAGAGCGCGTAGCCCAGCCCGGACAAAAGGGCGAAGATGCCCGTGACAACATAGCCCGTTGGGGTGAGAAAGAACGCTGCGAACTCGCGTCGGCATACCGCCCAGGTGCCGCTCATGCCGCCGCCTCCTCGTCGCGCGATATGGCCTCCATGAAGACGTCTTCCAGCGAGCGAGCGCCCGTGATCGCGTCGAGCCGTTCCTGCGAAACCACGCGCCCCCGGTGCACAATGACCACCCGCTCACACACCATCTCCACTTCCGGGAGGATGTGCGTGCTCAGCAGCACCGTATGGTCGCCGCGCAAGCTCTTGATGAGCTCGCGTATTTCGATGATCTGCTTGGGGTCCAAGCCCGCCGTCGGCTCGTCAAGCACCAGCACGGACGGGTTGCCCAACAGGGCCTGCGCCAGGCCGACGCGTTGGCGATACCCTTTGCTGAGGTTGCCGATCATTCGCCGTGCCATGTCGGTGAGCCCGCACCGCTCCAGCGCGCGCGCTATCTCTTCCTTGCGCTGGACGCGCGACAGGCCCTTGACGCGAGCCACGAAGTCCAGAAAGGCGGTGACCGCCATCTCTTCGTAGAGCGGCACCCGCTCCGGCATGTATCCCACGCTACGCTTCACGGCGAGCGGATCGCTGTGTACCTCGTGGCCGGCCACTTTGGCCGTGCCGCTGGTGGCGGGCATGAACCCCGTGAGGATGCGCATGGTGGTGCTTTTCCCGGCGCCGTTTGGACCGAGAAAACCAACCACCTCTCCGGCAGCCACCGAGAACGTTACTCCCCGGATAGCGGCGAAGGCGCCGTAACGCTTGGTCAAGTCGTTGGTTTCAATCATTAAGGAGCTTCTTCCTTCCGCAAAGTCAGCGAAACTATACACTTCCCGAATAGCCCAACGAAAGCAGCCGGGCGAAGGAAATACACAGGGGTGATTTTCATGGGATAATCCGGGCGAGGTGCAGTCTCTGCCGAAATGGGGCAAGCTTTTCCGGGCGACTGTTCCAAATTGGGCAAAATTTGTAAATATTTTTTGACAGTTTGATGTAGCTTCTGGCGACGAAAATTGAAGTTTTTCCGCTTTGGAGCAGGGGATTTCGCCCATAAGGAAGCGATGTTGCATGTGAACAACACAACATGGTGTAGCTATAAAGCACCATGACACATGAACTTGTGCGGTGAAATTCTTGGGGGATTTGTCAGGAATTTACTTGGACAGCTTGGGGAAGCTGCTTGGCACGTCTAATGCTTAGGG
The DNA here is from genome assembly GCA_046047315.1 of Candidatus Hydrogenedentota bacterium. Lineage (GTDB taxonomy): Bacteria > Hydrogenedentota > Hydrogenedentia > Hydrogenedentales > JAEUWI01 > WGMK01. The sequence goes on along the minus strand of JBJOID010000295.1, from coordinate 18,578 downwards.
GTAGTGAGAGGTCGAGAAAGGCAGGTGCAGTCATGAAAGTACAGTGTTGTGTGTGCAACAAGGTGCGCGATCAGGACCAGTGGTTACCTCCCCAGCCGGAAACGGCGCCGGCAGAATCGGTAAGCCATGGTTACTGCCCGCAGTGCCTCGAGCAGGCGCACCGCGAAATCCGCGCGCTTCGCTATGGTCTACCCGCCAATGCGAAGCTGGTGGCGAACCACTAGGCCCGCCTGCTCGCTCATCATCCCTCCGGCTCGGGTGGCGGGTTTTTCCGCCACCCGCCATGGTGCCATGCCGCCCTTCTCCGGAGGCTGCTCCTGAAACGTGATACAATCGCGGGGCAGAAAAGGAGTACCCAGCATGGCTTGCCGCCTTTACCCGCGTGACTTCTTCGTTCTCGTTGTGTTTCTTCTCACCTTGGTGCAACTTCCCGCGCTGGCCGCCGTATGGCACGTGGACGCTTCGCGGCCGGAATCAGGCGACGGAACAACTTGGGATAGTGCTTTTCGGACGGTTCAAGAAGGCATCGATGCGGCGGTGGCGAACGCGGGCGACGAGGTCTGGGTTCGGGCGGGTGTTTATCCGGAAGTGGAAACCAACGGCGGGCGCTCCATGGAGATGCGCTTCCGGGGCCGGGTTTACGGCGGCTTCGCGGGCGGCGAGACCGAGCGTGACCAGCGCGACCCCGCGCTGAATCCAACGATCTTGCAGGGCACGGCGCAAGGGCCGGAGGACAGGACGCCGACGGCCCCGGTGGTGCTGGGCGCGCCGAACAGCCTGCTGGACGGCTTCACGATTCGGGGCGGCCGTTCGCTGCGTGGCGGCGGCATGATGGTCTTCCGCACCGAACCCACCATTCGCAACTGCGTATTCGAGGACAACATCAGCATCCACGACGAAACCATCACGCGCACCGGATGGGGTGGCGCGGTGATGGTCGTTGGAGGCGTGGTGCCGGTCTTTGAGAATTGCGTCTTCCGAAAAAATCAGGGGCTGCTCGGCGGAGCCTTCGCGTTGGAGAATGGGAAGCCCATCCTCCGGAACTGCCGCTTCGAGAACAACGAGGCTTACATCTCCGTGGGCGTGGTGCCGGGCGTGCCGGAGGATCTCTGGCAGGACCAGACGGGCTCGGGCGGAGCCATCTTTGGTTTCGAGTTCGCCTCGGTGCTGGTGGAAAATTGTGTGTTTGAGAACAACAAAGCCAACACACAGGGGGGCGCAATCGCCTTCTACGAACGCTGCGAAGCGACGATTCGCGATTCGGTGTTCCTGAACAATGTGGCCCTGCGCGACCCCGGCGTGGTCGGTTTCTTTCCGGCGGCCCGCGGCGGCGCCCTGGGTTTGCAGTGGGACAGCTCCACCTTTGAGCGCTGCTATTTCCAAGGCAACCGGAGCAATGACGATGGCGGCGTCGTCTTCGTGGGCGGACTTCGCGCGGAGATTCGGCCGGAGTTCGACGAGGACTTCCTGGCGCGCAGCCTCGCGGACCCCACCTTCATCAACTGTATCTTTGTGGACAACGTGGCCGAAGGCACCGGCGGCGCGGCAGCGCTGGTCGAAGCCTTGGCCACTTTCAACCACTGCACCTTCGTGGGCAACCGCGCGGCCCGGCCCGACCCAACCAGCGGCGGCGGCATCCATTCGGTATTCTTCGGCACGCCCACCCTGGAGAACTGCATCCTTTGGAACAACACCCCCTTTGATGTATTCGACCTACCAGAGGTCCAGTTCGATCCGGGCGATGGAAACCTCATCACGGTTCCCGGCAGCGCCACCATCGCCAGCTTCAGCAACATTGGCCGAGCCTCCAGCGACCCGGCGAACTTGACGCCGGCGGGACTTCTGGTCGGTGAAGGCAACATCAGCGCCGATCCCCTGTTCGCGCGCTGTGGCGCGCTTGATGATCCAGCCGACGTGGGTCTGCGCGAAGGCTCACCCTCGCTGACCGCTGGCAGCGCCGCGCTGAGCCAGGCCGTGGATTACTTCAATACCCCGCGTGGCGCCACGCCCAGCATGGGCGCGATCGAAGGGGCTCTTCCGCAGGACTGCAACGGCATCGAGGGAGAGGGAGCAGCCGAGGGCGAAGGGGCCATCGAGGGAGAGGGCGCCTTTGAGGGAAACCTTGAAGGCGAGGGTTCGAGCGAAGGCGGCGTGGAAGGTGAACCGGAAGGTTCGTCTGAAGGCGTGGTCGAGGGAGCCACCGAAGGAAACCCTGAAGGGGAAGGCGCCGTTGAGGGAGAAGGCGCGACCGAGGGTGAAGGCGAAGGACTTGTTGAAGGGATCAACGAAGGCGAGCCCGAGGGCGCGCTCGAAGGGGAACCCGAGGGAAGCCTTGAAGGCGAAGGCGAGGGAAACATCGAGGGAGACACCGAGGGTACACCGGAGGGTGTGGTCGAGGGACAACTCGAAGGCGAAGGCGCCCCCGAAGGCAGCGTGGAGGGTTCCGAGGAGGGCGCGCCGCTCGAGGGAGAGGGTGTTGAGGAAGGGATCACTGAGGGTATCCTCGAAGGAGAAGAGGAGGGGCAGCCCGAGGGAATCATCGAGGGCGAAACCGAAGGCGTGACAGAAGGCGCATTTGAAGGTGAAGGAGAAGGAGCCTCGGAGGGCGAAGGCGAAGGCCTTGCTGAGGGCGAGGGTGATGTGGAAGGCGTGCTGGAGGGAGAACCCGAGGGGCAGGAGGAAGGCGAGGGCGCGACCGAGGGAGAACCCGAGGGTGCCGTTGAAGGAGAAGGCGAACCCGAAGGCGACACCGACGGCGGTCTCTTCAACTGCCACGGTGACAAAGAAACCGCCAGCAATACCCGCAGCGCGGGCGGCGATGCCTTGCTGCTCTTTGGCTCCGTGCTGGCCTTGGTTGCGGCGCGACTTCGGCGGCGCGCTTAACGCCGCGCCTATACTTTAGCTCCCCAAATTTTTCGGGATTTTCGGGACGGGTTGTAATGATCCGTCCGCCGCCGTATGATCCGGGAATTGGTCAGTTTGCGCAGGAGTCCACCGATGCCCGAAGTCAGCACCAAGGCTTCCTATCCGCCGGGCGATCCGCGGCTCATCATGCAATGGGCGCGGCGCTATGCCAAGAGCCGGACAATCTCCTTTCTGGTCCAGTGGGTATTTATCGTGGTGATGGTGCTGGTCATCGGGGTGGCATCCAGCCTGACCAGCATCGCGTATGAGCAAGACCAGTGGGAACTATTGACCGTATCCCTTACCCTGATGGGCGGGGCGATGGCGGTGCTTGCCTGGTTTTCGGTATCCCCGTGGGGAAGCGAGATCATCTGGCGGGTCACCAATTGGCTGTATGGCCGGGAAGGGTATGCCTCCTACACGGGCGGTGAGAAGGGAGAACGCCCCACGCCATTATGGATGACCCTGCTGGGCGGCGGACTCGTGATGTATCACCTGCTGCTGGCGATGTTGATCAGCCTGCGGGTGATCGACGCGGAATTAATGCAGCCCGCCTCGGCGCTCTACATGACCCCCTTTCTTGCGATTATGATCCGTCATCAGGATCTGGGATTCTGGGCATGGATTTGGCCCGGCCTCTACGGACTGCACGCGGTACTGTTGCTGACAGGCACCGACGTGGTGGGGCTGGCGCTTGCGCAGGCGGGTTGGGAGATGCTTTCGCGGAGCAACAAACAGTTGCTCAATATGGTTTTCCCGGTCTTCGGATACGGCCTCGTGGCCATCATCGCGGGGCATGCTTACAGCCGCTACGCGCTTTACAATCTCAAACGGTTGGCGCGCACCGGCCTGCCCGTAAGCGATGACAGCAACGGAGGCGGGGATGCCGGCTGATCCAGGACAGCCCGACAAGCTCATCCACGAGCCCGCGCGGCTGCGCATCCTGTCTATCTTGACCGGGGTGGACGCTGCCGATTTCAGCTTTTTGCAGAGCACCCTGGACCTGACAAAGGGGAATCTTTCGTCGCACATGGATCGCCTTGAAAAGGCGGAGTATGTGACGGTGCGAAAAACCTTTAATGGCCGCGTACCCCATACGGAGTACCGCGTAACGGACATGGGGCGTCAGGCGCTGGAAGATTACTGGCGAAGCATGGACGCCATCCGTTCGCTCCAGGATTCCGCACGGGAGCTTGACCGGCCCAATGCTTGACCGCTTGCGCTGACGCTGAGGAGTAGTGCGGTGCGCGCAATGCAGCATAAAACTGCGAGTGCCCTCGCAGGGCTGGTGGCGCTGTTCGCGGCATGGGCGGCGGCCGCCGGCGCGGAACAGGCCGTCTTGACGCTGCACCCGCAGCAGGACGAATACCGGCTTGCCCCCCACGCCTATCTGCTGAAAGACGCAGACAAGGCGCTCACCATTCAGGACGTGTCCGCTCCCGAACGCGCGGGGGAGTTCTTGCCCGTTCACTCGCGTTCGCTGAACCTTGGTGTGAGCGACGCGGCGTATTGGATACGTTTCACCCTGAAGGACGACCGTCCGCGTTCCGGAATACTCCAGTCGCTGGTGCTTGACCTGAGTTGGGAAAACCTGGACAGCGTGCGTCTGTTCATTCCGCGCGCTGGCGAAGCCGGGTTCCGGATGCTTGAGACGGGCGGCCGTTACCAGCGCCCCAACAGTCCGCTGCGGGGCATGCGCCCGGTGATTGCGCTGGACACTGAGGACAACACGACGGCGACCTACTACCTGCGCATCGAGCATGAGGGGGCTCTCTTCCTGCCGCTGCATATCCGCTCGGTGGAGAACTTTCTCGCGCTGAACTGGTCGCGGGCGGCCATCAATGGCTTCTATGTCGGGATGCTCTTCTCGATCGCGATGTACAACTTCCTCCTGTTCCTGGCGCTGCGCCAGCGGGTGTACCTCTTCTACGTGGGGTATGTGCTGTTCGGCATGCTGTATTACCTGTCGAAGATCAACGTTCTGGAGGAGATGCTTTTTGCGGGGATGCCAGAGGTGGACGTGCGCGTGCGGCTGTCGTGCCTCTCGCTCGCGGCGCTCTGCTGCTTCCTGTTCGCCCGGGATTTCCTCTTCACCAGCGCCCATGCCCCCAGGCTGGATCTCGTGTTGCGCGGATGGGCTGTGCTTTGGGCGGTGTTTGCCTGCCTTGTGCCGGTGCTTCCCGTCAACTTCATGGACATCAGCACGAGTCTGCTCGGCATCGTGACGCCGCTGGTTTGCGTGGCCGTGGGATTGCGCCGCTATTGGCAGGGCTTCGCGCCCTCGCGCTACTTCATCGTGGCGTGGGGCATGTTGAGCGTGGCCTACGCGCTTTGGTCCCTGATGCACTTGGGGCTGATGCCCGCCGAGGAATACATACCCTGGACCGTGCAGGGCGTCTCGGGCTTCGAGATCGTCCTGCTCTCCTTTGCCTTGTCGCATCGGGTGCGCGTGCTCCGCGAAGAAAAGGAAGCGGCGGGTCAACGGGAGCGCCGATACCGGGAACTGGCCATCACGGACGAACTGACCGGCTTGTACAACGTGCGCTTCTTCCGGACGCAGCTTCCACTGGAGGTGCAGCGCGCGGAGAAGCTGGGCCTTCCACTGTCGCTGGCGCTGCTGGACATCGACGACTTCAAGCGTTTCAATGACACCCAGGGACACCCCGCGGGCGATGCCGCGCTGCGGCAGGCGGGGGCCATCATCCTGCAGAGCGTGCGTGAGCGTGACGTGGCTTGCCGGTATGGCGGTGAGGAGTTTGTCATCCTGTTTCCCGCCACAACGGCCGAAGAAGCGGTGGAGGCGGCGGACCGCATACGGTTGAGTTATGCGCAGGCACGGCGTGCCGCGGGCATGCCCCACTATGGGGCCACGTTAAGCGTGGGCATGGCGCAGCTGCTGCCGAATGAATCGCCGGAGGCTTTGGTGGAACGCGCCGACCGGGCCCTCTATCAGGCCAAGAACAGCGGAAAGAACCGGGTGATACTCGCGCCGGCACGTCCTCCCCGTCCTCGCAGCGGCCGCAAGCATTCCTGATGTGCCACGCGCCGGGGTGCGGGGCGCGCTAGAGAATCTGCCGGAAAAGCATGTAGCCCTCGGCGGCGGCCACGCTGATTTCACTGCCGCGCACCCGCGCCATATGCTCCACGTTATCCGGGCTGGAATGATGATGCGGGTGGCGCATTTGCGAGGCGTGCAAGGCCAGCGCATGGAGCTTGCGGTCGAGATAGTCCGAGATGTCCACATAGAAGTTCATGTGGATTTTCTCGTGCTCGAGGCTCCAGAAAAGCGAGGTGTTGTTGTAGCCCAAGACGAGCGGTTGAATGGGCTTGAGCCCGGGAACACCCGGACGCGCCGCCGTGAAGGCAGCACGAAAAACCGCCTCGTGGTCTTGATTGTAGGAAGACACCGGGATGGCGAGCATCGTGGGCTGGAGCTTGTCCAGGGCGAGGCGGCAGTCGCGTTCCAGCAGGGCGATGAGATCACGCCGGGGAATGGTGTCGAGACGAAGGTGGAGGTCGGCCTCCCGAAAGAGAATCTCCCAGTCGTCCACCTGAAGATAGTCCATCACGGCCTTGAACTCGTTCTCGCGCTGGTCGCCCGTCACGACTTCTTTCTTGCCGTCGTAATGCTTGAGTGTCCCGACTGAGCAACAGATGACATAGACTTCGCCGCCGAGATCCTTGATGCGCGCCATGGTGCCCGCGCAGCCGAAGCTTTCGTCGTCGGCGTGGGGACTGATGACGAGCATGCGCTGCCGGGAGAGAAACTCATCGGCGGGTGTAATCGGGGTTCTCATCCAGCAACTCCTCGTATAGCGCCTCAATCTGCCGCACCATGTTTTCCAGGCTATAGTGCGGCACCACTTTCGCGCGCGCGGTGTCTCCCATCAATCGCCTTCGCTCGGGCTGTCTGGTCAGCTCCAGCATGGCCTTGGCCAAGGCGTCATCGTCCCTCGGAGGAACAAGCAGCCCGGTCTCGCCATCATCGACGATGTCGGGAATGCCACCGACTCGAGACGCGACAACGGGTATGGCCGCCGCGCCGGCTTCCAGCAGGACCCGTCCCATCCCTTCGTTCAGCGACGGCACGGCGAGTATATCCAAGGCGGCCATCAGGTTTGGAATATCCTGCCGCAGGCCAAGAAACCGGATCCGGTTCTCGAGTGACGCGGCCTGTCTTTCGAGTGCCTGCCGCTGGCTTCCATCGCCAACAACAATGAAACGCGCCGAGGGCAACTGGCGGGACACTGCTTGGGCAGCCTCGATAAAGTGACGGATCCCCTTGACGGGTTCCAGCCGGCCAACGTAGCCGATGAGCGTGCTTTCTTCCGGCACGCCAAGCCAGTCACGGGTTTCCTGTCTCCGCTCGATGGCGTCGGCGAAGGGGTGGGTGTCGATGCCGCTGAAGATCACACGGTACTGCTCGCGCTGGCCGATGCCCTCGGCGAGGTGTTCCTCGATGCCGCGCGGCGTGAGCTCGATGATTCGATCGGTTCGGCGTGCAGCGTGCCGCTCCATCCACACGAAAGCCCGCGTAACCGGTGCGGGAAAATAGCCGTCGAAGATGTTGCCGTGCGGGGTGTGGACGATTATGGGCACCCCGGCCCGGTGCGCCGCGATGCGCCCGAGCCAGCCCGCCTTCGAGGTGTGGGTATGGACAACGTCGTAGCGCTCCTCCTGAAAGCGTCGGGTGAGGCGGTGCAAGGTCAAGAGGTCGCGCAGCGGAGCGGGGTTGCGCGTCAAACCTGGCTCGCGAAGCAGGGGAATTCCTGCGGCTTCAACGGCCGCCTCGATGCTGCCTTCAGGACCTCGCGCATACCCTGCAATCAAGTGAGGCTCGAATCGCGCGCGATCATGAAGGCGGACCGTGTGAAAGGTGTTCTCCTGGGCGCCCCCCTTGCAGAGCCGCGTAATCACATGGGCCACGCGGACTTTCGGCAAATCATGGTTGCGGCTCGCAACGCTCATGGCGAGCCGTCCTTACGCGCCGCAAGGGCATCATCCATGCTGCATAGGACCTCACGGGTGAAAACGTTCCAATTGAGTGTTTCCTCCACGCGCCGTCGCCCCGCCTTCCCCAGTTGTTCGCGCAGGGCTGAATCCTCGATGAGACGAAGCAACGCCGCTTCGAGGGCGCTTGGTTCTCCCGGTGGCACAAGCAACCCGGTGACGCAATCCACCACCGCCTCTCGGGCGCCGCCGGAATCCCCCGCCAGCACGGCTTTGCCCCATGCGGCCGCCTCGGCGAAGACCAGTCCAAAGCCTTCGACATGGCCGGCGGCTTCTTCGGAGTTCGGAAGGGCGAAGAACAGGCAGTCGGAAAGCAATGTGTCCACGGATTCATCGTCGAGGTATCCGGGCAGCAACACCTGTTCCGAGAGCCCCAAGGCGGCCGCTAGGTCTTGGCAAATACGCCGCGTCGGGCCGCGCCCCGGCATGACCAGATGGACATTTGGATGTCGAACAGCGACCTGCTTCCATGCCTCGATAAGCGCGGCGTGATTCTTTCGTGGAACGAATCGCCCGAGGCAGAGAACGAAGGGGGCTTCACCCAAGCCGAGCGAGCGACGAACGTCGGCGGGTTGCTGGCCCGGAGGCAGCGACTTCGGCGAAGCGCCTGGATACACCACGCGGACGCCACGCTCTTGTACTCCGAAGCGCAGCAGGGCGGAACGGGTGTATTGGCTTATGGCCACCGTGCAGGCGGCATCGCGATAGATGCGACGCAACAGCAACCGCGCGGGCAGGAAATGCTGGAATTTGAGAAACTCATAGGCGTAGGCGAAAACGAGATACGGGATGCCAAACCTCGCGCGTGCGAGCAAACCCAGCACACCGCCGTAGGCCACATTGACGGCAACGATGGCATCAGCCCCGCTCGCGAGCGGCCAAGCCGCACGCAGAAAGGGAAGCAGGCGCAGCCAGCCCGAATGGTAGCCCTTAAAGCGAACCACGCGGCAGGGCTCCGCGGCGTCGCGCGACTCCATACCGGGGAACCACGGGGCAAGCACGGTCACCTCATGACCGAGCCCCGCGCATGCGCGCGCGAACTGGAGACAGAGCGTGCTGATGCCCCCCTCGATGGGAGGGTAATCTATGGTGGCGATGAGCAGTCGCATGAAATGAACGTTTACGCCAGTATCTGATCAAGCACCCGGCCGTGTACATCAGTGAGGCGGCGGTCGATGCCGTTGTGCCGAACGGTCAGCCTGCGGTGGTCGATACCCAACAGGTGCAGAGCGGTGGCGTGGAGATCGTAGCAATAGGTTTCATTGATGGCGGCCTTGTAACTCCACTCGTCGCTTTCGCCGTAAGTGGTGCCGCCTTTGATGCCGCCGCCGGCCATCCAGGACGTGAAAGTAAAGGGGTTGTGATCGCGCCCGGCACTGCCCTGGCTGCAGGGCATGCGGCCGAACTCGGTCGTCCAGATGACCAGCGTGTCTTCCAGCATGCCGCGCGACTTGAGGTCTATCAGCAGGGCGGCGGCAGGTTTGTCCATGCTCGTGCCCATGTCGAGGTGGTCGCGCTTGAGGTCCTCGTGCGAGTCCCAATTGCGGCGTGGGAAGCCATTGTCCGCACCGCTCCACACCTGCACAAAGCGGGTGCCGCGCTCGAGTAAGCGACGGGCTACGAGGCAACTGGTGCCGAAGTCGCGCGTGATGGGTTCATCCAGCCCATAGAGCCGCTTGGTGGCCTCGCTCTCCCCGGCAATGTCCAGCACATCGGGGGCGGATACCTGCAACCGCGCGGCCAGTTCATAGCTCTGGATGCGCGCGTCGAGGCGGGTATCGCCGGGCCGTTCCGCCGCGTGCATGCCGTTCAGGGCGCGCAGCGCGGCCAGCCCGTCCGCGTCGGCGGCAGCGGTGATGTAGTCCTCGTCCGGCGGATAGAGGTCCGCAATCGGGTTGTCCGAACCGGGGTTGATCAGCGTGCCCTGGTGACTGGACGGGAGGAAGCCCGCGCCCCAGTTCTTCGGGCCGCCGGGCGCGAAGCCGCGCGGGTCAGGCAATACGACGAAAGTGGGGAGGGAGTCGTTCATGCTGCCCAACCCATAGCTGGCCCACGCCCCAAAGCTGGGGAAGCCGGGCAGCACGAAGCCGGTGGTCTGCATGAAGGTGGCTGGACCATGCACGTTGCTCTTCGCCACCATCGCGGGAAGAAAGGCGATGTCGTCTACGCACTTCGCCAGATGCGGCAGCAGGCTACTCACCCACTTGCCGCTCTCACCATACTGCTTCCATTCCCAAGGCGAGGCCATCACCACACCAGGGTCGCTCTGGAACAATTCTACCTTGCCGCCCGGATCGAACTTCTCGCCGTTCTTCTTGAGCAGCAGCGGCTTGTAATCGAAGGTGTCGCATTGGCTCGCCGCGCCGGACATGAACAGCTGCACCACCCGCTTCGCGCGTGGCGCATGGTGCAACCCCGCAGGCAGCGCATCCGATGCCTGCGCCAGCAGCCCATCGCGCGCGAGCATGTGGGCCAGCGCAATGCCCCCCAGCCCGCCGCCCGCGCGGAAGAGGAAGTCACGGCGATTGATTGGGTGCATACTTTTTACCTGGTTTCCCTGTCCTAACTTTGGTCATCAGGGACGAAAACGACCTAAACGACTAAAGAGGCGCTAGTCTAGTCGACAAACAGAAATTCATTCGTGTTCACTATAATCCGGCATGCCGCTGCAAGTCCGTGTTTCTGCGCGTACGCGGCTATCGTTGCCAGCTCTTCCGGCTGCGGTTTCCGTGCCAACGCGAACTCCCATGCCCGTACTACCTGCGCCTCCAGCGTATCCGCTTCTCCCGCCACACGTTCCGCCATGTACGCGGCTTGGCGCGTCACCATGGGGTTGTTGAACAGCGCCAGCGCTTGCAGCGCGGTGATGGTCTGGTTGCGCACGGGGACACTTTGGCTGGGGTCGGCGCAGTCGAGGCTGGTCATCCATGGATCGGGCACGCTGCGCACGATACTGCGGTAGATGCTGCGCCGGAAGGCGCGGGGATCCGCAGGGTCGTGCTGGGCGTACTTGTATCGTGGCGAATGGTCGTCCTCGAAAGCGTAGGTGTCGAAAGGTGGACCGCCCATGCTCAGGTCCAGCTTGCCGCTGACGGCGAGAATGGCGTCGCGCAGGGCCTCGGCCTCAAGCGGGCGGCGCTCCATGCGCCACAGGTATTGGTTGCCTCCATCAATCGCGCTGAAATCATGGGGCGAGGTGGACTGTTGCCGGTAGGTAGCGCTGGTGACGAGCAGGCGGTGCAAATGCTTGAGGGATTGCCCGTTCCGCAGGAAGTCCGCCGCCAGCCAATCCAGCAATTCCGGATGCGTGGGCGGCGCACCCATCAGGCCAAAGTCATTCGGCGTGTCCACGATTCCCTTGCCGAAGTGATGCTGCCAGACGCGGTTGACGATGCTGCGCCAGGTGAGCGGGTTGTCCTCGCGCGTGATCCACCGGGCCAAAGCCGCGCGCGCCTCGCCTTCGCGGTAGCCCTCTCGCAGTCCGAAGTCACTGGGCAGGCCCTCGATGCAGCCGACTGCTCCGGGCCAGGCGCGTTCGAGCGGCACGTTCACGTCGCCCCGCGCGAGCACATGGATTTCTCTCGGCTTGCCAGGTGGTGTGAAGGCGCCCTCGGGCGCGAACTCCACCGCCGCCGCGTAGACCATGGGCGGTTCCGGGTGCAGCGAGAGCAGGGTGTCGATGAACTTTGGCGGCTTGCCTTCCTTTTCCAGCCGCGCGCGTTCGGCCTGCAGGGTGGCGCGCTTTCGCGCGTTGCCCGCCAATGGGCCATAAGGTCGGTTCGCGCGTTCCACCCCGGCAAACACGGCCTGAAGCGCGTAGTAGTCGCGCTGGCTGATAGGGTCGAACTTGTGGTCGTGGCAGCGCGCACAATGCACGGTGAGGCTGGTGAAGGTATTCATCGCGGTCGCCACCATGTCGTCGCGGTCGAGTGTCCGTGTGATGGCCTTGTCCGTGGTTCCCTCGCGGAGCTCCACATGACCAACGAAATCCCACGGCCCCGCCGCGATGAATCCTGTCGCCACGGTCGCTTGCGGGTCTTCGGGATAGAGCACATCCCCGGCGATTTGCTCACGCACGAACTGGCCATAGGGCTTGTCGCCGTTCAGCGAGGCGATGACGTAGTCGCGATAAGGCCACGCATGCGGACGACGCTTGTCCTTGTCGTAGCCGTGCGTCTCGCCGTAGTGGGCCACATCAAGCCAGTGCCGCGCCCAGCGTTCCCCATGGCGGGGAGAAGCCAGCAAGGTGTCCACGAGGCGTTCGTAAGCGTCCGGAGCGGCATCGTTCTCGAAGGCATACACGGCTTCCGGCGAAGGCGGCAGGCCAATGAGATCGAAGTAGAGCCGGCGAATCAGGGTGCGCCGCCCGGCCTCCGGCGCGGGTGTCATCCCGCGCGATTCCAAAGCGGCAAGCACGAAATGGTCCACGGGATTGCGCGGCCATTCGGTGTTGGCCACGGGCGGCGGAGAGTTATTGTCCAGCGGCTCGAAGGCCCAGTGCCCGCGCCAGAGTGCGCCCCCCTCAACCCACCGCCGAAGCAGCGCCTTCTCCCCGTCGCCCAGTTGTTTAGGATGGTCCGCCGGCGGCATTTGCTCATCGGGGTCGGCACTGAAGATGCGTGCAATCAGGGCGCTTTCGTCCAGCGCACCCGGCACGATGGCGCGCTCTCCCGAAGGCAACTCGGCAAGGGCCGCGTTGCGAAGGTCCAGGCGAAGCCCCGCTTTACGGGACGACGCATCGGGCCCGTGGCATTCGAAGCACTTTGTCGCGAGGATGGGCCGAATCTCCCGGGAGAAATCGGCAGCATCATGCTGCCCGGCGGCCGCAGGCCAGGCAAGGATCAACAGCAGGACAAACCCGCTTATGCCGGCGCGGTTGAACATCAATGGCATCTCCCCGAATCCATGGGGCGATGCTACTACAAACCGGCCAGCGAGAAAACCTGCGAGGAAGCGTGAACGAGCAGCCCGGCTCAAGACCTTTGGCAATTCGCCCTACAGCACCTGCGGGGAGGTGCGGCAGAGCTCGCGCTGCTTGTCCAGGTCGAACACGTCCACAAGGGAGTCGTACTTGTCCGGCGCTCCCATGTAGGGCAGATTCCGCTCACGCATCACGTTGTCCATATCACGCAAGCCCTGCACGTTGATCTCGTTGATGTCGCCGTGCAGCTTGGCCATGTGGATATGCACCGAGGTCATCTCGAGCAGCTCGGTGTTCATCATGGTCCAGTTGATGTCGAGCCGGCTCATGATGACGAGTCCATGGTTCTCCATGAGAAACGCGTTGTAGTACGGCAGGAACGGGAGGAAGTTGTCCGCCAGGGCCTTGGTCAGCGGCTGCGCATAGGGCACCACGGGCACCGGCCCCACCTCGGTGATGGTCTCCGGGAACAGGGGACGCATCAGCCAGTTCTTGCCGGTGGTGATGGTGAAGGCATTGGTCTGCGGCGGGTGGCAATGCACCACCGACTGCACATCCGGGCGCTCGTTGAAGAAGTTCAGGTACATCTCCTTCTCGCCCGTCGGACGGCGCGAGCCCTCCAGTATCTCCCCGCGCAGGTTGATGAACACCACGTCGGACGGCTGAATCTCACCCTTGTTCATTTGGGTGGGCGTGATGAGGATGACGTCATCGGCCATCTTCCATGCCGCATTGCCGCCGAATCCGGTCACGTACATGTTGCGGGAAAGGCGGTGGCAGACACCCACGAAGGTGCGAATCTGATCGGCATACTGCTCAAAGAGGCTCATGGAGATTTCCTGTTGCTAAGTTGGGAGCGCGGATTATAGCGGAATAAAGGGCCTTGGCGCTAAGCGCTCAAGCTGCCCCGCGTTCAAGCGTCTAACAGCTTTCGAATCTCATCCAGCAATGGCGGAATGGCCGTAAAGGGATCTTCCTTTTCCTCGTATTCGAGCGCCACGTAGCCGCGATATCCTGCGTCCCGAAGCAACGCTATCACCCGCTTGAAGTCCGCCCGGGTTTCGTCGCCTCCCTCGGGATGCATCATCACCTTGAGTTGCGCGTTCACGGCATAGGGAGCGATCTTCTCCAGCGACGCATAAGGATCCGCCGTCTTGAAGTTGCCGCTGTCGAAGTTCACACCGAACCACGGCGAATCATCCACCGCCTCGACGATACGCAGCAGTTGTTCCGGGGTGGCCGTGATGCCGCCGTGGTTCTCCAGCCCGAGGAATACCCCTTTGCTTGCGGCATATTCGAGCGATTCATTGATACCCGCCACGCAGCGTTCCAGGGCGGCCTCCTCCGTGTCTCCCTTAGGCACGTTGCCCGCAAAGATTCGAATGACGGGAGCGCCAATGAGGGCGGCGTGGTCGATCCATTCGCGCGTCATGGCCAGCTCGGCATCGCGCTCGGGACCCTCCGGCAGGCAGAAGTCGTTCCCAATCGCGGTGCCGGATATGTCCAGCCCCAGGCGGAACGCCATCGCTTTGAATCCAAGCAGGTACTCCGTGGAAAGCTCACCCGGAAAGTAATAGCTTGTGGGCTCGCAGGCTCCCAGCCCATGCTCCGCGCAAAAGACGAGGAAATCCTCGATGCGCATCTTCGCCTTGGCGAGCGCGTCGGCGTCTCCGCGCCGGGGCAGATACCGGTTGAAGGAATAGGCCGCAAGACTCAGCTTCATGCGTGCCCCGGCGGCCTCGCGCTGAAGCGGCCCAGCCGCCACCGCCGGGCCTGTGGCGGCGCCGATGCCCGCCAGTGCGGCGGTTGCCAAGAAACTGCGGCGGCTGTAACCCATTGCTTTTGTCATGGTCTCATCTCCCTGCAAAGTCGCTACCCTAGCGCATGGCGTCCGGTAATGAAAAGCGGTTCGGCGGGCGGACGCTACCGGTCCTTTTTACTCCTGCTTCCCATCCAGTACAATTCCAGCCATGTCCGACCCTTCCGCTGAAATCTGGTCCATATCGCAACTGACCCGCCGCATCAAGTCGCTGCTCGAGGGGCAGATTGGCGGGGTGTGGATTTCGGGTGAGATCTCGAACTGGAAGTTGGCGGCGTCGGGGCATGCGTACTTCACGCTCAAAGACGCGGACAGCCAGATTGACGCCGTGATGTTCAAGGGCAAGCTGGACCGGGTGCGCTTCGAGCCGGAGTCGGGACTGGAGGTGCTGGCGCACGGCAGCGTGACGGTGTACGAGCGGCGCGGCAACTACCAGATCGTCATTGACGACATGCAGCCGCGCGGCATGGGTGCGCTGCAACTGGCCTTCGAGAAACTGAAGAAGAAACTGGCGGACGAGGGACTCTTTGACGAGGCCCACAAGAAGCCGCTGCCGCTGCTGCCGCGAAAGATTGGCATCGTCACCTCCCCCACCGGCGCGGCCATTCGCGACATCCTCAACGTGCTCGGTCGGCGCTTCGCCAATGTGCAGGTGCTGCTCTATCCGGCCCGGGTGCAGGGGGAACTGGCGGCCGGGGAGATTGCCGCGGGCGTACGCGCACTCGATGCCTGGGGCGTGGACGTGATGATCGTCGGGCGCGGCGGCGGTTCGCTGGAGGATCTCTGGCCCTTCAACGAGGAGGTCGTCGTGCGGGCAGTGTTCGAGGCGGAAACCCCCATCATCAGCGCGGTGGGACACGAGATCGATTTCGCCCTCACCGATTTTGCGGCGGACCTGCGCGCGCCCACGCCCTCTGCCGCGGCGGAACTGGTGGTGAAGGAACAGCAGGCCCTGGCTGACGCCATCGCGGCGTATCGCCGTCGCCTGGCAGATTCACTGAGCCGGCAGGCTGAACGCCTGCGCCATCGGTTGAACGCGGCCAGCGGCAGCTTCGTGTTTCGCCGCCCCGAGGAACTGCTGCGCCAGCAGCGCCAGACCCTGGACGAGACCCGCATGCGGCTGGAAGACAGCCTGCGAGACCAGGTGCAGGAGTACCGTATCCGCCTTGACCGTAAGGCCCACGCGCTGCGTTTCGTGTCGCCGGACAAGCAAGTCGCCCGCGCACGCGAGCGCTTCAACTCGCTGGAAGGTCGCCTCATCCGCGCCAGTCGTCAGGTGGTGCTGGGGGCGCGCGCCCGCATCGAGCCCGCAGTGGCAAGGCTGCATGCGCTGAGTCCGCTGGCCATCCTGGGGCGGGGGTATGGCATCGTGTGGAAAGAACCCCAGCACGAGGTGGTGCGCGATGCGTCGTCGTTAAGACCCGGCGACGAGGTGCGCCTGAAGTTTGGCAAGGGCGCCGCAAAGGCATTCATCAAAGAAGTGGAGAAAACGGCAGATGGCCAAGCCTAAGCAGGGATTCGAGGCGGACCTCGAAAGTTTGGAGAAGATCGTGGAGGCGCTCGAAGAGGGCGGCCTCTCGCTGGATGACTCGCTCAAGCAATTCGAGGATGGCGTGAAGCTGGCCCGCAAGTGCGAGAAGGCGCTGAGCGAGGCCGAGAAAAAAATCGAGATGCTGGTGAAGAACGCCGATGGCGAACTCGAGGCCGTGCCCTTCGACGAGGATGCCGCCGAGGCCGCCGTGGAGGAGGAGAAGCCCCGCGCCGCCAAGCCCGCCGCGAGACCGGCGGCGCGCAAGGAAAGCGCGCCAGCTCCAGCCCGTGACGCCAGCGGATACGAAGAGGACGAGTTGCCGTTTTGAACGAAGCCGAACGATTTCTTGAAGCCAAGGCAGCGCGCACCGAAGCCGCCATGCGCGACATCGTGGCGTCTTGGGATGGCGCGCCGCCGCGCCTCGTGGAGGCCATGGCCTACAGTCTCTTTGCAGGCGGCAAGCGTTTGCGGCCGGGCCTCGCGCTGGGCGCTTGCGAAATGCTGAGCGGCGACGACTCCCCCGCGCTGCCCGCTGCCTGCGCCATCGAGATGATCCACACCTATTCCCTCATCCATGACGACCTGCCGGCGATGGACGACGACGACCTGCGGCGCGGTCAGCCCACCTGCCATGTAAAGTTCGGCGAGTCCACCGCCATCCTCGCGGGCGACACGCTGATGACGATGGCCTTCGATGTGCTGGCGGAAACCAACCGCACGGACGTGATCCGCGAGATTGCCCGAGCCTCCGGTGTGAACGGCATGGCGGGCGGACAGATTCTCGATCTCGAAGCGGAAGACACGCCGGTAGACCTCGCCGGGCTTCAGGCCATCCACCGCCTCAAGACCGGTGCACTCATTCGTTGCTCCGTGCGCTTGGGTGCCATGCTTGGCGGAGCAGGTCCCGATGCCCTCGACGCCATCACGCGCTATGGCGAAGCCATCGGGCTGGCCTTCCAAATCGCGGATGACGTACTCGACGTGATCGGCACGGAGGCGGCCATTGGCAAGCCCGTGGGCAGCGACGTGCGCTCCCACAAGAGCACCTACCCTGCCCTCGTGGGAATCGAAGAAAGCCAACACCTGGCGCAAGCGGCGGTAGACGAAGCCCTTGCCGCATTGGGCGAGTTTGGCGGCGAGGCCGATAACCTCCGCGCCCTCGCCCGCTACATCATCGAGCGGGAGAAGTAGCCGTGCGCCGCTTTGCTGCCGCTCTCCTTTGCGCCCTTCCCTGCTTCGCCCAGGCCGAGGACCTCACCAACTTCCAGACCGCGGGACCTTGGTCGCCCGCCGTGGACCTTGCCGCCGATGTAGCCATCGTGTATGGCACGCGCGGCGACTTCGTGGAACGCCTGAAGGGATGGCGCGATCAGGGCTACGGCGTGGCCATGATGACCGGAATTTCGTGGGGGGATTACAGCGACTATTACGGCAAAGACGAGAACTTCAAGCGGGCCGAGGTGCAGACCACCGCCGCCGGTGAGTTGCGCATGCACGGAAAGAACGTGGGCTATAACGTGCCCACGCCCGCCTATGTGGAATACATCAAGCAGCGCGTCGCCCCCGCTATTGATGAGGGCGTCCGCGCCATCTATCTTGAAGAGCCGGAATTCTGGGCAAACACCGGATGGAGCGAAGCCTTCAAGGCCGAATGGCAGCGCTTCTACAACGAGCCGTGGCAGGCGCCCGACAGCAGCGTGGATGCCCAGTACAAGGCGAGCCGCCTTAAGTACGAGTTGTACACCAACGCCCTTGCCGAGGTGTTCCGTTTCGCCAAGGAACGCGCCCGCGAACAGGGCCGTGAAGTGGAATGCCACGTGCCCACCCACTCGCTCATCAACTACGCGCACTGGGGCATCGTAAGTCCCATGTCGCGCCTGATGGACATCCCCGAGGCGGACGGCTATATCGCCCAGGTGTGGACTGGCACCGCGCGCACCCCCAACCGCTATGCCGGCAAGATGCGCGAACGCACCTTCGAGACCGCTTACTTCGAGTATGGCCAGGCCATCGCCATGACCCGCCCCACCGGGCGCAAGGTCTGGTTTCTGCACGACCCCATCGAGGACAACCCGAACCATACCTGGGCCGACTACAAGGTGAACTACGAGGCTACCGTCGTGGCCTCCTTGCTCTGGCCCGACGTGAGTCGTTTCGAAATTGTCCCCTGGCCCAACCGGGTATTCGAGGGCCAATACCCCAAGGCCGAGTTGGACCAAAAGCCCTCGGGTGAAAGGATGGAGACCGAGCGCGTCGGCATGCCCGCTGACTATGCCATCGAACTGCTCACCGTCTTCAACGCGCTTGCCGACATGGAACAACAGGAGATCGAATTCTCCGCGGGCGAGCCCGGTATCGGCATTCTCGTGTCCGATACCATGATGTTCCAGCGC
>JBJOID010000294.1:0-2703 GCA_046047315.1 Candidatus Hydrogenedentota bacterium | reverse complement strand
GCAGTGCGCGGTGTGTGCTCGGTCAGGTCGGTGAGTGTCTGTAGCGCGACGAACTTCTGCTCCGGGTCGATCTTCCGCGTACAGGATCCGCTTTCGGGCAGGGACGTCTGGTCGTTGCCTGGGGCGGCGGGATTTCGGACACTCGCGGAAGGTGGAAGTCGGCCAGAAGCGGCCTCCCAGGGGCCCGTCAGGGCCATGCCCCAACCCGGTGGAAGCTTCTAGCGATATTCCTCTTGAATCAACGCCTGGATCTCGGCCGCGAACCCTCGAAGCCGGGGCAGTTCGATGTCCGGCCGAGCCGCGGTACGCTCGGCAAACATGCGATTCATGTTCGCAAGCCTCCGGAACTCGGCCAGATCGCCCGACAAGACTGGCCTTTTCATTCCAGCGAGTTGCTTGAAGACTTCTGTTTCCCTGAAGCGAAGCAGGCGCCGCTCGATGTCAGCCTGTGTGAAGCCGTCGTCCCAGTTCAGGACGTCTCCGAGGCCATCCGCGACGTAATTCAGGTCGATGAGTGTATTGGTCAACTCCTGAATGGCGCGCGCCGACTCCTCGTCTTCACGATAGTCCTGGTCGAGGTGCTGCGCCAGCGCGTCATAGTCGGAGATTCGCTCCGCCAGGAGACTGTTCCGCATCTGGCGCAATCCCCCGGCGGACTTCAGTTGTTCCACAGCGGCCCGGTTCCAGCCATAGGGACGATAGCTCGTGCTCGTGGTGAGGAAGAAAAGCTCCGCGTTATCCATCTGGTCGATAGTCCGGTCGCGCAGGTAGTCCGCCAGTACCTCGGCCTGCCGAATGCTGGCGCGAATCTGCATCTCCACGGGCAGCAGCATTTCCATGTCGCGCTCGATCGCGGCAGAGAGATTCAGCGCGTAGTCGCGGATCTGGTTCTGCTCGAGACGCTCCTCATTCCAGTTGTTAATCTGCAATGCAATGAGGATGCCAACGATGACCAGCAGCAGCTCGCCCGTGGCATAGACCAGGTATCGGCGTGCCCTTGGACCGGCCACGATATCGCTCCGGATCCTCCTGAATATTCGCAGCATGTCCTTGAGTGTATCTGACCGGGCATGGCCGTTAAGGGTCGGTTCTCGTCGTTGACCGGCTGCTATCGGGGGCGGGTGACTGGACGCAGTCATCTGAGAGCGGCCGGTGGTTCCGGCGGCACGACTTCGCGGATCATCGCGAGAGTTGCCGGACTCCGCCTGCCAGTTGCACCCTCGGAAGTGATACTTTAGTATCACTCCATGCGTACCGAACTGGTGACAACCCTCAAGCGTCAGGCCACGGAACTGCTGTCGGAGCTCGAGCGCGACCGCCAGCCGATCCTGATCACGCAGCACGGAGTGCCAAGTGCGTACCTGGTCGACGTCGCGACCTATGAATCATTGCAGCGCCGGATGAGTCTGCTGGAAGGTATCGCCCGCGGCGAACGAGCCATCGAAGAGGGCCGCACAGTCTCCCATGCCGAGGCAAAGCGGCGCATGGGGCGATGGCTGAAGTAATCTGGACCGAGCCAGCCCTAAGCGACCTGGATGCCATCGCGGACTACATTGCACTAGAGAATCCGGATGAGGCGCGCGCCTTGGTTCAGCGTGTCTTTCACCATGTTGATCAACTCGTTGATCATCCCCGAAGCGGATCGAAGCCGCCGGAGCTTCGAGGGTGGAGATACCGCCAGATTATCGAGCCGCCATGCCGGGTCTTTTACCGAGAGGACTCCGACCGAGTCTTCATCCTCTATGTGATGAGAGCCGAACGCCTCCTGCGGCGCAAATCGCTGCGATCCCGTGATGAGCACGAGACCTGATCGAGCCATGCGGGGCTTCGACCGGGCCCTGCGGTTGATCAAGGACGTCGATCGAGCGGCCGCTCCGGGTCGATCTTCCGCCTACAGGGTTCGCTTTCGGGCAGGGACGTCTGGTCGTTGCCTGGGACGGCGGGATTGCGGACGCTCCGGGACTGGAGCCACCGCCCAGAAGGGGCGCTCTCGGCAGCTTGGAGGAACGGACGACGGCCACTTGAGGCATGGTTCATGAGCCGGAACGGCGGGCCTCGTGATATTTACTGGAATGACGATATCGCCTCCCGGTTTGAGGCGATGCTGGTTCGTCCGGCCCCTTGGCCAAGGGTCGGCGCCTGTTCACCGTACAAGCGTGTAGTCCGAATTGGACTGCCGGCTGCACCGTTTAGCGGTCGCGACTACGCGATCTTTGGACTTGGATGAACCCAATGAGCCCGCGCATTGGGGTAGTTCGTAGTTGGTGCGTTCTAGGGTGTTGGGCTGTGGCGTTGGCACACGCCGACGACTTATCGTCGGCAAACGCGGACGCCAAGTCGAGTAGCTCGGCGGCGATGACCACAGTTCCACCGGAAGGGCCGTTGCGGCTTCCGGTAACGAGCGCCGAGATCCAGGAAGCGATCAGAGAGATCTACGCCGAGCGTCACGGCGCCCCTGCCTTCGCTGGTAATGGTTTGGAGGAGGTCACGGTCACAACGTCGGCGGACGGTCTGGAAGAGGTCACCGTGACAGCCTCGGAAGAGCTGCTTCCCATGCGTGACGAAACACAAGAGATCCCGGGTGGAGTCGCCGCGCTGCTATGGGCGTTTGCTAACCCCACTCAGGCCTGGCGAATTTTTCTGCCAATCCCACCCAAGTAACGCTTCCGCCCACAGTTCAGGTCATCTGGCGACGTCTCGCCT
>JBJOID010000293.1:0-23754 GCA_046047315.1 Candidatus Hydrogenedentota bacterium | reverse complement strand
ACCACAAGTTCGACCCGCTGTCGCAACGAGAGTATTTCAGCCTCTTCGCCTATTTCGACGACATTGACGAATCCGGGCTGTATTCCCACTTTACGAAAACCGCCCCCTCGCCAAGCATGTTCCTCTATGAGGAGCGCGAAGAAGAACGCCACGAAATGTTGAAGCGGCGGATTGAAAGGCTGAGCGAGGAAGTACGCGAGGCGGAAACTGCAGCCCGCGAGCACGCGGAGACTTGGGCGGATTCAAACGTGGCCCCCTTGCAGGACCCGACGCCCAGCGTATTGCTGAAGCTGGATGAGATTACAGAGGGAGAAACGCCCGATGCCGCCACGGCGGAGCGCAAGGCGAAGGCGACCCTCGACCCCACGCCCGTGCCCGGAATCGAAGGGCAGGCCCTGGCCTTCTCGGGAGACAACGGCGTGGAACTTCGTGGAGCGGCTGCCTTCGAGCGCTCGGACCCCTTCACGATCTCGCTCTGGATTAAGGTGGAGAAGCATTCCCCGAAGGCGGTGGTGCTGCATCGCTGCAAGGCAGAAAGTGACGCAGCAAGCCGCGGTTACGAAGTCATGCTTGACGAAGGGCGTCCGGTATTCAGCCTTATCCATTTCTGGCCGGGCAACGCCATTCGCGTAATGGCCGACGCGCCCCTGCCGGAAGCCGGCTGGGTTCACCTTGCGGCGCGTTACGATGGATCAAGTCGGGCCGCGGGAGCGCAACTGTTCGTCGACGGTGAAGCGGTTCCGATGACCATCATTCGGGACAATCTCTTCAAGACCATTCTTTACGAAGGCGACGACAACGTGCCGCTGACGCTGGCGCAGCGGTTCCGGGACAGTGGCCTTAAGGATGGTGCACTCGACGAGGTGGCCGTCTATGCGGCCTCGTTGAGCGCCCTTGAAATCCGCGCGCTGGCGCAACGTGTTCCCCTGGCCGACGCGCTGGGGCGGGCGCGCGCCGCGAATGACGCCGAGGCCCTGACCGAACACTACGCTCGCCGCGTCGACGAAACGTCGCTGGCGGCGCGGCAGCGTTTGTACGATGCGCGCCAGAAGGAGGCGGCCTTCGTGGGAGGCTTGCGCGACATCATGGTGATGGAAGAAATGCCGGAAGCGCGCACCGCCTATCTCCTCGACCGGGGCGAATACAGCCGCCGAAAGGAGCCGGTCGAGCCGGGCATCCCTGCGGCCCTCTCCCCCTGGCCGGACGGCGCCCCGAGAAACCGCCTTGGGCTGGCGCAGTGGTTGACACATCCCAGCCACCCGCTCACGGCGCGCGTGGCCGTGAACCGCTACTGGCAGCTTTTCTTCGGGCGCGGGTTGGTGGAAACCCAGGAGGACTTCGGAAGCCAAGGCAAGCCCCCCTCCCACCCTAAATTGCTGGACTGGCTGGCACGCCGTTTTATCGATAGCGGATGGGATGTCAAGGCGCTATGCCGGGAGATTGTCCTGTCGTCCACGTATCGCCAGGACTCGAAGGGCGCCCTGAAACTCCGCGAGTGCGACCCCGACAACGTGTTGCTGGCGCGCGGTCCCGCATTCCGGCTGCATGCGGAAATCGTGCGTGACCGGGCCCTGGCCGCAAGCGGCTTGCTCGTCGCGAAGCTGGGCGGCCCCAGCGCCAAGCCCTATCAGCCCCCGGGCCTTTGGGAAGACGTCAGCTATGGAGGCTACCCGCAGGACACCGGCGAAGGCTTGTATCGCCGCAGCCTGTACACCTTCATCAAGCGCACCTCGCCGCCACCGTCGATGAGCACCTTCGACGCGGGCAGCCGGGAAGTGTGCACCGTCCGGCGCGAACGCACCGCCACACCGTTGCAGGCGCTGGTGCTGTTGAATGACCCACAGTTCGTGGAGGCCGCGCGGGTGCTTGCCGAGCGCACGCTGTCGTCGGAACCGGATGCCCCTGTCGAGAAACGCCTGACCGCCATGTTCCGCAAGATTGCCGCGCGCACCCCGCGCCCGGAAGAGCTGGCGGTGTTGGCACAGGCGCATCGCGAGCAGCGCGAATGGTTCGCCGCGCGCCGCGAAGACGCCGCCCTGTATGCGGGCGTGGGCGACATGGAGACGAATGCCGCGCTGGACCCGGTCGAGGTTGCGGCCGCGACGGCCGTGGCGCAGGCCATCATGAGCATGGATGAATTTCAGGTGAGGCCATGAACACAAACCACACGCCGCGCTGTACCGGCGCCTGCTCCACGGCGGGCTTGTCCCGGCGCGATTTTCTCCATCGATTCGGCATGGGGCTCGGCGGCATCGCGTTGGGCCAGCTACTGGCCAGCGGCGCCTCGGCCGCGATTTCCCCGCTGGAGGGCATGAACTATCGCATGCTTGCGCCACGCGCCAAACGGGTGATCTATCTCTTCCAGAGCGGCGGCCCGTCGCAGATGGACCTTTTTGACTACAAGCCGCTATTGAACAAGATGAACGGCGAACAACTGCCGGACTCGGTGCGTCGGGGACAGCGCCTCACAGGGATGTCGGCCAACCAGGCCTCGCTGCCGCTGGCCGGTTCCATCTTCGGCTTCCGGCAATACGGGCAGTCGGGCGCATGGATGAGCGACCTGCTGCCGCACACCGCCTCGATTGCCGACGAACTGTGCTTCGTCAAGTCGATGTACACCGAAGCCATCAACCACGACCCGGCCATCACGTTTTTCCAGACGGGATCGCAGCTTGCGGGCCGCCCCTCGCTGGGCGCGTGGGCCAGCTATGGCCTCGGCTCGGACAATGACAACTTGCCCGCCTATGTGGTCCTGCTTACGAAGGGTAAGGGCGACCAGCCCCTTTACGCCCGGCTTTGGGGAAATGGATTCCTGCCTTCGGAACACCAGGGCGTGCAGTTTCGTCCGGGCGCGGATCCGGTGCTCTACCTTGGGAACCCTGAGGGGGTGGCCTCGGAGAGCCGCCGCATGCTGCTCGACAGACTGCATGAGTTGCACGCGCTTCAGGGCGACGCTGCCATGCTCGAAGCGCGTGTGGCCCAGTATGAAATGGCCTTTCGCATGCAGAGTTCCGTGCCGGACGTGGCCGACCTGTCGGATGAGCCCGAGCATGTGTTCGAGGCCTATGGCCCAATGAGCCGCACCCCCGGCAGCTACGCCGCGAATTGCCTGCTGGCACGCCGCCTGGCGGAACGGGGGGTGCGCTTTATCCAACTCTTTCACCGGGGATGGGATCACCACGGTGGCCTGCCCGCCGCGATTCGCAATGAATGCCGCGAGACCGACCAACCGTCGGCGGCGCTCGTGCGCGACCTGAAGCAGCGCGGCCTGCTCGATGACACGCTCGTGGTCTGGGGCGGCGAGTTCGGCCGCACCAACTATTCGCAGGGCCAGCTTACCGCCACCGACTACGGACGTGATCACCACCCGCGATGCTTCACGCTCTGGATGGCGGGCGGGGGCGTGAAGCCGGGGTTGAGTTATGGCCAGACCGACGAGTTCGGCTACAACATCGTCGAGAACGGCGTGCATGTGCATGACTTCCACGCCACCATGCTGCACCTGCTGGGCGTGGATCACGAGCGGCTGACCTACGAGTTCCAAGGGCGGCAATTCCGCCTCACCGACGTGCACGGGAATATCATGCACCCGCTGCTGGCCTGAGGCCTCAGGCTTCCGCCTCGTCAACTGGCGCCATCAGGGCGCACAGAAGCCCGGCCAAAGCCTCGGCGTGGAAGGGCCTGTCGCCCGGCTCGAAGCCGGGGAGGCCCGCCGCCAAGAGCGGCACTCGCAACAAGGCCTCCATGGGAGCGGGGTCGCGCTCCCGCGCCGTGCGCCCCTCGTCTCCCAAGTAGTGCCCGGACGAAGCCGTTGCCACGAGCACAGTGCGGCCAAAGCCCCGCGCGGCCAAAGTGCCCAGGATGCGCCCCACCTGGTGATCGATGAACCCAAGCATGCCGTGGTAGCACGCGAGATACTTGCGAAACCGTGCCTCGGTCATGGTCTCAAAATCCACCGGATACGCCTCGTTGGCCGCGCGGGCGGGCAGCGCGAATCCCTTGGGCATCGCCAGCAGGTCGGGGCGCAGAAGACGGTCCCATGGCGCAGGAGGATCAAGCGGCGTCGCGGGCGCGGGGAAAGGCACCGCTAGCAGGAAGGGCTCGCGCGCGGTGCGCAACAACCGGACCGCCTCGCCGCCGGTGCGTCCCACAGGATGCTCCCCCTCCGGCAATGGGGAGCGGCCCGCCCCGAATCCCGTCCAGACATGGGCGGGCGTGTCGTCCGCAGGCGTTGGTTCGCAGCGGGAAACCCGCTCATAGCCGGACGCGGGCAGGCGGTGATCGAAGCACCCCGCGGCCATCGTGTCGTAGCCAGCGGCAGTCGCGACCTCGCCGACGCGCGAAAGCAGGGCATGCCGGTTTTCTCCCGGATCCAGCGACGCGACGCGCGCGTGCGAGGCCGTCGTACCGCGTGCGGCAATCGCGTCGAGATGGGGCGTTCTCGCGTTGACGTCACCCAGAAATCCCGCCGCACTCCAGCGCCATTCGTGCAGCAACAGCAGTACCACGTTGGGTGGAATGGCAGGCCTCATGTGGGCCGCTTCCGGAATATCTCGCGGAGCAGTCCGCCACAAACGGCAATCAACGCGCACGCTGACACCGCTACCCCAAGGTATAAGGGCCAGGGCCGGTATCGAAACGCCACGCGATGCTCGCCCTGCTGAACCAAGACCCCCTTGAACAAACGGTTCGCCCGGTAAAGCGTAGCAGTCTCGCTGTCCACGGTGACGCTCCAACCGGGAGCGAGACTCTCGGCATGCACGAGCACGCCCTCCGACGGGGCGGTCACCGCAACCTCAATGAAACCCGGTGTGTCCATCAGAATGCTGGTCGTCGCGCTGGTCTCAGGTGGTGTGGCCGACGCGGCGGGAGGAGCGCTGGCAAGTCGGTGGGCCGGCTCGAGCAGGCAGGGACTTGCGGGCGTGGCCTTGACCAGCTGGGCCAGGGCCTCGGCCCCACTCGAAGCCCCTTGCCAGACAGGATGCCACTGCACCCGTCCGGGAGTTTCCAAGGTATAGAGGTGCGCGCCACCCGCGCTTTCCTCGAAACGGAGCGAATTGCCGGAAGTGAGCGGGGGCGTGTCGCCGGGCGCGAGCACGACACGCACATCCATCCGGCGAAGCGCCTCCACGAGGGAGGCGTTGCCGTCCACCTCTTCAACGGTCCAGGGCATCGCGGCGGGTGCGTTCACTGCGCGCAGCCACTCAGCCGAGGCGCGGCGCGCGGGAACACGGCCGCCGCCCATCGTGCGCACGCCACGCACGGCCGCCAGCGCGGCAAGCTCCGGGGCGTCATCCGTAAGCAATAACACCCGCCCGTCGAGCGCAAGCGCTGCGGCGCGGTCCAGCTCGGGCCGTTCGGGCAGACCGCTTGAAAACAGCGGATGGGTATAGTAGTTGGAAGAGGTCGTTGCCAGTTCGGTGAAGAGCAGCAGGGCAAGGGCGAGGCCCCCGGCCATGGAAATCCATCGCACCCGCAACAGCATGGGCACGAGCAAGAGGGGGGCGGCCGCAATAAGCCACCCGCGCGCGGCTCCTCCCGAAAGCAATACCAGCGCAACCCACGCCGCCATGCAGGCGAGCGACGGCCACAACACTTCACGGGCGCGGGGATCGCGCCCGGCCGCAAGCACGCGACCGGCGCCGATGCCGGCCAGCGCCGCGGCGGGCAAAGGGAAAAGGTAAAGCAACAGGGCCGCGTTCAAGCCGGGCAAGTCCCTGCCGGCATCAAGCGCCACGGCCAGCATCAGCGCCAGGGCGATGGTGGCGAAGGCGAGGGTCTCGGCGCGACGCCGGCGGCCCGCCAGCGCCGGCAGGGCCAGCAAGGCCCCCACCGCCCCCACGAAACCCAGCGGCGGAGCGGGCGCATCCTCAGGCTGGAGCAGTTGCATCATGAGCGAAACCGGATCCGCAGGCAAGGCCCCGGGCACTTCGGGACTCGTGAACAAGGACCAGGGACGGTCGAGACTGAAGGCCCAGGTCACCGAAGGGATCCACTGGATGGCCGATACCATGAGGGCGATACCAAGGGTAGCGGGAGCCCACGCCAACCATCGGCGCCAGCGGCCCGCGGTCCGGGAAAAGATGCACCACGCGCCCGCCCAAAGCGAAGCCATCAACCACGACGCCAAGGCAAGATCAGGCGCGCCCATGAGCAAAACGATGCCGAGCGACAATCCGGCAACCCAGCTTCCGCCGCGCTCACCCCGGCTGAGTTGTGTGTGCGCCGACCATAGCAGCAGCGGCCCCGCCGCATAAGCCGCGCCCGCACCCGGAAGGGACATGGCCCCTGCCATGGCCCCGCTGAAGGCATAGGCCGTGGCCCCGGGAAGGGTGCCCGCCCATGAAACCTCAAGCGCGCGACAGAGCAGCATCATGGCCAGCGCCGCGAGAAACACGCTCACGAATGCCATTGCGGTGAGCGAGCGTGCGGGTTCCAAGCCAAGGTCCAGCACGCGCGCTGGACTAAAGGCCGCGTGGGAAGGAATCGCGTGGAAAGGCGCGCCGCCGCCCCACTCCTGGCTCCAGAGAGGCCATTCGCTTCGTGAGAGCCGCTGCCAAATGTAGGTGGTCGCCGGGAGGATCTCCTCCTGCATGGCGGCATGCGGGCGGCCTGGCGCGGCAGCGCCCGGGGTGGGCGCCTCAACGCTGTACCAAAACACCGGCGACAGCGCTATGAAGAGCAGCGCCGCCGAGGCCACCGCCAGGAACTCAAGTCGTACGCGCACGCGAAAACCTCACCAGTCCGCACCGTGCGGTGCATGCTAGCACGCCGGGCCGGGGCACGGCACATCCCCAAAGCAGCAAGCCCCCCGGCCATCTCAAGGATTGCCGGGGGGCGAAAGGAACTTGCTGAATCAGCCGGAGCCTCGATTAACGGATCAGGTTCACCGTTTCCTGCAGGAGCGTGTCGGCAGCGGAGATGGTCCGCGCGTTCGCCTGGAATCCGCGCTGCGTGATGATCAACTCGCTGAACTGCGAGCCGAGATCCACGTTCGAACTTTCAAGCACGCCGCCAACGGCCGAGCCGCGGCCGCCGGTGTTGGGCACGCCAATCTGCGCGGCGCCCGAGGCCGGGGTCTCACGGAAGTTGTTGTTGCCCGCACGCTCCAGCCCGCCCACGTTGGCAAAGGTGGCCAGCGCAACCCGGGCCACCGTGCGTGTGAGGCCGTTGCTGAACACGCCGTTGATGTCGCCGTTCGAGCCGATGTTCACGCTCTCAAGCACCCCCAGCCCAAAGCCGTTCTGGTTCTGCAGCGAGACATCGCTCTCGACCAGGCTGCCATTGGCGAGCTGCGTCACCTGTCCGAGTTCGAGCGCGAAGTTGAGGGGATCCGGCGCGGTGTTGTTGCTGGTGATCAAGGCCGCCGGCACGTTGAGGTCGAAGTTGCCATCGGCAGGGGCGGTGAGCGCACCGGTCGAGTCGAAGGTCAACACGCGCCCGCCGGTGGCCCCGTCAATGTTCACGTTGTCCGTATTGCCGCCCACGCCCGCCGTCACCGTCCACTCGTTGTCGTTCACCTGGCTCTTGACGAAGGTGAGGGTGATGTTCTGCGCGGCGCCGAGGGAATCGAATACCGTGACCGTGCGGGTGACCGTCTTCGGCAGCGTCACCGTGCCGTCGATGGTGGGGTTCAGGTTGCCGATGAGCGTTGCCGAGGTCGTGGTCTGCACGATGCCCGCGCCGCCCAGCGGAATCGCGATGTCCGTAGGCGTGCCGGAATCGGTGATGGCGCCGTTCTCGTCGGCCAGGAAACCCTGCACGCGCAGACCCGTGGCGGGGTCGATCAACTCGCCATCGGCGTTGAGCAGGAACGAGCCGTCACGGGTGAACACGTTGCCCTGGCCATTGTTCAGCACGAAGAAGCCGTTGCCCTGGATGGCGAGATCGGTGGAAACGCCGGTGGTCAGGAGCGAGCCCTGACCGAAGTCCACGTCAACGCTTGCCAGCTGCACGCCCAGCCCCACCTGCAGGGGGTTCGACCCACCGAATCCACCGATGGGCGGCGAGCCGCCGCGCAGCGTCTGCGAGAAGAGATCCTGGAAAAGCACGCGCGAACCACGGTAGCCCGTGGTGTTGACGTTGGCGATGTTGTTCGCCACCACGTCGAGCTTGTCCTGTTGCGCCTTGAGGCCGGTCACGCCGGTAAATAATGCGGTACCCATGTTGTCTGGTCCTTTCTAAAGCGTCAGCCGCGTCAGTCGTTCGGCGGCATGGGGGGCCTCTCCCAAGGAGTCCGGCCCGGTTGATTGGTTGTTCTCGGATGATTGCGCCACGGGCGCCACCACCACGGCGCTGTCGATGTTGGTGAACACGTTGGCCGTGCTCTCGTCCGTCCGCATGGCGGTAATCACCGTGCGGTTCGGCACGCTGGCGACCAGCGCCAGGTCCTCCATCAACAGCAGGGATTCACGTCCACCCCGCGCTGCGGCCTGATCCACCGCGTCGCGGATGGCGCCAAGCTGCACGGGACTGAGCGTGATGTTGCGATCGCGCAGGCGTTGAAGCGCATGGTTCGAAAAGCGCACTTCTTCTCCCTGCGTTTGCATGGCACTGCTGAGATAGCGACTGAAGTCCGCGCCTCGCGCAGCCCCCGAAGGGACCGCCGCCGCGCGGGCCGCCCCCAGCGATGCGCTGGGTTCAACGGGTCTGATCATGATCAGCTACCCCGCTTCGACTCGCCAGTTGTTTCCGGTTCGCGCGAGGCGATGCCAATCACGCCGGACATCGGCATAGGCTTTCCGTCCACCGTGAGGACCACCACGCTGCCATCCAGATGCACCGACTCGACCGTGCCACGAAGCATCTTGCCATCCGCACCCAGACCTTCAACAAACTTGCCGAGCAGTCCCTGCGCCGAGATGAAGTTGAGCTGGTCGATGTTGCCGTTCAGGAACTCGAAGCTCTCCGCCACCTGGCCGAAACTGTCGTTGAGATTTTGCATCTGCTCCAGCGCGGAGAACTGCGCCAGTTGCGCGATCATCTGCTCGTTGTTTACGGGCTCAAGCGGATCCTGGTTGGACAATTGCTCCACCAGGAGCTGCAGGTAAGCGTCGCGGCCGAGCTCGTTGTTCGAGGCGGGCTTGCCCGCCGCGTTGGCCGTGTCGGTCTTCTCCACCGACGGGGCGGCACCGCTCTTCGTCGTCCCGGACTTCTGAATCAGCTGTTGCTCCAGCGCGCGCTGGACACCTTGCAGCTTTTGCAGAAAATTCGAGGCGATGCTTTCGCGGGCCTGAAGGCGTTCCTCGCGCCGCACGGACTTGGCGCCCGACACGTTCGCGCGGAACGACACTAAAGCGTTCACGATATCTATCCTCCTTGTTTGTTCTATACGGTTACATTGAGCGCTCCGCCGCCGGATGCGGTTGCGGGGCGATGGGCGTTGCCACCCGGTGCTTCCGGGCGCGGAGCGTTGCCGCCTTGACGCGCGCTGTTGCCGTGGGCATGCCCCGGCTGCTGTTGCGCTTCCTGACTGCCGGCCCCGCTCCAGCCGCCCCCGCCGGATGACGACGGCGGTTGCTGCGTGAACTGGATGCGCGGACTATCAAAGCCTTCGCGAACCAGCGCCTCTCGCAGCGTGTGGGCCTGCCCGTCGAGCATTTCGCGCACGGCCTGCGTGGTGGCGCTCATGCGCACCTGCACCTCGCCGCCCTGTCGCGTCACCTCGATGCGCACTTCTCCGAGCGACTCGGGCATCACCTTCAGGGTCATGCGCTGCTCGCCCTCGTGCAGTAGCTGCCGCACGCCACGAACCGCAAATCGCCCGAGTTCGGCCACCGGCACTTCCACGGGATCGGGCAAGCTGGCGGCGCGCGCGGCGCCGTCTACGCTCGAACTCTCCCGAGAGAGAACCGGCGGCGCCTCGGGGCGCGCCACCCCCTCCACGCCCCGTACCGTCGCCGGTTCCGTGGCGGGTGTATCGACGCGCCCTTCCTTGGCTTGGGGATCCAGGGAAGCGATCGCTGCTTGGGCAAAGGCTCTCACGGTGATTGCCGTTTGCTGGCGTGCGGTTATCAGTGGCTCGTCGCGGGACACAGGTACCTCGCCCTCCACCAGGAGCTCTGGTTCAGGCGGGGCGCTTGCGGTTACGGACTTCGCTTCCGGCATACGCCCGGTGACGGGCTCGTCCTCGACAGCATGCGGGGCGGAGATCACCGTGGTTGCAGGCGCGTCGCCTTTGGAGCCCTGCCTGGACACCACCGGCTTGATCGTCGCAGCCACCACGGGCGCGGACTCATGGACCGCAAGAAGCGTCGTCGGCTTTGCCGTAACCTCGGAGGAGACCTCGGCTTCAATCACAGGCAGCGCCGTAGCCGCCGGTGGAGCTACCGTTCGCACCGGGGAGGGCACGACTTCTTCCGAAGCCTTGCTCGCTTGCAGCGATGCCGGGGCGGCCTTGGAATCCGGCTTGCTCACCATCGACGCGTCGCCCTCAATCGGCAAACGAACCGCCGGGGAAGTGGCTTCCTGTACAACCGTGCCTGCATCAACAACGGGTGCCTGCGGCACCTGCGAACTCTTAGGTGCAGCAGCGTTGTCGGGCGAGAACGTTTTCGTGGAAACCGGCGCGTTGCTTGGGGCCGTAACCTCCCCTTCGCCCAACGGAATGGAGGAAGCAGCAGCCATTGGCACTTGCTTGCTTGCTCCCGTCGAGGTCAACCCTTCGGCGTCCCCCTTGACGGACGCTTCAACCGGTATACCGGTCTCGCGTTGCGTCGGTGGATTCAGCGTTGTGGCGATCACCGGTGGCGCGCTCCCCGCAGGAAGCAGGGGAGTCGCGGCCACCTGCAAGTCCTCGGGCAACACGGCCGCGGGCTCATCACCCGTGCTGGCTTCCGCATCCACGGCTGCCTCCGGGGTTGCTGCTTCAGGCGCATCAGGAAGCGTCTGCAAGGGCTTGCCGTCCACCGCTGGAGCGGTGCTTGTTCCTGCGCCACTGGCGAGCTTGGCCAGTAGTTCTGCAAAGAGTCCCCCGCTTTCCGTGGAACTCCCCGTTGCCTTGCTTCCTTCCGGAAGCGCCTCTGCAAAAACCGGATCAGCCGCTTTCAACATGGTTAGATTCATGCATGTTTCACCTCCTTTCAAGGGTTGAAGTAAAGACACAGCGAGGCCCTTCGGGCCTTTGAAAGAGATAGGTGGCGCAGAGCAGAACAGTGGCGAACCGAACAGGATTCGCTGACAGGGTGGTTGCGCGTGGCGCGCGCTGCACTGCCCTCAATGCCGGGCATCGCCCCCGGCGGCAGTGAAACAGCTTAATTGGGTTTCAGGCGCTAGAGGACGGGAGCCTGCATCTTTCGCAAGACTTCGGCAGCGGTCTCGGGGCTCATCGCCTCGACGATCTTGCCCCGGTCCTTGTCTTTCATCTTGCGCAACACCTCAACGATGTCGTCGACGGGCATGTTCTCGATTCGCTCCGCGGCGGCCTTGGGCTTCATGTTGGCCACCGTGTTGGCCACGGTCTCCAGTTCAACCTCCCGTGCCTCGTCCGCCGCGCCGATGGCCGCGTCCAACTGCTGCTGCGCCGCCTGCACCTGTTGATACAGGGCATCGAGTTCCGCGGCGCGCTGGTTAAGCTGCTGCTCGTATTCCTTCAACTCGCGATCTTTTTCCGACAGGGACTGCTCGCGCATCTGCATCTGTCGCGCGATGGGATCGAGCGGCAGCGCCGTTTCCTCGGCGGCCTTTTCCGGCGCGCCGCTTTCACGCCCCAACAGGCGGTCCAGCTTGTCCTGATTCAGATTGCCGGTCGCCGCCAAAATGCCCACCAGCGAGACGGCGAAAACCGCCACGGCGGCCAGGGTCAATGCGATGTATTTCATGTCCGCTTGCCTTCCCTCTCCGCGAGCAGCGCGCGCGTCACGGCAGCCTCATCCACGCGGATGCGCTCCTGCCGCGACGCCTCCCGCGCGTGGCGCTCGCGTTCCAGTTCCGCCAGCCGCTCCACCACCTTGCGTCGCATGGCGGCTTCATTGAGGCGGCGGCGTTGCTCGGCCAGGTGCTTGTGCAGTTTCCGGTTGTCGGCGTCCTGCCGGTCGATGTGCCGGGCAAGATGCCGCTCGTATTGATAATACGCCCGCATGTCGCTCGCGTCGATGGCGGGCTCGGCCATGCGCGCCGAGGCTTCCTCCAAGGCGGAGCGGCGGGCCTGCTCCAGCGCGGCGCGCAGTTGCAGTCCGCGCGCCAGGGCTTGGTGCGCCTGCGCGGTCTCGCGGGCGCGTTCCTCCTCCTGCAGCTTGCGGAGCCGCCGCAGGGTGGTGAAGGTCCGGGTGCGATCTCGCGCCATGCCGTCAGCCCGTCAAGGCCTGTTGCATCAGGCCCGGCAGCGACTCGAAGGGCGCATGCTCGCGGAGGCCCTGCCGCAGGAAGCGGTTGATCTGCGGCATCAACCGCATTGACCGATCGATTTCCGCGTTGCTCCCCGGCACGTAGGCGCCGATGTTGATCAAGTCTTCCGCATCTCGGTAGGCCGCCATGAGCCGCCGCATTTCCAGGGCGCGCTCCAGATGCTCACGGGTGGCAACGTCGGTCATGCTCCGGCTCACGCTGTCCAGCACGCTCACCGGGGGATAATGCCCCCGCGTGGACAGCTCACGCGACAGCGCAATGTGACCGTCGGCGATGCTGCGCACGGCGTCGCCAATCGGATCGTTCAGGTCATCCGCCTCGACCAGCACCGTGTAGAAGGCCGTGATGCTGCCCTTGTCGGAATTGCCCGCACGCTCCAGCACCTGCGGCAGCAGCGCATAGACCGACGGGGGATAACCTTTGGTCGTTGGGGGTTCCCCCACGGCCAGCCCCACTTCGCGCTGCGCCATGGCAAAGCGCGTCAGCGAGTCCATCATCAGCATCACGTTCAGGCCCTGGTCGCGGAACCATTCCGCTATCGCGGTCGCGGTGAAGGCGCCGCTCAGGCGCAGCAGCGCCGGTTCATCGGAAGTCGCCGCCACCACCACGCTCCGCGCAAGCCCCTCGGGGCCCAGGTCGTTTTCGATAAACTCCCGCACTTCGCGGCCGCGCTCGCCGATAAGCCCCACCACGCAGACATCAGCGCTGGTGCCGCGCGTTATCATGCCCATCAGTTTGCTCTTGCCCACGCCGCTACCCGACAGGATCGCCATGCGCTGTCCCCGGCCCGCGGTGATGCATGCATCGATGGCGCGCACGCCAGTGGGCAACGGCTCGGCAATGCGCTGTCGGCTCATGGCCGGGGGCGGGGCCGCATGCAGGGGAGCGCGCTCCAGTCCCACCGGCAAAGGGCGCCCGTCGATCGGCTGGCCCATGCTGTTCACCACGCGTCCGAGCAAGCCTTCTCCCACCGGAACGGTGCGGGGCTTGTGCGTGGGTTTCACCTCGAGCCCAGGGGCTATGCCGTGCAGCACGCCCAGCGGCATCAACACCATTTCGCCCTCGCGAAAACCCACCACCTCCAGCGGAAGCAATTCTCCCGTGTCCCGGGTGCGCACATGGCACAGGTCGCCCACGCTCATTCGGGGCCCCGTGGCCAAAATGGTCAGGCCTACCACGCTCGTGATGCGGCCACAAACCCGCAACGCCGAGGCATTGAGCAGCGCGCGCTCATAGCGCTCCAGGCTAACCGGCGCGGCCATCGCCGAAGATGTCCTCGAAAAGGTTGTCGAGCAACTCGGAAGGCTGCAAGTCCGCCACGAAGCGGCGCGTCTCTGCGAGGCATCCGCCCCGCTCGATGGTCTCGTCGGTCTCGATTTGAAGTCGCTTGAGTCCGGGGAAATCATCCAGAAGCTGGATGCGCTGTTCCTTGAGCGCTGCAAGGTCTTCGGGATTGATGCGAAGCTGCACCTCCTCCTGGTCGGCAAGCGCTTCAAGCGCCGCCCGCGCAAGCCGGGTCACCAGCGCGGGATCGGTCTGCGCTTCCCGCAGGGTCACCCGCGCGACAATGCCGCGCGCCAGCGACACCACCTCATCTTCCAGCTGCGACAGGAATTCCTCGCGCGCTGCGGCCATCGCCTGCGCGGCAGATTCCAGCGCCAACGCCGCCTCGGCCACCCGTTCCTCGAAGGCCCTGGCGCCTGCTTCTTCGCCGCGGCGCAGTCCTTCCTGGTAGGCCTCCTGCACAAGACGGGCGGCTTCCTCGCGCGCCTCTGCCAGCACGGCCTCGCGCAAGACGGCGGGATCGATCGCCTCTTCGGCCTCGGCTTCGGATTCCTCCTGCGCCGCCACGAGCCGTGGATCGGGAAACTCCGCCAAGCGCTCCCGGCTCAGGTAGGCCGAGGACGCGCTCGCTTCGTGGGCGCGATAGACCCGTGCCATGGGAATCAGGCCACGCGCGCGGCGGCGCGGCTATACAAGAATTTCGTCGGCATCGCCGCCCCCGCGTCCCGAAACGATGAGTTCGCCGCTCTCTTCCAAGCGGCGCAGCACCGCGACGATTTTCTGCTGGGCCTCTTCCACGTTCTTCATGCGCACGGGGCCCATGAACTCGATTTCTTCCTTGATCATCTCGGCGGCGCGCGTGGACATGTTGCGGAAAATCTTGGCCTTGAGATCGTCGTTGGATCCCTTGAGCGCCAGCGCCAGGTCCTTGGACTCGATGTCGCGAAGCGCCTTCTGGATGCCCGCGTCGTCCACGTGGATCACGTCCTCGAAAGTGAACATCAGACGGCCGATCTCGTCGGCCAGCTCGGGGTCGCGCTCATCGAGATCCGCCATGATGGCCTTCTCGGAGTTGCGCTCCACCCGGTTCAGGATCTCCGCCACGCTCTTCACGCCGCCCGCGAAAGTGAAGCCTCCGGTGAAGACCGAGGCCATCTTGCGTTCAATCACGCGCTCCACTTCGCGCACGATCTCGGGCGCGGTGCGGTCCATCGTGGCGATGCGCATGATGACGTCGCTCTGCACATCGGGCGTGAGCGACGACAGGATCAGCGCGCCCATCCCCGGCTCGAGATGCGCGATGATCAGGGCCACGGTTTGCGGGTGTTCATCCTGTATGAATGAGCTGACCTGTGTGGGGTCGGCTTTTTTCAAAAACTGAAAGGGCACTTCCTGCAGGCTGGCCTGCAGGCGGTTGAGTATCTCGAAGGCGCGCTCGGCGCCGAAGGACTTCTCGAGAAGGTCCTTCGCGAAATCGAGACCGCCCTGCGCCACGTACTGCTTCGCCACCGCCATCTGGTAGAACTCGTCCAATACGGAAGCCTTCAGCTCCGTATCCACGGTGCCAAGCGACGACAGCTCGAGCGTCATCTTGTCGACCTCGTCGTCCTTCAACGCGCCCAGGATCGCCGAGGCATTCGACGACCCAAGGCAGGCCAGCAGGATGGCCGCCTTCTGCGCGCCCGGAAGCGTGCGTCTCTTTTTCTCCTCGGCCGTGGCCTAGGCCTCCTCTTCGTTGATCCACGAGCGCAGCAGCACCGCCACCACCTCGGGTGAATCGCTGGCCAGCTCGTTGATGCTGCGAACCACTTCCTGCCGCCGCATGTCTTCGGCCGACATGGTGGGAATCTCTTCCACTTCCTCGACCACCGGCTCGTCCGAGGGCTTCTCGACAGCCCGCAGAATGAACAATCGAAGCAGGATGAACGCCACCAGCAGGATGGCCACTTGCAGTGCGACCGTGCCCCACTGCTGCGCCACGGTCCAGACGCTGGCCGTGGCGAAGGACTCGGCCGCCGCCTGCTGCGCCTGACGCGTGATTTCGAAGGGATGGTCGTTCACCAGCACTTCCGTTTCCTGCGCTCCCTGGCCTACGGCACCGCGAACCAGGTCCGAGTAGAACTGCTTGCGCTCATCGGTCAAGGGCACCGCCGCCTCGACGGTGTTCCCCTCGGCGTCGGTCGTCGACTCGCGGTCGCTCTCCACCACCAGCGCCACGGTGTATTTTAGCACTTCCCCGGGAGAATGATTCGTTCGCGTGGTCGTTCGCGAGGGTTCATAATTCGTGATGGTCTCCGAGGTTTCCTCGCTGGTTTCCACGCCGCCGGGAGACGCCGTCCCTTCCGGCACATTGGCCAACGCCCCCGGCGCGCCCTCGGGAAGACGTTCCGTGCTGCTCAGGATGGTCGATGTTTCCATCGTGCTCAGTTCGGTGCCTTCGAGATACCGCTCCTCCGTCACCTCCTTCTCGTCGAAATTCACCTGCGCCGAAACCTTGACGGTACCCATGACCCCAAGGTCATCGAGCGCGGCCATGATGCGCCCCTCGGCACGCTGCTCAATCGCCGCCACGTGCTCCAGCTTGCTGTTGGCGATCGACTGATATTCCGAGTCCGGCGGCATATACAACACTTCACCGTCCGTCGTCGTGATGGTGATGTTGCTAGCGTTAAGATTGGG
This sequence comes from Candidatus Hydrogenedentota bacterium, assembly GCA_046047315.1. GTDB lineage: Bacteria > Hydrogenedentota > Hydrogenedentia > Hydrogenedentales > JAEUWI01 > WGMK01. The sequence continues at coordinate 7,446 of JBJOID010000293.1, read as the reverse complement.
ACCGCCCGCCGCCGCCACCATGTTCATGATGCCCTTGACGTTCTTCTTCGTGGGGGGGCGATTGACCTTCAGCGTGACGCTGGCCTCCGAGGGGCGCTGCTCACTGACGAAGAGTTCCTCGCGGGACTCGCGGATCAGCACCATCGAGTAGTCCACGAAATCGAGCGCATTCAGCTGCTTCTCGATTTCCCCCTGCACCGCGCGCATAAAGTTCACGTCGCGCAGCCACTTGTTCGTCATCAGGTCGGTGTCTTTGAAAAGCTCAAGCCCGGGCGTCATGGCCGGGCCGAGTGCAATGTCGTTTTCCGCCAGCGCCAACAGCATGGGCGAACGCTGCGCCGCAGGCACTTGCACCGTCGTGTTGTTGTTCTCAATGCGGAAAGGCACGCCTTGGGCGGTGAGCAGATCGCGCACCTGCGCCACTTTATCGGCACTCAGGTTCGATGCGAGCGTCACGTACTGCGGGCTGGCGCCGAAATAGGCCGCCATCCCCACCACCGCCATCACCGCCACGCCCGCCAACACCAGGTTGATCCGCGCGCTTGTGGTCAGTTTCGACCAGCTCTCGCGCAGCCCTTGAAGCAATTGTCTCAAGAATTCCACGGCGATTCCCCACCATTCCGCAGACCCACGGCCATGAATACAATGGACCCGCCGAAGCCAACGCGACACGCGCGGGGCCCCGGCTCATGCCCGGCAACTTTATTTCTCGCGCCCGCCGCTGGATGCGGCGCGCCTTGATGGGGTGGAATCGATTGGAGGCGCGCATCCTCCCTGCGTGGAGCGCGCGCCATGCCGCCTGCCTTGCGCAGACGGCGCAGATACCCCGCCGACCCACGGCGCGCCCAAGCGCCGAGAGGCGGCATTCAGCCGATTCAATTGCAATCTCCGCGCTTCGGAATGCCGCCACGTGGCACGACATCCCCGGGGTGCGGCCGTTGCCAGGCCAACTCCCCGCGAGCCTCCCAGCCCGCCGTTGCTCCCGCTCCCGCCAGCCGGTGTCTGCGAAAACGGCGGCCAACGGGTTCCATCACACGCTTCGGACGGCAACGCCGCCCGAAGCCACTACGTATTAAATCTGCATCCGCATGACTTCCGCGTAGGCATCCATCACCTTGCCCCGCACGGTCATCATGGTCTTGAAGGCCATGTCAGCCTTTTCCAACTGAATCATGGCCTCCGACACGTCCTTAATCTCCCCCGCCACCACCTTGCTGATGGTCGTGTCCGCCTCCGTTTGCAGGCGCTGCACCTCGGAAATCGATTCCGCCAGAGTCTCGGAGAAAGACTTACCCTCCGTCCCGAGCGCCCGCGGCTGCACCGGTCGCAGCACAGCCGGGTCCACGCGACTGGCGCGCATGGCATCGGGCAGGATTTTCATGGAATCGGACATGTGCTCTGCTTAAAACCTGAATTGGGGCTAAAGTGCTCCGCCAACAATGCTTATCCTATGTGAGGACGATTCTTATGTCAAGTATTATTTACCGCTGGAGAATTTCCAGCGCGGCCTCGCTCATTCGGCTCGAGGTCACCACCACCGCCACGTTGGCTTCATAGGCCCGTTGGGCCGACACCAGGTTCGCCATTTCCACGGCAAGTTGCACATTCGGATATTGCACATAGCCGTCAACATTTGCGTCGGGATGGCTCGGGTCGAACACTTCCTTGAAGGGTGCGGGATCTCCCACGACGCGCTTCACGCGTACGCCGAGCTTTTCGGGGTTGGCCCCCGCCTTGATTTCGTTGCCACGAAAGACAGCGATCTGCCGCCGGAAAGGCCCCCCCTCGGGGGTGCGGGTGGTCTCGGCGTTCGCGATGTTGTTGGCGATCAGGTTCATGCGAAGGCGCTGTGCCCGCAGACCCGATACCGCGATGTCGCGCGCCGAGACACTGTTGAGCGGTGGAATCATGCCTTACCTCGCCAGGCTGTCCAGCAGTTCGCCGGCCATTTGGTACTTCTTCGTAAGTAACCTTGAATACACCGTGTAGCGCCCGCGGTTCTCCGCAAGGCGTGACACCTCTTCTTCAAGATCGACCTGGTTGTAGTCGTTCTTCGAAAGAATCGACTTGCGCTCGAGTTCCGTATGGACGCGGGCGCGGTCCTGGTGTCGGGAACGACTCGTGCGGAGCGCGACGTGGTCCCCTCCCCCGGCAACCGCCGCCTGCAATGTCCGCTGGAAATCCAGCGCCGTGGGGCTGAAGTGCGGCGTGTCGGAATTGGCGATGTTGTTGGCGATCACGCGGTGGTTCAGCTCGGCCACTTTCATGGCCGATACCAGAACCCGGCTAACATCCGCGCCGCCAAAGGGCATCGCTCTATTCCTTCACGTCCGCCGCTTCAACCTGTCACCGCGGCCCGCCCGTGGGGACGAGGCTGGACCGCGCCGTTTTCGCAACCCTGCCTCCGCAATGCCTGTGCCAAGAAGTTCGATTTTGTAAGTCCTTTAAGATGGCACATTTAATCACCTGCCGTTGACCTTTACACTTCAAGCACCGGAAAACTTTTCCCTGCTCCCGGCCTTTTTGATCTGGAGGCTTGACGAGCTTTGCTTTATATGTTACTTTTTAGTCACGTTTCTTGCTACACAGAAGACAAGGAGACCCAACATGGATTACATCGATTCGGTATTGCAGGAGTTCGAGCATTCCATCCCAGCGACACGCAAGCATCTGGAGCGGTTGCCGGAGGACAAGCTGTCCTGGAAACCTGCAGAAAAATCACTGAGCCTTGGGGCGCTCGGGCTTCACATGGCAGAATCCCCCGGGATGATTTCGAAGATGGCCCTGCTGGAATCGCTCGACGTGAGTGGCGGCCCCAACTTCCGGGAGCCGGCGAGTGTGGCGGAAATTCTCGACACCTTTGACGCCGGGTGTCAGCAGGCCCGGGAGAACTTGGAGAAGCTGCGCGCCCTGGACATCGACGGCTTGTTCACCTTCACCGCGGGCGGACAAGCCCTCATGCAGTTTCCCCGGCGGGCGGTCCTGCGCGAGATATTCTTGAACCACACCTACCACCATCGTGGTCAACTCGGCGTCTATCTGCGCCTGCTGGATGTCCCCGTGCCTTCGACCTTTGGCCCCAGCGCGGACGAATCGATCTAGACCGTCAATCAAGGAGACCCTCTCATGGACTTGTCAACATTAACCCTCGACCTTGAAATGCATGTGGATATCGCGCGGGAACCGAAGGCGGTGTTCGCGGGCATGTTGCGGGAATTTTCCGAGAACATGCGCTACGATGACGGACGCAGCATGGACATGAAGCTGGAAGCATGGCCCGGCGGACGTTGGTATCGCGACCTGGGCGACTAGCAGGGGCACCTTTGGGGCTTCGTGCAGACCATCAAGGCGCCGGTTCTGTTGGAACTGACCGGCCAGATGTTCATGTCGTACCCTGTATGCAACCATGTCGCCTGCCGGGTGAGCGAAACTGAAAGCGGTTCGAGGCTGTCTTTCCGCCATCGCGCCTTCGGCCTGCTCGACCCGGAACACTGCCAGGGCGTGGCCACCGGCTGGAGGGCCATGCTCGACGCGATTAAGCAGGACGCGGAGTCTTAAGCCCGAAGCACCTCTGGCCGCGGTGACGGAGGAGAGTGAAACGTTTGGACGAACTTGACCCGGTATGGAAAGCGCTTGCCGATCCAACGCGGCGGGAAATCCTTGACCTGCTCCGGGAGCAGCCCCGCACGACGTCGGAGATCGTCGAGCGCTTTCCACACCTTTCCCGTTTCGGGGTCATGAAGCACATCGATGTGCTGCGTCAGGCGAGCTTGATTAACACCCGCGTCGAGGGACGCCGGCGCGTGAACTCCCTGAACGCCGTGCCCATTCGCCAGATCTACGAACGCTGGGTCAGCGGATTCGAGGGTTGCTGGGCCAGCGGATTGCTCAACCTCAAACGAACCCTTGAAGACGCCCCCCCGCCTCGCGACTGAGCCAATACGGGAACAATCAGCGAAAGCGCTCGAGGGCCTCCGCACCGGTCATGCCGGGAGCAAGCCCCATGGCGGCGGCGGCATCGGAGACGGCGACCAGTTGCGCGCCGGCCATCGCCTCGAAGTCGTTCACGCCGGTGACGGTGGCGGCGGCTTCGCCCGTCTTGTTGAAGGTTTCGATCTTGAAGTAGCCGCAGCCCAACACCCCGCGCGAGCCGCGCACCAGCAGCACGGGCCGCTTGAGATCGATGTGAAAACGGTCGAAGCCGGTCCAGTCCATGATGAGTCTCCCTGAAGCCGAAATGACTATGCCAGCAGGAAGCGGACAAATTCACGCCCGATTGGGGGGACATTGAAACACGAGCGCGGGCATGCCAGTCTATGCGCCACGGGCAGGGAGAAACGCGCGCCATGATCATTGAGAACACCGCCAGGGAATTCGAGAGCGAGCGGCGCTCGCGCTGGTTCAACGCCATCGAGGCGTTTTTCGTGTACACCTTCATCCTCGTGGTGCTGTGGCCAATTTGCTACTACCTGGGCATCCTGCCGGGCGTGGAGGAATCGGTGGTGGAGCAATGGGCCCTGCCGCCGCTCCTGCTTGGCGGCATCTACCTGCTGTTCATTGCCCCGCGCGTGCATGGCGATTCCGCGGCGTCGTGGGGGCTTGGCAACCCGGTCAAGCTGTTTCGCTCCTTCCGCGAAGGAAGCGACTTCGAGCGCAAGCGCCTGCCCTGGATCGTGCTCGCGCTGTTCCTCGTGCTGAACGGCGTGGTCTACTGGCGCTGGCCGGACGTGACGGACTTGTTCGGCGTGGACAAGTTGGTCCTTGGCGGCTTGCCCATCACCGAGTTTCATCACCACTTCCCAAGCGTGCTGGTGGTCTTTCTGGCGGGTAGTTTGCTGGCGGGCGCCTATGTAACCTGCGCCCTGCGCTATGACAACTTCGTGCCGGCCTTCCTGATGGCCATGAAAATTTCGGTGCCTTTGGCGGCGGTGATTTGGATTGGGGCCTTGGCGACCGCCTTCATTCAGGGCACCAATCCCTTCGAGGGCATGCGCGCCGACAAGTATGTGCTCGACATGCTGGGCTACACCTTCTGGGGATTCCTGCAACAGCTGCTCTTCACGGCCTATTTGGGCAATCGCTTCCGCAAGGCCTTCCCCCCGTCGCTCTCCGAGTCGAACACCCTTCCCCCGGAGAAGCGCATCCCCTTCGCCATCACGATTGGTGCGGTGGGCGGCATGGCCGTGTCCCTGCTGGCGGTTTGGGGGTTGAGCGTGGCATACCCCGATGAGCCGGAACCGGGCTTGTCCGCGCTGTTCTGGTTCTTTGTGTTCACCGCGCCGCTTTGCGGGTGGTATGGCTATGTGCTGGCGCTTGACCGCAAGCGCCTCATCGTCGCCTCGCTGGCCTCGTCCTGCTTCGCCTTCATCCACATCGATTCCTACGGGCTCGTCGGCGCGACCTGGCTGCTGGGCACGGTGCTCATCTACCTTTCGATGGAGGATCGTTACCGCAACCTGGTGGCCCTGGGGATGATGCACGGCATCCTCGGCAGCACCTTTGGCGCGCTCTTCAGCAAGGGACGCTCCGGGACGCTCGAGGTGGACTACAGCGTGGGACCGTGGGGCGTGGACGACCCCACGCTGGCGGTCCTCTGGTTCCCCATGGCGTGCATCGCCGCATATGTCGCGCTCATGATCTGGAGCTACTTCCACCTGCGGCATCAGCCGAATGTGCTGCCTGGTCATGAGGCACGCCTCTCGTAGAAATCGCCTTGGTTCTTCCGCGAAAGTTTTGCTACCCTCGGACGAGCGTTCACCGCCCCAGTTTAATCGTCCACGGAGCCTGACACCTTTCCATGAATTCCATATCACGCCGCCGATTTCTGGAACAGGCCGGCCTCGCCGGAGCGCTTTTGGGCGCATGCCCGCTGGCTGGCCGTGCGCAGGAGCCCCCCCCCGCCGGCCCCTCGGGCAAGAGCAACGTGGTGCTGGTGATGCTGGATACCCTGCGCGCTGACAAATGCGGCTGCTATGGGTACCCGGCGGACACCACGTCGGAGCTGGACAAGCTGGCTGCGCGGGGCGTGGTCTTCGAGCGGGTCTTCAGCCAGTGCAGTTGGACCAAGCCCTCGGTTGGTTCCCTGCTCTCCTCCCTGCATCCACGTTCACTCGGGTTGTACGAGGAGAAGAACCAGGCGCTTAACGATCGTTTTGCCACGCTGGGCAAGACCCTCAAGGCGGCAGGCTTCCGCACCTTCGGCGCCACAGCCAACCCCAACCTGAACACCCTGTTCAACTTTCACCAGGGTTTCGACAAGTACATCGACACCCAGGTGGTTTTCCATTGGATGCGGGACCAGGCGCCGGGCAAGGACGTGCGCGGCCCCAGCCCGCTTCCGGGAGCGCCCGCCTTGTTTGGTGAGGCGCTCGCCTGGGCGCAGGCCCAGCCCGAACCGCAGCAGGCGCGCCACTTCATCCAGCTAAACCTGATGGAAGTGCACGAATGGTACGCCGCCGATTCCTACAGCATGCGGCGGGCGCCCTATAACGAGATGTTCCGTCAAGGCACACAGTACGACCGCTGGACCACTCATCCCAACCGGCGGCAACGCTGGCACCGCTATTTACAAATGGCCCGCCAGCTGACCGACGACCTCGGCGATTTCGTGGCCAAGCTCAGCGTCCTGCCCGGCTGGCAGGACACGCTCTTTGTTTTCCTCAGCGATCACGGCGAAGGGCTGGAGTCCCACATCGGTGTAGACCGGGGCGAGATGCACGGCTTCTTGCTCTACGAGTCCAACGTGGTGGTGCCTTTGGTGTTGTACCACCCGGCATGGCAGCCCAAGGTGTCGCGGGTTAAGCAGCCCATGCGCCTGCTCGACGTGATGCCGACGGTACTCGACCTGGCGGGCGTGCCGAAGCCGGACCCCATCGAGGGGGTGTCACTCTATCCAGTGATTGCCGGAGAAGCGGAGCAGGTGGCGCTGCCGCCGCTGTTCGTTGCCGAGACGGCGTGGTATCCCAAATACGAGAAGCTGGCGGGCTACCGTCCAGACTGGAATGTCTACGACAACTACGGCGGCCACCCGGGCCTTCCCCCCTGGGAACTGCAGCGCGCGCGCGAGCGGGAGCTGGGCGGCCAGACGAGCCAGGCGAAGTCCAACCCCGGCGTCTTGCTCGAATCCCAGCTGCTGCTGCGCAACTGGGACAAGCAACATCCCAAGGCTCCTCCCACGCCGGTGGACCGCGACATGACGCAGCAGGAAATCGAGCAACTCGAGGCGATTGGCTACCTCGGGGGTTGAACCTTCCGCTCGATGGGGGCCCCTCAAAAGCAAAAGGCTCCCCTTCAAGGGAGCCTGTATCTCAGGTTGACGGGTCCGGCTACGCGTTCACGATGCCCGAGATGCGCGCGGCCACCACGTTCACAATTTCGACGAGGCGATACGTGCCTTCTTCAAGGCGCCGCTTAGCCTCTTCCACCCGTTCGTCCCGGATCTCGCTG
>JBJOID010000292.1:0-27369 GCA_046047315.1 Candidatus Hydrogenedentota bacterium | reverse complement strand
GCAAGGCGAGAATCTCCCCTGCGCGGTAAAGATGGTGCATGTAGGCGCGGGTGTAATGCCCCCCCACGGGGTTCATGCAGCCCTCGTCCAGGGGCGAAAAATCCCGGGCGAAGCGGGCGTTCTTGATGTTGAGCTTGCCGCTTGTGGTGAACAGGCTTCCATTGCGCGCGTTTCGGGTGGGCATCACGCAGTCGAACATGTCGATGCCCCGCTCGATGGCGTCGAGGAAGTCTTCCGGCGGCCCGACGCCCATGAGGTAACGGGGCTTTTCCTCCGGCAGCAGGGGGGCCACCCAGTCCACCACCTGCCGCATCTCGGCCTTGCTCTCTCCCACGCTCACGCCGCCGATGGCGTAGCCGGGGAAATCGAGGTCCACCAGGGCACGGGCGCTCTCGCGGCGCAAATCCTCATAGACGCTGCCCTGCACGATGCCGAAGAGGGCCTGATGGGCGGCGCCGAGGGATTCCCAGTGGCGACGGCAGCGGGCGGCCCACGCATGCGTCATGCGCATGGAATGCTCGGCATGCTCGCGGGTGGCCGGGTAGGTGGTGCATTCATCGAAGCACATCATGATGTCGGAGCCGATGCTGTGCTGCACATCGACCGCCTTTTCCGGGGTGAAAAAGTGGCGCGACCCATCGAGGTGGCTCTGGAACTGAACTCCCTCCTCGGTGACCTTGGTGAGCCCTTCCAGGCTGAAAACCTGAAATCCGCCGCTGTCGGTGAGGATGGGGCGGTTCCAGCCCATGAAGCCGTGAAGGCCGCCAGCGGCCTCGAGCGTTTCCGTGCCGGGGCGGAGATAAAGGTGATAGGCATTGCCGAGGATGATGCGGGCGTCCAGCGCGAGCAGGTCTTCCTGGCTGAGCGCCTTGACGCTGCCCTGCGTGCCCACGGGCATGAAGACCGGGGTGGGGATGTCGCCATGCGGCAGAATGAGACGGCCGGCCCGCGCCCCGCAATGGGGGTCAACGGCGTCAACCACGTATCTCATGGCGCATTGCATGCGGCGGCATCCGGTTTGGCGGGAAAGGCGGAGAGTCTAGCACAGCGGCCTTTGGCGGCGGAAGGAGTGGCACGAGAATGGCCTAGACAGAACCGAGCCTGCTTGCTATGGTTGTCGAACGCTGGTGCAACGAGTGCGCAAAGAGGGAGGATGGGCCGCATGAAGAGCGTACGCATGGATGGGGAAGCGCAGCCGGGAATCGCTTGGGGACCGTTCACGCTTCGGGTGCCTTTCATCCACACGCGGCCGGAGTGGCCGGAGCTGGCGCAGGGAATCTTTGTGGCAGGGGCGACAGGGCTGGGGCTGGTGCCGATTCTCACCGGGTATTTCGGGCTGAGCTTTGACCAGGCGCTGGCCTGCATCTTCCTGCAGGCGATGCTGTTGACCACGGCCCCGATACTCTTTGGCGAGCCGTATGCCCCCGGCTGGATCACGCCGGCGCTGCCGTTGGCGCTCACCTTTGTACTGGCGGCGGACGCGGCGGGTAACCCGGTCTACGCAACGCCGGAGGCGAAGTTTCAGGTGATGACGGCGGCCTCGTTGCACTTTGCGGCGTTGACGGCCTTTCTCGGTGTGACGGGTCTGGGGCGTTGGCTGATGGAAAACATTCCCGCGGCGCTCAAAGGGGGAATCATTCTCGGGGCGGCCATCGCCGCGCTGAAGCGGGTGTTCATTGACGACGCGGAACGCTTTCTCCATGTGCAGCCCTGGACCACGATCGCGGCTGTGAGCGTGTGCCTCATCTTCACGTTCTCGCTGCCGCTGCAACGGTTGCGCGCGAAGTACACGGCCATCAAGTTCATCGCTGCGCTGGGACTGCTGCCGGGTTTCGTGGTGGCGGCGATTGTCGGGCCGCTCACCGGGGAGGTGGACTTTGCCCCGCGCTTCGACGCATGGATTCTGGTGCCTCCCTTCCTGGAGACCTTCCAGAAGGTGTCGCCCTTCGGCATAGGCTGGCCGCCCGTATCGATGCTGCTGGATCCGAACATCCTGATACTGGCGCTGATGGGCTATGTGATCTGGTTTGGCGACATCGTGACGGGGACGGAGATTCTGAACGGGGCGAAGGCGGCGCGGCCGGACGAGCGGATCGACATCAACTACAGCCGCAGCCACCAGTCCACCGCCATCCGCAACGCGTTGATGGCGGTCTTCGCGCCCTTCTTCCCGACGCAGGGCTGCCTGTGGACGGGGGTGCAGGTGATTGTGGTGCAACGGTGGAGCGAAGGCCGGAAGAGCATGGACTCGCTCTTTGGCGGCATTGCCTCGTACTACGTGTTCGGCATCCCGGTGCTGTACCTGGTGGTGCCGCTGGTGACGGCCTTGCAACCGTTGATGGGCGTGGCGCTGTCTTTGACGCTGGTGCTGACCGGCTTCGCCTGCGCCTACGTGGCGATGAGCGTGACGCACAACCCCATTGAGCGCGGCGTGGCGCTGCTGACCGCGGTGACGCTGGCGCTCTTCGCGGAGACGCCGTGGGTGGGAATGGTGGTGGGCATTGTGGCCACCTTCGCGCTGGTGGGCCCGCCCGAGCGAAGGACCACCGACAACGTCTAATGAGCGGACCGGGGCTCTCCATGCGCAAAGGCGACGACAGCAACGCCATGGGCTTCATGCCCCAGCTGGACGGGCTGCGCGCCATTGCGTGTTTGATGGTGATGTTCTCGCACTTCGCGCCCTCGGGCTGGTTACTGCGCGACATGCTGCCCTGGGGTGGGCTGGGGGTGCGGCTGTTCTTCGTGTTAAGCGGCTTCCTCATCACGGGGATTCTGCTCGATTGCCGTGAACGCGGCAATCAGGGAACTCCGCTGACAAGGCAGTTCAGGCACTTCTACGCGCGACGTTTCCTTCGTATTTTCCCGCTTTATTACGGGCTGCTATTGATTCTTTGGTTAATCGATTACGGCCTCGCCCGGGAATCCATTCTGGTGCATCTGCTCTATCTCCAGAACCCGTGGCGCTGTGTTGCGGGGGTCACTTACGCCAACCACCTTTGGAGTCTGGCGGTGGAGGAGCAGTTCTACCTTGCGTGGCCGTTTCTTCTCTTGATAGGACCGCGCCGGTTGCTGCCGTTCATGATGCTTGGGCTCGTGCCGGGCGCGTTTCTCTTTCGGCTTGCGCTCTGGCAGGGCAATGCCTCTTTTCTTTACCTGAACATCTTCACGTTGTCCAACGTCGATACGCTTGGCGCCGGGGCTTGGCTTGCGTGGTGCTGGAGAAACCCCTCGTGGCGGGCACGGTTCGAGCTAGCTGCACCGTTCATGCTGTTTGAGGGACTGCTTTTGCTGGCCCCCATCATGGCGATGCGCCTGCAGACTCCGGGCGATATCCGCACGCCCCTGCTTTTTCTGGGGCTGGCGGCAAGCCTTTGCTTTACGCCGATGGTGCACGCCGCGGCCCGGGGGGTGGAAGGCCTGCCGGGCAGGTTGCTCTCGTTGGGACCGCTTCGCTATCTGGGCAGGATCAGCTACGGGCTATATGTAGTTCACCCCTTTATCAGGACGTGGTATCATTGGGCAGGTTTTCGCGATGCCTTATCCCCCGTGCTCGAAATGGCCGTGTTGTCGCTGATATCCATGTTGGTTGCAGCGTGTGTGTGGCACGGCTTCGAGCGTCCACTCAACGACCTTAAGCGACATTTCCCTTATGCGACTTGACTTCCTGCAGGAATATCCATCCCGATGCAATTAAACGCGCGACCGCGTGCTGACCGCTTTAGACCCAACAACGCTGTGCTCGCCGCCTTTGTGTTTCTGGCAGGGGCCTTGCCCGCGCTGGGGGAGCCGGGCGTGGCCCGCTTTGAGACGCCCGGCGCGCGGCTGGTGCTTACGCCGCATGTGCGGTGGGTTGTCGAGGAGAACGGTCCGCTGGAGCCGGCCGAGGCGGCGCGCCGCTTGGAGACCGCGCCGGTTTACGGGGGCGAGAGTGAATGGCTCGAACTGGGCCTGATGCAAGGCGTGATCTGGATCGCCGTCACCATCGAAAACCAGGCGCCGGTTGACAACCTGGTCTTCGAGTTTCGCAATCCCCGCATGAGCTATGTGGATTTTTATCACCCGGATGGCGAAGGCGGTTACGACGTAACGCTGTGCGGGGTGGCGCGGCCCTTTGATGTGCGACCCTTCACGTACCCGATGCCCGCCTTCCCGATGGAGCTGGGGCAGGGCGAGCGCGTTACGGTGTTGTTGCGGCTGGAGAACAACGGCGATTTCCGGCAGCGCGTGTGGCTGTGGGATTCGGCGGCCTTCACCAACCGCGCCGCGACGGCCTACCTTTCCGACATGATGACGACCGGCGTGCTGGTGGTGCTGGCCATCTACCAGTTGTTGGTCTTCGTGCTGCTCCGGGAGCGTAGCTATTTCTATCTGTTCTGCTTTGTGTCCAGTTGGGCCTTGTTCCTGATGGCGGGCACGGGCATGGCGAAGATGTTCCTCTGGCAGGATTTTTACTGGCTCAACCAGCGCGCCAACTCCGTATTCCTGATGGGCATGATCGTGTCGTTCATGCTGTTCGCGATGGATTACCTGGAGGCACGCAAGCATGCGCCCGCACTGCGACGGCTGGGCCTGCTCTATGTCGGCGGGTGCGTCGCATACACGATCTACTTTTCCTTCATCGACACGGTATTCCGCATGACGGCCAATCCCTTGATTGCGCTGGCCGCGATGATTTACCTGATCATTCTGGCCTTCCGGGTGCTTTACAGGGGAGGGCGCAACGCCCGCTTCTTCCTCGGGGCGTGGGGCTTCATGCTCACGGGGGTGACGCTGCTGCTGCTCCTCGGGTGGTACGTGCTGCCCTCGTCGCTCGTGCTGGGCACCCCGGCCATCAGCATCCTCTTCACGGTGTCCATCCTTGCGTGGTCGCTGGAATTGATAGGGCGGGTGCGGGTGCGCGAACGGGAACAGCGGCGGCTGCTGGAGACGCAGGTGGAGGAGCGCACGCGCGAACTGCGCCAGGCCCTGCACGAGGTGAAAACCCTGAGCGGCCTGCTGCCGATCTGCAGCAGTTGCAAGAAGATCCGCGACGACACGGGATACTGGCAGTCGGTCGAGCATTACATCGCGCGACACACCGGGGCGGATTTCACGCATGGCATTTGCCCCGAATGCACCGAGACCCTGTATCCGGAACTGGCCGACATCCGCAAGCGGCGTCAAGCTGCCGAGAACGCCTGAGCGGCACGAAATAAAAAACGCCGGGACGGCACTGGCCGCCCCGGCGATTGTGAAAGCGGATGGGTTATCCGACCGTGACCGCGAAGGTCTCGGGCTTGCCAGGCGTGGGGATGGGGCCGATGGGGTAGGCCTTGGCGAAGTCGAGCGTGTCCTCGTTGCAGAACTTCGCTTCGCTCGCCAGGTGCTCGTCCCACTTGAGCTCCTTGCCGGTGTAGGCCGCGTCGCGCGCGAGGATCGCGGCAAAGGTGGCGTTGGCCGTGCGCACACCCTCGTTCAGGTAGGGGCCTTCACCCAGCACGCTGGCGATGAAGTCCACATGCTCCTGCTCATAGGGATTGGCGTCGTCCTTGCCCAGGTCCATGCACTTGCTGAAGCCCTTCGTGCCGGTGGCTTCCTCGAACACGCCGTTGTACGAGTCGTTCCAGTGGCGGCAATAGCTGTGCATGTGCACGCCGCTGGCAAAGGCGAAGTCCGCGGAGAAGTTGTCCCAGATGTCGCCGTAGCGCTCTTCGCCGATGGGCTTCCAGGTGCGGCCGCCCGAGGCCACCACGCTTACCGGCAGCTCTTCGTTCAGCACCCACAGGCCCACGTCGATGTTGTGCACGTGCTGCTCGACGATGTTGTCGCCGCAGCTCCAGATCTGGTTGTACCAGTTGCGCAGGCGGTATTCGAGATCACTCTGGCCCTCGGCGCGCTCGTGCGAGAAGGGCAGGTTGCCGTTCCAATACACGCGCAGCGCACGGATATCGCCGATGGCGCCCTCGTGCAGTTGCTTAATGGTGTCCACATAGGACTTTTGGTGGCGGCGCTGGAGGCCGGTCACGAAGCTGAGGTTATTGGCCTTGGCCTTCTCGGCCGCCGCGATGAAGCGGCGGATGCCGGGCGCGTCCACCGCCACCGGCTTCTCCGTGAAGACGTGCTTGCCCGCGTTCACGGCCGCCTCGATATGCATCGGCCGCGCATAGGGCGGCGTGGCATGCAGCACCACGTCCACCTCGGCCAGCTCGACCAGCTTCTTGTAGGCGTCGAGCCCGACGAAACACCGGTCGTCGGTGATCTCCACATGGTCACGCGTGCGGCGCGAGCCTTCCAGCTGCTTGCGCGTGCCTTCCAGCTTGTCCTGGAAGACATCGGCCAGCGCCACGATCTTCACCTTGTCGCCGCCAGCCGCGATGTAATTCTGCGCCGCACCGCCGCCGCGTCCACCGCAGCCAATCAGTCCCGCGCGCAGCACCTTGCTCTCCTGCGCCATCGCGCCCCGCGCCGAAAGTATGGCGAAGCCGCCAATCGCCGCCGCCTTGGTAAAGTCCCGGCGCGAAATGCCCGCGCCCTTGGATACCCCACTCATTGAGAAATCCCTCCTTCTCATGAAGCCACTATGCGCCCGCCGCCACGGGCGGCAAGACGTCCGGATACCATACGCCCAATCCCAAGCCAGCGCAAGGCCGGAGTGGGATAGGGGATTCGGCATGACCAAGCCTTGATGATGCTGTGGCAGGTGGCCTTGAAAATTTCTTATGTATGTTGGTTTTGCTGTAAGCTAATCCAAGGTTACATTAAAATCCTCTGGCCTTGGCGGGTCTTGTCCGTCGCGGCAGGCATTGAGGAATCATCTGTCGGACCTTTGGTCTGGCCGCAGGCTCCAAAGGGGCAGGCATCGCAGGTGGAGATCGTATCGTGATTGTCATTTTTCGCGGAACGTTGTTCGGGTTGGCCTTCCTTCTGTCGATGACCGCCCATGGCGCCGATGGCGATTTCGTCTGGGCGCGGGCCATGGGTGGGGCGGGTAGCGACGAAGGCAAAGCCATTGCGGTGGACGATGCCGGCAATGTCTACACCACGGGCACTTTTGAGGGCACGGCGGACTTCGACCCCGGCGCGGGTACGGTGAACCTCACCAGCGCGGGAGCCCAGGACATCTTCGTGCAGAAGCTGGACCCCGACGGCAACTTCGTCTGGGCACGGCACTTTGGCAGGGGCGGAGGTGTCTGGCATGAGGCTGTCGCTGACATTGCGGTTGACGGCTTGGACAACATCTACACCACGGGATGTTTCGAAGGCACGGTAGACTTTGACCCCGGCGACGAAGTCCTCGACCTGACTAGTGCAGGTAGATACGACATCTTCTTACAGAAGCTGGACGCCAACGGCAGCTTCGTCTGGACGCGGCATTTCGGCGGAAGCGGCATTGACCTCGTCACCGGCGTCGCGGTTGACGGCTTGGGCAACATCTACACCACGGGATATTTCGAAAACACGGTAGACTTTGACCCCGGCGACGAAGTTTTCATTTTGACCAGTGTGGGAAGCTCCGACATCTTCGTGCAGAAGTTGGATGCCGACGGCAACTTCCTATGGGCACGAGGCATGGGCGGGGCACATAACGAACGGGCGGTCGCCACCGACATGGCCGTGGATGGTGCGGGAAATGTCTACACCACAGGTCACTTCTTCGGCACCGTGGACTTTGACCCCAGCGCTGAGACCTTCGACCTCAACGGCGATAATTACGATAGCTTTGTACATAAGCTGGATGCCCGCGGCAACTTCGCCTGGATACGCGCAAGGGGTGGGTCTAATTATGACTGGGGCTTGGATATCGCAGTCGACGGGGCGGGGAATGTCCTCAGCATAGCGAGAGATGGTATCTATCTTTTTTTTGACGAGGTGTCCGGATTTGGGTACTCTATTTCCGATTCCGTAATACAAAAACATGATAAATACGGCAATCGAGCTTGGGCCATTAATTTGGGCCGTTACTCGGGTGACCAGAATACGGGCTATCGTGCTGAGGAGATTGCCGCGGACCCCTTGGGCAACGTCTACATCATGGGAAATTTCTCTGGCACGATGGACTTCGATCCCGGCGAGGGGATCTTCAACCTGACAAGTACGGCGGGGATAGAAGCCTTTTTACAGAAGCTGGATGCTGGTGGCAACTTCGTCTGGGTGCGGCGCATAGGCGGAGTGGTTTCTGACATTAACCCAAGGGATAAAAGTGAAGCCATAGCAGTAGATAGCGCGGGCAACGTTTACGCTACGGGACATTTTTCTGGCACCAAGAACTTTACCCCTGACGCAGGCATGCACAACTTGACCAGTGCTGGGCTTCTGGACGTTTTCGTGCAGAAGCTGGGCCCGTCCGCCCCCCCGGCCGATGTGTCTAGCATCACGCCATCATCGACGGGCCCCACGAACGCGGACAGCATGGTCTTTACCGTGACCTTTGACGAGGCCGTGCAGAACTTCAATGCGGCATCGGACCTGCTTATTGCCCACAACGGCACGGCGAGCACGGGTGCTCTAATTTCCGGCGGCCCGTCGGTGTATTCCGTGACAGTGTTAGGAATCAGCGGTGATGGCAGCTTTACCCTGGCCGTGAATTCCAACAGCGACGTACGGGATCTCGAAGGCAGCGGCATTGCCTCAAGCGTGTCAAGTCCGACGGTGCTGATTGACAACACCCCGCCGTCCATGGTGATCGGTCCTCCCGCCAACGCTCCCGTGAATAGCACGGGCTTGGCTTCCTACCCGGTGACTATAGAAGGCGCAAGCAGCATCAACCTGACGAGCGGCAAGGTGACCCTCAACCACAGCGGCACGGCAGGCGGCAGCTTGACGATTGTCGATGGCGACAGCGCGAACCCGACGGTGCAGGTCACCGGTGTGACGGGGGACGGCGACTACACCATCAGTCTGTTGGCCGGTATCGCCACGGACGTGGCTGGGAATTCGACCCTTGCGGCTGGCCCGAGCGAGCCCGTAACCGTGGACAACACGCCGCCGGCGGTAGGCATCGGCGCGCCAACAGGCTCAGCGGTGAATAGCAGCGGCATGGCTTCGTTCCCGGTGACGATAGACGGGGCAAGCGGGATCAACTTTACCAGCAGCCACGTGACGCTCAACCACAGCGGCACGGCGGGCGGCAGCGTGGTGGTTATTGATGGCGCAAGTTTGAACCCAACGGTGCAGGTAAGCGGCGTGACCGGCGATGGCAGCTTCACCATCAGCCTTGCGGCCGGTATCGCTGCCGACGCCCTTGGGAATAAGTCCCCTTTAATCGGGCCAAGCGGCCCCGTGGCCGTGGACAACACGCCGCCCAGCGTGGGCATAGGCACGCCGACAGGCGCGCTGGTCAGTGACTCGGGTACCGCCACCTACCCGTTGGTGGTAGGCGGGGCCAGCAGCATCCACCTGACCAGCGGTGACGTGAGTATTAATCATGACGGCACGGCTGGTGGCAGTGTGTCGATCGTCGATGGCGCCAGCGAAACGCCCGCGGTGGAGGTGAGCGGCGTGACCGGCGATGGCAGCTACACCATCAGCATCGCTGCGGGGATAGCCTACGATGCCCTTGGAAACACCTCCCTTGCCGCCGGGCCGGGCAGCCCCGTGACCGTGGACAACACGCCGCCGACGGTGAGCATCGGCGCGCCGACGGGCGGCGTCGTGAACAGCAGCCGCACGGCCACCTATCCCGTCACGATAAGCGGCGCGAAGGTCATCGACCTGACCAGGGCCGACGTGAGCCTCCACCACAACGGCACCGCGGGTGGCAGCATAAACATCGTGACCGGGAGAAGCGCCGCCCCGCTGGTGCAGGTAAGCGGCGTGACGGGCGATGGCAGCTATACCATCCGCATCGCGGACGGCATCGCCATTGATGCGGCGTCAAATGAATCCCTCGCGACGGGGCCCAGCGCCGATGCAGTGACGGTGGACAACACCGCGCCGACGGTGAGCATTGGCGCGCCGACGGGCGGCCCGGTGAACCGGAGCGGCACGGCGAGCTTCCCGGTGACGGTAAGCGGGGCAAGCGTCATCGACTTGACCCGGGGCGATGTGGTGCTCAACCGCAATGGCGCGACCGGCGGCACCGTGAACGTTATTAACGGGACAAGTGCGACGCCCACCGTGGAGGTAAGCGGACTGACCGGCAACGGCAATTGCGCAATAAGCGTTGCGGCTGGCATCGCCACGGATGCGGCGTCGAATGACTCACTCGCCGCAGGGCCAAGCGGCCCCGCGGCCGTGGACAATACCAACCCGGTCTTCTCCCGAATCGTGGCAAGTCCCTCCGAAGCATCGGAAGGAAGTTTGGTAAGAATCAGCTTTGAGAGTTCCGAGCAAATCGTGGGAGAGCCGACCGTGGCGGTGAATGGCAACCTGGCCAACAGGACCACCAAGGCGGCGTTCGATTTTGAATACACCGTGTCATCGACGGACCCATTAAGCCCGGCGACCATTGAGATTGGTGGCACGGACAGCGCAGGCAATGCGGGCACGGAGATCAATACCACCGCGTTGACCATCATGGAGGACCCATCTGAGGGCGAGGTAGAGGGCGGGATCGAAGGCGATGGCAGCGCAGACGGTGAGGGTGAAGGCGAGGGTGAGAATCCACCGGCGGGTTGTAGTGGCTGCAACGTAAACGGCGCCCCGATGCAAAAGGCTCTCGGCGACTGGCTGGCCGGGTTCCTGGGTCTTGCCGTCCTCCTCGGAAGCTATCTGCGCCTGCAACGCCAGATTCATCCTGCCGCGTAGCACCGGCATCCTTCCGGAGCTACGGGGCCCGTTGCCCTGCCCGGGGAATCGGGGGTATGATGCCCGGCTGTTTATCACGCCATCCCGACGCAGAGAAGTACCCATGCCCCCTAGGAAATCCCCTGCATCCAAGCCCGCCGCGAATGTCATTGCCATCAAGGGCGCGCGCGAGCATAACCTCGACAACCTGCATATCGAGATCCCGCGGGATCAGTTGGTCGTCATCACCGGGTTGAGCGGTTCGGGCAAGTCGAGCCTGGCCTTTGACACGATTTACGCGGAGGGGCAGCGGCGTTATGTGGAGAGCCTGAGCGCCTATGCACGGCAGTTCCTGGACCAGATGGACAAGCCGGACGTGGACCATATCGACGGGCTGAGCCCGGCGATTTCCATTGAGCAGAAGACGACCCATCGCAACCCGCGTTCGACGGTGGGTACGGTGACGGAAATCTATGACTACCTGCGCGTGCTGTTCGCTCGCGCGGGCACGCCGTGGTGCGACAAGTACAGCCGGCCCATCCTGCGGCAAACGCCGCAGGACATCGTGGATGAAATCCTGCGGCTGCCGGAAGGCACGAAAGTGCAGGTGATGGCGCCGCTGATCCGTCAGCGCAAGGGCACCTACCAGAAGCTCTTCGAGGACATCAAGCGGCAGGGCTTTGTGCGGGTGCGGGTGAACGGCGAACTGCGCAGCGTGGACGAGGACATCGATCTGAAGCGCTTCCACAAGCACGACATCGACGTGGTGGTGGACCGCCTGGTGGTGAAGGAGGGGGTGGGGCGCCGATTGACGGATTCCGTCGAGTCGTGCCTGAAGCTGGCGGAGGGGCTCATCCGGGTGCACAAGCAACTGCCGGACGGCACGGTGGACGAGACGCTGCAGAGCGAGCAGTTCGGCTGCCCGGAATGCGGGCTGAGCTTCGAGGAGCTGGAGCCGCGCCTGTTTTCATTCAACAGCCCGCACGGTGCCTGCGCGAAGTGCACGGGCCTGGGCGAGGTGATGCAGGTGGACCCTGAGCTGGTGGTGCCGGATCCGTCGCTGTCGATCAACGACGGGGCCATCCGTCCGTGGAGCATGCGGCGCATGCTGGATGGCATGTACCGCGCGGCGCTGCGGTCGGTGTGCGCGCACTACAAGGTGAACATCCACACCCCGTGGAAGCAATTGCCCGAGTCCTTCCGCGACGTGGTGCTGCATGGCTCCGGCAAGGAGGAGATCAGCTTCAAGCTCGAGAGCGCGAAGATGAACTACGAGACGCGGCGTCCCTTCGAGGGGGTGATTCCCAACCTGGAGCGGCGCTACCGCGAGACGGATTCGGCGCGGGCGCGCGAGATGATTGAAGAGTTCATGGCGGCGCAGCCCTGCTCGGCCTGCCGGGGTTCGCGCCTCAAGGCGGAGGCGCGTTCGGTGCGCGTGGGGAACGCCACCATCATGGACATCACGGCGATGTCGATTGGCGAGGCGGCGCGCTTCATGGATCAGCTGAAGCTGGACAAGCACAAGGCCATGATTGCCGAGCGGGTGGTGAAGGAGATCCGGGAGCGTCTCGGTTTCCTGGTGAGCGTGGGGCTGGATTACCTGACGCTGGACCGGCACGCGGGCACGCTGTCGGGCGGTGAATCGCAGCGCATTCGATTGGCCAGCCAGATTGGCTCGGGCCTGACAGGCGTGCTCTACGTGCTGGACGAGCCGAGCATTGGCCTGCACCAGCGCGACAACGACAAGCTCATCGCCACGCTGCAACGCCTGAAGAGCCTGGGCAACACGGTGATCGTGGTGGAGCACGACGAGGACACGATCCTCGCGGCGGACCACGTGCTGGATCTGGGGCCGGGCGCGGGTGTGCATGGCGGCAAGGTGGTGGCGCAGGGCACCCCGGCTCAGATCATGAAGAACAAACAGTCGCTGACGGGGCAATACCTCTCCGGCAAATTCAAGACCTTCACGCGCGACGGGCTTCGCCCGGGCAACGGCAAGACCATCACGGTGCGCGGCGCTCGCCACAACAACCTGAAGAAGGTGGATGTGTCGTTCCCGCTGGGCAAATTCGTTTGTGTCACGGGAGTGTCTGGCTCGGGCAAGTCGAGCCTGATCAACGAGACACTCTACCCTGCAGTGATGCGGGCGCTGCATGCCACCACGGTGGCCAAGCCCGGGCCCTATGATCGCATCGATGGGCTGGAACATCTGGATAAGATCATCGACATCGACCAGTCGCCCATTGGCCGCACGCCGCGCTCGAACCCGGCCACTTATACAAGCCTATTTGGTCCCATCCGCGATCTGTTTACCAAGACGCCCGAGGCTCGCGCGCGTGGGTACCAGCCCGGCCGATTCAGCTTCAACGTGAAGGGCGGACGCTGCGAGGCCTGCGAAGGCAACGGCATGAACCGCATCGAGATGCACTTCCTGCCGGACGTGTATGTGCCGTGCGACGTTTGCAAGGGAGCGCGCTACAATCGAGACACGCTGGAGATTCGCTACAAGGGCAAGAACATCGCCGAGATTCTCGCGCTGACCGTCGAGGACGCGCTCGATTTGTTCAAGGCCATCCCCTCCATTAAGGCCCCGTTGCAGACCTTGACCGAGGTGGGGTTGGGCTATATCACGCTAGGTCAATCTGCCACCACGCTTTCCGGGGGCGAGGCCCAGCGCGTTAAGCTGGCGACCGAACTGGCCAAGCGTCAGACCGGCCGCACGCTGTATATCCTCGACGAACCGACCACCGGGCTGCACGCGGTGGACGTGGACCGCTTGCTGCATGTGCTGCATCGACTGGCCGACTATGGCAACACGGTGGTGGTTATCGAGCACAACCTGGACGTGATTCGCACGGCGGACTGGATCATCGACATTGGCCCCGAGGGGGGTGACCGGGGCGGGCGGATTATCGCGGCCGGCACGCCCGCCGAAGTCGCGGCGATCAAGGAGTCCTACACGGGCAAGTATCTCAAGCCCAAGCTCAAGCCGGCCTGAGCGTGCGCGTCGAAGCTGCTGCTTCTAGTCGAGATAAACGAACTCGTTCGCATTGAGCATGGCGCGGCAGAATGCATCAAGGCCATGCTTTTTCAGCAGCGCTGCCGCATCCTCCAACTCACCGGAATCCGGGGCGCGCCCGAACACCAAAGCGTATCCGCGTGCCACCTGCGCCGCCGCTTCCTCGCCCGCCTCGCGGGTGATTCGCTCCGCGAGCAGGCTGGCCATGTCGAGGGTGAAGTCGTGGTTGAAGAGCGTAAGCGCCTGGAGCGGCGTGGTGGTTTGTGCGCGGCGTGGCGCGGAAAAGGCGCAGTCAGGGGCGTCGAAATCGGTCACGAGGTCGATGTGCATCGCTCGGGCCTGCTGGTGGTAAACGGCGCGCCGATAGGTTCCGGGTCCATGTTTGTCCAGTGGGCGGTAGGTTGAGACGTTGTCGTTCAGATAGTCATACAGCCGGAAGCCCGGGCCGCCCATGCGCGCGTCGAGCGCGCCCGCCACGAGCAGCATGCTGTCGCGTATCTCCTCCGCGCGAAGCCTGCGCGGAGGAAAGCGCCACAGGAGCCGGGTGTCCGCGTCGACGCGCGAGGCTTCTTCGCGCCAGGTGGAAGATTGCCGGTAGGTGTGCGAATGCATGAGCAGACGGTGCATGCGCTTCAAGCGCCATGCCTGCGCCATGCGCTCCGGCAGGGAATACTCTCCGCCCTCGGGGCGATGGCTTGGCCACTGCAATTCGCGGGCCAGCCAGTCGAGCAACGCGGGATGGCTGGGCGGCATGCCCATGAAGCCAAAGTCGCTCGGGGTGCTCACAAGCCCTGCGCCGAAGTGGTAATGCCACAGCCGGTTGGCCAGCACACGGGCGGGCAGGGGGTTGTCCTTGTGGGTGATCCAGCGCGCCAGCGCCAGGCGCCGCTCGCGCTCCGGGGCGTCGGCAGGCAGGCTGTAGCCGCCCGTCGCCCGGTCCAATCCCGACAGGCTGGCGGGGACAACGGGGGCGCCCACGCGTTGCGGGTCGCCGCCGAGGAACACGGTCTGCTCCGCGCGGGGCTGCTCGAGGCGGCCCACGCGCAACACGGGCAGCGGGGGCACAGCCGAGACCGCGGCGCTCGCCTTGGCCACGGCCGCGTCGAGGGCCGTAAGTCGCACGCGTTCCTCCGGCGTGATCTCGAATTCGATCAGCCGCTTGCGGCGATGACGATCGTTCGCCGGTTGCCGGTCGCGGGCGCTGGCCACCTCGCTCCAAGTCTCGCCGTCGAGAGAAACTTCGATGCGATACTCGGCCACGAAGGGCGTCTCGGGATGGCCCTCCGCCAGGGCGGCGGTTCGGTCACTCGAGAAGGTGACGCGGGCGATCGTTTCCGGTTGCGCGAATTCGATGACCAACTCGGGGCCTGTCGCCATCCAGCGCGCGCCGTACTTTCCGTCAATGGCGAGGTCGGCGCGATAGGCTTCCGCGAAGTCTCGCGGCACATTGCTCGCGCCGCGTGCCCGGCCGCCCGCCGCGGCAGCGGCCACGTTCCTGGCTTCCGCTTCCGCCGTCCATACTTCCAGTTCGTCGACGCGATATCCCGCCACCGCATAAGGATCGTCGTCGCGCCCTTCCACCACCAGCCGGAGATAACGCGCTTCGACCGGGGCAAACTGTTCCTCGGTCAGGTTGCGCGAGGTGGGCGGTCGTGTCCAACGCGCCTCATACTCCGCGGCCTTGGCCTCGCCTCGGGCAACGATGGCCTGCTCGAAATCATTGCGCTCCCGCGATGCGGCGGCGCTTTTCTCCACCAGCGGAGCCACCTGCTGTTTGCGCGCCTCGCGCTGTTCCTCCGTGGCCACCTCGCGGTCCCCGGGAAACACGCCTGCAAAGGTGGCGTACATGCGGTAATAGTCGGCAGTGGAAATGGGGTCAAACTTGTGGTCGTGGCATCGGGCGCAACCAACGGTCAGCCCAAGAAAAGCCTCGCTGGTGGTGCGTATCATTTCGTCCACATTGTCCGCGCGGATTTGCGCTGCACGCGCGGGGTCCTGGTTGCCCACGTCATCGAAGGGACCACACACAAGGAACGTCATTCCCACTTCGGTGTCGGGGTCATTGGGTGCAACTGAGTCGGCCGCGAGCTGCTCCACCGCCATGCGGGAGAAAGGCTTGTCCTCGTTGAAGGAGCGGATGACGTAGTCGCGATAGGGCCATATGTTGTCGAAGAGCACGTTGCGTTCGTAGCCGTTGCTCTCGCCATAGCGGGCTACGTCAAGCCAGTGCCGGCCCCACTGTTCGCCGTAAGCGGGGGAATCGAGCAGGCGATCGACGAGGGCGCGCCAGGCCCGCTCGCCCACGCGGCCGGGTTCGCCCGTCTCCTCAAGGCAGGCAGCGACGAAGGCATCCGTCTCGTCGGGAGATGGCGGCAGTCCGGTGAGGTCGTAGGTGGCACGGCGAATCAACACGTGCGGACTGGCGGGGGGAGACGGTTCAAGCCCGGCCTCCTTCAGGGCGGCGAGCACGAAGGCGTCGACCGGATGCGCATCCGGGTCCGGCGGCTGGACATCGGCCAGCGGTTGGAGCGACCACCAATCGTATCCCGCCCGCCTCTCTGTGGAGTAGTCGAAGGGATCGATAGGCTTGTCCGGGAAGAAAGCGCCGTCTGCTATCCAACGCCGCAGCGTCTCGATTTGGACCTCGGAGAGCGGCCGCTTGGGAGGCATCTCGTGGGTGGAAACATACTCGAAGAGCAGGCTCGCATCGGGATTGCCCGGGGTCACCACCGCGCCACTGTCGCCGTTGAAGGCCGTGTCGCGGCTGCGCAGGTCCAGTCCGCCCTTGCCCCCCGCGGCGTGACACTCGATGCACTGCCCGGCCAGCAGGGGAGCCACCTCGGCGTGAAAGCGCGCTTCCTGATCGGCGGGCGCCCCCAAGGCTACGGCGACCAGCAGCAGCGTGAGTATTGCGACGCTTGCCGCGCCGGGGCGCTTGGCCATGCAATGTACTCCGATTACTTGCGGCAGGGCTGAGACCTGCTCAGCGGTTGCCCATCATCTGCACGAAGGTGCGAAACAACTGGTCGTCCAACTCGCCCTTCATCTCCTTGCCCATGAGCGCAAGCGCCTCGAAGGTGCTCTTGCCCTTCTGGTGGTGACGGTCGGTGGTGAGCGCGTCAAACACATCGGCGATCATCACGATGCGCACATAGGGAGAGATGGCGTCACCCTTGAGGTGATCCGGATAGCCGGAGCCGTCCAGCCGCTCGTGGTGATGCAGGATAATGTCGAGCGCGATCTCCCCCACGTTGCCCAGCTCCGCCATCATCTCGTAGCCCTCGCGCGTGGTCGCCTTCATCCGATCCCATTCTTCGGGCGACAGGCTGTCCTCCTTGAGGAGCATCTCGCCGGGCAGCTTCGATTTTCCCACGTCGTGCAGGAGGGCGCCATTGGCAATCTCGCGCAGCGTGGCCGGGTCGGTTACGCCCCAGCGCGCCGCCAGCGCGATGCTGTAAGCCACCACGTTCACGCTGTGCGTAT
Organism: Candidatus Hydrogenedentota bacterium; assembly: GCA_046047315.1. GTDB lineage: Bacteria > Hydrogenedentota > Hydrogenedentia > Hydrogenedentales > JAEUWI01 > WGMK01. The sequence continues at coordinate 10,163 of JBJOID010000292.1, read as the reverse complement.
AGAGGTAATAGTCCGCCGAAATGGCGCGAAGCATGTGCTCGAACTTGAAGTCCGGTGAGCGCATGAAATCAACGGTGTGCCGCACCACCTGCTTGCCGCGCTTGATGTGCTCGCGGTCCAGGGGATCGTTCAAGACATCTTCCACCACCGCCTGTGCGGAGTCGTAGAGGATGACCGACTTCTCGCGGGTGGTCAGGCGCTTGTCCTTGAAGATCTCTTCGAGGTTGGCCGCGAGATAGCGGTTGTACTCGCCGCGCTGTCCATTGCGTATGAAGAGATCACTGCGCCGGTTGAGCGCGAGCCGTTGGCGCGCCTGCTGCGTAAAGGGGGTGTCGTGCTGGCAATACAAGACGAAAGGCTGGTCGTCGCCCGCCCGCAGATATAGATCGAAGGGCGGCATGGAATCGACGCGCAGCGAATCGATGCTGATGGGCAGGTAGGTCTCGCCGTCGTGTTGCGCCGGCGCGCGGTTCAATCGTGCGAGTACAGACACCGTGTGGCTCCCCATGGCCTCTCGCCCCCAGCGTACTACACCGTCCGGGCGGCATGCGAATCCGGCAAAACGCCTGACGGGCTTGCGATCGGGGATTTGGTTCGTCCATCATTCCGGCTGCCTTGGGAAAAGCAGGTCGCTTTTTCCCTTGGCGTATTCCCCAAAACCCGGTATTGCGACGCCGCCTCATGTCCATTCATCCCACCGCCATCATTGATCCAAGCGCCGAACTGGGCGCGGGGGTCGAGGTGCAGGCGTACAGCATTGTTGGCGCCGGGGCGCGCCTGGGGGAAGGCTGTGTGGTGGGGCCGCATTGCGTTATCGGCGCCGGGGCGATTCTTGGGAAGGGAAACGTGACCTACAGCGGGGCGCAGATTGGCGTGCCGCCGCAGGACTTGAAGCACGTGAAGGGGGCGGTGGGCCGCACGGAGATCGGGGACAACAATGTATTCCGGGAATTCGTGACAATCAGCGCGAGCACGGTGTACGCCAGCGACGAGCCGGGGGCCAAGGTGACGCGCATCGGCAGCAGTTGCCTATTCATGGCCACAACGCATGTGGGCCACGATTGCCATGTGGGAAACGGGGTGATCATGGCGAACAACTCGGCCTTGTCGGGCCATGTGACGGTGGAGGACCGCGCGATTCTGGGCGGCCTGACGGGCGTGCACCAGTTTTGCACGGTGGGCCGGTCGTCATTCATCGGCGGCATGACGCGGGTGAACAAGGACGTGCTGCCCTTCATGCTGGTAGAAGGACATCCCGCGCGGTGCTTTGGCCCGAACACGGTGGGCCTGCAACGCAGCGGGTTTACGCCGGAGGCCATCCAGCAGTTGCGGCGCATATTCAAGCTGCTCTACCGCAGCGGGCTGAACACCTCGCAGGCGGTGGATCGCATCAAGGCGGAGATGGAAGCGACGCCGGAGCGCGACACAATTCTCGCCTTCATTACCGCCAGCAAGCGCGGCATAACGAAGTAATCATCCCCCGCGCCCGGGATGGCGTTGCTGCCGCGCGGGCCATGGCCAGGGAGACCCATCCACATGCCCGACCTTCGCGTGGGCGTTATCGGCGCCGGACATCTGGGCTACCATCATGCCCGCATCTACAACTCCCTCGATGGCGTGAAGCTGGTCGGCGTGGCCGATGCACGGGCGGAACGGCGCGCGCTGGCCGCGGCCGATTTCCAGACGCCCGTGCACGAACACGCCGCCACGCTGCTGGCGCAGGGCCTCGACGCGGTGTCGGTGGTGACGCCGACGACGACGCACGAGGAGGTGACGCTGGAATGCCTGGCCGCCGGGGTGCATGTGATGGTGGAGAAACCGATCGCGCCGACGGTGGAGGCCGCGGAGCGCATGACGGCAGCGGCGGCAGCGGCTGGGCGCATCCTCCAAGTGGGGCATATCGAGCGATTCAACGGCGCGGTGTTGGCGCTGGAGCGCGCGCTGCGGCATCCGCGTTTCATCGAGTGCCACCGGCTGAGCCCCTTCCCCGGGCGCGGCGTGGACGTAAGCGTGGTGCTGGACCTGATGATCCATGATCTCGACATCGTGCTGGCGCTCACCCAATCGGAAGTGACATCGATTGACGCGGTGGGCGTACCGGTGTTTTCGGAGTCCGAAGACATTGCCAACGTGCGCCTGCGGTTTGCGTCGGGCTGTGTGGCGAACCTGACCAGCAGCCGGGTCTCGCTGGAGAAGATGCGGAAGATTCGCATCTTCGAGGACAACGCCTACGTGAGCACGGACTACAGCGCCCAGGAGGTGCTGGTGTACCGCAAGAAGCCCGGGGCAATTCCTCCCGGCGGCAACCCGATGGAGCACATCAGCATCGAACCGCTTGACGTGAAGAAAGACGAACCATTGAAGCTGGAGTTGGCGGCCTTTGTGGAGTGCGCGCGCGAAGGGCGGCGGCCGGTGGTGTCCGGCGAGGAGGCGATTCGCGCGCTGCAACTGGCGCGCCGGATCGAGGAGTGCATCCACCTGCAAGGCCCCGCGCATGCCTGAGTCCCCCTCTCGCCGGCTTTTCTTCGTGGCGGGCGAAGCCTCGGGGGACAGCCACGGGGCGCGCCTCATCGAGGCGCTGGCGCGGCAGGATCCCTCCCTGCGGTTCACCGGGCTGGGCGGGGTGAGAATGCGCGACGCAGGCATGACGCTCGAGCATGACCTCGCCGCCGAGGGCATCATGGGATTTGTGGAGGTGTTGAAGCACGCACCGCGCCTGCGGCGGTTGCTGCTGGACACGGCCAAACGTCTGCGCGCGGACCCGCCGGACGCGGTGGTGCTAATCGACTATCCCGGCTTCAACATCCGCCTGGCCAAGCTGCTGGAAGGCTCGGGCATTCCGGTGGTCTATTACATCAGTCCGCAGGTGTGGGCCTGGAAAAAGAAGCGCATCCACACGCTGGTTCGGGCATGCGCGAAGATGCTCGTGATCTTTCCCTTCGAGGAAGCGCTCTATCGCAAGCTTGGGATGGATTGTGTTTTCGTGGGGCACCCGCTGATAGAGCACATCGCGGGATTCGAGAGAACCCTGAGCCGGGAGGACGGGCGCGTGGTGGGCTTGTTGCCGGGCAGCCGTGCGCAGGAAATCGAGCGGCTGATGCCCCCCATGATCGCGCTCGCAAGGGCGCTCAGCAAGGAACGGCCAGACTTGCGCTTCGTGACGCCTTGCACCAATGAAGCCCGGGCGCAACAGATCAGGAAGTTGGCGGGAGATTTTCCCGTCGACATCATCCCGGGCGGCATGCATGAGGTGTTGGCCTCGGCCAGATTCTGTTTCGTGGCCAGCGGCACTGCCACGCTTGAGACCGCGCTGTTCGGCGTGCCGATGATCATCCTGTATCGCGTCAGCCCCCTCACCTATGCGCTGGCGCGGATGCTGGTGGACATCAAGCACATTGGTATGGTTAACATACTGGCAGGGCGCGGCATCGTCCCGGAATACATCCAGCACGCGATCCGCGTTCCCGCAATCCTTCCCCAGGCGCTTGCGCTCATCGACGAAACCCCCGCGCGGCAGCAGATGCTGCGGGACCTCGACGAGGTGCGTGCGAGCCTTGGAGGCCCCGGCGCATCGGGCCGCGCGGCGCAAGAGATCCAGAAGCTGCTCGATTCGCAACCTGCGCGGGTGAAAGTTTCCCCAGCATGACTGAAAAATTCTATATCCTCGACGCGATGGGGCTGGCGTTTCGCGCCTATTACGCCATTCGCGCGGCGCTCACCGATTCACGCGGGCGCCCCACCAACGCGGCTTATGGCTTCGCCCGCATCCTCCTGAAGATTTTGCGCGAGCATGATCCATCGCACATCGCAGTGGTCTTCGACGCGCCGGGAAAAACCTTCCGCGACGAGATGTATGCCGAATACAAGGCCACTCGGCAGGAGACCCCGGAAGAGCTGAAGGCGCAGTTTCCGATGATGCAGGACATGGTGCGCGCGCTGGGCCTGCCGCTTTATGTGGTGCCGGGGGTGGAGGCGGACGACGTGATGGGAACGCTTGCCCGCGAGGCCGAGGCGCGCAAGCTCGAGTGCGTGCTGGTGACCGGCGACAAGGACATGCTGCAACTGGTGACGCCGCTGGTGCGGGTGTTTGATCCGGGCAAGGGCGAGGGCGGGCTTTGGTATTCCGAAGCCGAGGTGAAGGAGCGCTTTGGCACCAAGCCGCAGCATGTGATTGACGCGCTCGCACTGATTGGCGACACGGCCGACAACGTGCCGGGGGTGCGCGGCATCGGCGACAAGACCGCCGCGAAACTGATGGCGCAGTTCGGTTCGCTCGAAGGACTGTATGAAAGCATCGACCAGCTCAAGGGAAAGCAGAAGGAAAACCTGATTGCGGATCGCGAGCAGGCTTTCTTCAGCCGCGAGCTGGTGACCATCAAGACCGACGTGCCGCTGGAGGAAGGCGTGGACGCGTGCGTGCGCAAGCCCTTCGACATCGACGCAACAATCGCCTGCCTGTCGGAACTGGGATTCCACGCGCTGATCGAGGAATACCTGGGCAAGATGGAAGCCGCGCCGGGCGGTTACGATTACACGCTGGTGCTCGACGAGAAACAGCTCGAACAGGTGATTGCGGAAATGCGTGCGGCCGGCACCTTCTCGGTGGACACCGAGACCACCTCCACCGATCCGATGCGTGCGCATCTCGTGGGCGTGTCGCTGAGCTGCAAGCCGAACGCTGGATACTATATTCCCGCCGGCCATCTGCCCGACGCCTGCCATATGATGACCGACCCGGACGACTTGACCTCGATCGTGCAGTACGAGCAACTGCCGAGGGAAAGAACGCTCGACCTCTTGCGGCCGCTGCTCGGGGACGAGGCGGTGGGCAAGGTGGGGCACAACATCAAGTACGATCTGGTGGTGTTCGAGCGCGCGGGTGCGCCACTGCGCGGAATCGTGATGGATACAATGGTCGCATCCTACTTGACAGATCCTTCGCGGCTGAGGCACAATTTGGATGAGGTAAGTCTTCAATACCTGCGGCGTTCGCTAATCCCGATTTCGGACCTGATTGGCAAAGGCGCGAAAGCCGTCACCTTCGACCACGTTCCCCTGGACAAAGCGCGCGATTACGCGTGCGAAGACGCGGACGTGGCGTGGCAGCTCTCGAATCTATTTTCCCGGGAACTTCGCGAGAAGGAACTGGCGCCGCTTTTCGAGGAGATAGAACTGCCGCTCATCCCCGTTCTGGCGCGGATGGAGATGGCGGGCATCGCGATTGATTGCGGCGTCTTCGATGCGCTGCGCGAGGAAATGGCCGGAAAACTGGCCGCCGTGGAGGCGGAAATATTTCAGCTGGCGGGCCGCCCCTTCAACGTCAATTCCCCCAAGCAGCTTCAGGAAATCCTGTTTGACGAATTGAAGTTGAAGCCGGTGCGAAAAACCCAGACCGGTTACTCGACGGATGTGGACGTGTTGGAGCAGCTTGCGCTGGAGCACGCGCTACCGGACAAGGTGCTGGAGTTCCGCACGCTGGAGAAACTGCGGGGCACCTACGTTGAGGCGCTGCCGAAGCTGGTGCATCCCGAGACGGGAAGAATACACACCTCGTTCAACCAGGCCGTGGCCGCCACGGGGAGATTGTCGAGCAGCGACCCCAACCTCCAGAACATTCCCGTGCGTTCGGATTACGGACGCAGGATTCGCGAGGGGTTTATCGCCGGGGGGCCGGACTTGGCGCTCATATCGGCGGACTACTCACAAATTGAATTACGCATTCTCGCGCACCTGTCGGGCGACGAGGCGCTGCGCCAGGCCTTCCATGACGGTGAAGACATCCACCGCGACACGGCGGCGCGGGTGTTTCAGGTGAAGCCGGAGGACGTGACCCCGGACATGCGCCGCCAGGCCAAGGCCGTGAATTTCGGCGTGGTCTATGGCATCAGCGCCTTTGGTCTGGCACGGAACCTGAAGATAGGCAATGCGGAGGCGGACGCCTTCATCAAGGCCTACTTCCAGCAATACCCAAAGGTGCGCGAATGGCTGGACGACACCATCGCCACGGCGCGCGAGCGCGGCTATGTGCTGACGATGCTGAACCGGCGGCGCTATGTGCAGGACTTGAACAGCAGCAACGGCGCGGTGCGCAAGGCGGCGGAGCGGGCGGCGATCAACACGCCGGTGCAGGGCAGCGCTGCGGACATCATCAAGCGCGCCATGGTGAACCTGGACCGTGCGCTCGAAGGCACGGGCGCGAGGATGCTGTTGCAAGTGCATGACGAATTGCTGGTGGAGGCGCCGCGCAAGAATGCCGAGCAGGTGGCGGGGATCATGCGGGAGGTGATGGAAGGCGCGGTGACGCTGGAAGTGCCGCTGCAGGTGGACTTGGGAATTGGTGACAACTGGGCTGAAATACATTAGGCCCGAAACGAAATGGCGGCGATGCCGCCGAGTGGACCCCGAAAGGAATCAGGATGTCTGAACAGAGCTCGCCAGAGCGCCAGCAGGGCCGGCCCAAGAGCCGCCCGAAAAAGAAGTTCATTCCCGGCGGCGGCAATCGCCCGAATGGACAGGGCGGCGGGCGGCCCATGAACAAAGGACCACGCCGTCCACAGCGGATGCCGCAGGTGCTCGACGTTGAGAACGAGGAAATGCCGGAGCTGGGCGACGGCCCGGAAATCCGGATTAATGATCTCAAGGCGATGAGCATGCCGGACTTGTTCGACATGGCCGCCCAGATCGAACTTGACGACTATGCAGGCCTGAAGAAGCAGGACCTGATCTTCCGCATTCTCCAGCGCAGCCTGGAGAACGCGGCCTCGGTGCTGGGTGAAGGCACGCTGGAAATCCTGCCGGATGGCTTCGGATTCCTGCGCTCGCCCGACTACTCCTACCTGCCCGGACCGGACGACATCTACGTGTCGCCCTCGCAGATTCGTAAGTTCGGTCTGCGCACCGGCGACGGGATTACCGGCCATGTGCGCCCGCCCAAGGAAGGCGAGCGTTACTTCGCCCTGTTGCGCGTGGAATCGGTGAACGGTGAACACCCCGACGTTGCCCGCCAGCGCATCGTGTTCGACAACCTCACGCCGCTGCACCCGAACGAGAAGATCAAGTTGGAGGTGGACCAGAAGGAAGTGGCGATGCGCGTGATGGATCTCATCTCGCCCATCGGCAAGGGCCAGCGCGGCCTTATCGTGGCGGCGCCCTTCACCGGCAAGACGGTGCTGTTGCAGAAGATCGCCAACGCCATCACCACGAACCATCCCGAGATTCAGGTGATTGTGCTGCTCATCGACGAGCGCCCCGAGGAAGTGACCGACATGCAGCGCTCGGTGCGCGGCGAAGTGATCGCCTCCACCTTCGACGAGCCGCCCGAGCGGCATGTGCAGGTGGCCGAAATGGTGCTCAACAAGGCCAAGCGCCTGGTCGAGCACAAGCGCGATGTGGTCATCCTGCTGGACTCGATCACCCGTCTGGCGCGCGCGTACAACGTGCTGGTGCCCGCTTCCGGCAAGGTGCTTTCGGGCGGCGTGGACGCGAACGCGCTGCAACGCCCGAAGCGTTTCTTCGGCGCGGCCCGCAACATCGAGGAAGGCGGCAGCCTGACGATCCTCGCGACCGCCCTCATCGATACCGGCAGCCGCATGGATGACGTGATCTTCGAAGAGTTCAAGGGCACGGGCAACATGGAGATCCACCTGGATCGCCGCCTGATGGAGAAGCGCATCTTCCCGGCGATCGACGTTCAGAAGTCGCGCACCCGCAAGGAAGAGCTGCTGGTGCCGCAGGAAGACCTCGAGCGCATTTGGCTGCTGCTCCGCGTGCTCAGTTCGCAGGAGCTGCCCGAAGCCGCCGAGATGCTCAAGGAAAAACTCAAGAAGACCAAGAGCAATTCCGATTTCCTGCAATCGATGCAGAAGATGTAAGCCACGCGTTTTGCGAGACTGCCCGGCGGTTCCAATGGAGCCGCCGGGTTTTTCTTTGGAGCGCCCGGCGCTTCAGCCGAGAATGGGTCGCAGCGCGGTCTCGTTGTCGCGGAGCCAGCGGGTGATGTCGTCGATGATGGCCGGCGGAAGGATGGACGGCTTCCAACCGGTGGCCGCCGTCACCTTGGCGTTGTCGGTAATGTAAAGCGGGATGTCGGCCGTGCGGGTGTCGGGCTCGGCGGTGATGCTGATCGAGTTTCCCGTGGAGCGTTCGCAAAGCGCGGTGAGTTCGCAGAGCGACACGCTCACCTCACGTCCGCCGCCCACGTTGAACAGGCTGCCCTTCAGGGAATCCAGATGCTTCACCTGGTGCAGCACCAACTCGAACAAGTCATGGATGTGCAGGATGTCGCGCACCTGCTTGCCGGTGCCGCCGTAGCCAATGTATTTCAATGCACCGCCATAGAGGTGACGTGCGGCCCAGAGCACGATGACCCCTTGGTCCACCTTGCCCATCTGCCAGGGTCCCGTGAGCACGCCGCAGCGGTTGACGATGGCGCGCAGGCCATACATGTCGGCGTACTCATTGAGGATCAGTTCTGAACAAAGCTTCGTTGCGCCATAGAGGGAGCGCGGTCCCTCGAGCGGGAAGGCCTCGGAGAATCCAGCGGCGCTCGCACCAACCACGGGCTGACGGTCTTCGAGTTCAAAGCGCGTTTCGGTCTCGCGGTAGTTCAGTGTGCGGATGGTGTCCATGGGGTAGACGCGGCTGGTGGAGAGGAAGATCATCGCGGCGTTGTGCTGCCGGGCATAGTTCAGGCAATTCACCGTGCCGTTCAGGTTGGTGTCAATCACATAATCTGGCGCGCCGCCATAGCCCGCCAGCACACTCGGCTCTGCGCTGCATTCCAGCACAAGGTCCGCCGGGCCCGCCGCCGCGAGGTCGCCCGGCTGGCGAATGTCGCCGTGCATGAAGGCCACGCCGCCTTCGCGCAGGCGAGGCAAGATCAATTCCGAGCCGCGCCGCTTGAGGTTGTCCAGCGCAGTCACGTTCGCATCGGGAAAGGCCGCCTTGAATCCAAGGGCAAGGTGCGAACCCACAAAGCCGGCGCCGCCGGTGACGAGTATGTTTTTCAAGATTTGCTCCGATCCGTTGCGCGAAAGTCTATCGCCAAATGCAGCGCTTCGTCCAGTGCGGCGGCGAGATTCGCCAGGCCATGACCCTTCCCTGCCGCCTTGCGCGCGTTCTGGCCGAGACGCGCACGAAGGGCATCGTCTAGAAGAAGTTTCACTAACGCATTCGCGAAGGCTCCGGCGTCGTTGTCCGGCACGACCATTCCGGTTACGCCGTCCACCACCGGGCCGCGCGCGCTATCGCAGGCAACCACCGGCCGTCCGGCGGCCATCGCGTTCAACAGCTTGATGGGATATCCCGACCAGCTGACGCGGGGTGCGGCGACGATGCAGTCCTGCCGAAGCAGATCGGCCACGGCGTTGAAGCCGAGCGCGCGCAGGGTGGTGGCGCCCTCGATATCGCCGGGGCTGTGGGTGGCTACCAGCAGCTGCGCCTGTGGCAGCTGAGCACGCACCCGGCGCATGGCCTCGGTCAATAGCTCGAGATTCTGGTAACGGTCGAGGTTGCCCGCGTAAAGCAGGAAGGGAGCGATCTCGTCGGGCGGCAGACCATCGAAAGCCTCCAATGGAGCGGCGGGGCCGGACATCACCATGCGCCCCGGCGCGCACCCGCATGCGACAAGATAGTCCGCCAGCGGCGCGTGCAGGGCAAGCACCGCGTTGGCGCGGCGGGGCAGGGCGCGATCGAGCAACACGCCCAGGCGCTCCGCCCACCGGGCGCCGCGAAAATAGTGCGGCAGCTCGTCGACGAGGGCGTTGTGCGGGGCATATACCACCGGCCTCACGCCCGACAACAGCGCGGCCAGCAGGCCCTCGTAGTTGTGGGCCAGCAGGGCATCCCACCGCGTGGAGCGGATGCTTCGCGCCAGCAGTAGATCCAGCAGGGGCTTCGCGAGGGATGGCCCGGCCGAGGTCTTGCCATCGAAAGGAACGCGGGGAGCTCGCATCACCTCTATGTCGGGAGGGGGATTTCCCAGCCCGTTCCCGTAGCACAAAAGCGTCGCCTCGTGCCCGGCAAGGTGCAGCGCGCGCACGGTCTGTTCGATGTAGACCTGCGAGCCCTGCGGCACGGGGTAAGGACAAGCCGCGACGACGCCAACATGCAGGCTCATTCGTAGTAACCCAGAGCGCGCATGCGATCCTCGATCAGCTTCGCCT
>JBJOID010000291.1:0-11317 GCA_046047315.1 Candidatus Hydrogenedentota bacterium | reverse complement strand
AAAGGTCCTCGCGATATTCGAAGCTCCGGGTCTCGATGGCGGCCTTGCTCCGTTCCAGCGCGGCCAGGGCCATGTCCCGTTTGCCATCAAAATTCATGCCGTCCATATCGGGGCGGTAGTAGTCCCGGCCCTCGCCCTGAAAGATTGGCTCGCCCTCCACGGGTATCGCCATGCGTCCGAACATTTGTTGAAGCTCGCCGAAATAACCGGCGGCCTCGGTCTCCTCGTCATGCTGCACCGCCGTCGTGTCCCAGATGTCCTTGAACCGGAGGCGGAACAGGGATACGGCGATCTCGAAACGGCCATCTTCATCCCCTGCAACGGTCAATCCGTCGAGCGACGGCAGCGCGCGTTCCGTGTTTCCGGTCTGCACGGAGAGATCACAGGCGGCTTCGAACTCCTCCACGCTCTCCACCGTGAGCGGCAGACCGCGTTGAAGGAGGCGGGTGAAGTCCATGGCTCGCTTGAGGTTGGCGGCGGAGATGGGCGGCGCGGCCGAATCCAGCACCCAGTCGTCTCCGTCACGCACGCCGGCATAACACTGGCGCGCCACGGCGTACGTGTCGTCGCCGAACCATAGGGTGAGTTCGGTGCCTTCCGGGAGGCTGCGCAGCACGCGGGAGAGGGCGCGGCGGTCCTCTTCAGACTCTAGAAAGTCGCCCGGATACAGGGCAGTTCGGGCACCGGTGCCCTTGGGCATCCAGTCGAAGGCGAGCGGGAATCCCTCGAGGCTTTGGCCGCGAGGCAGGTCGAACCCAATCGCGCAACCCACCATGTGGCTGCAACACCAGACCACGCGCACCAGCAGGTCGAGGTCGTCTATGGGCAGACGAATCGGTCCGCCTTCCAGGGGTTGCGGCCGTTCCTTGGTGGAATGCGCCAGAATGTGGCGCAAGTCCTCGCGCAGGGCGCGGGCCTCTCCCAATTCGTCCAAGGGCCCGAAATCCCCATCGGAGACCCGGGCGACCCAATCGGCGGCCTCCTCGGTGATTCCCAAGGCCACGAGAAGGCGGGGCAGATTGGCGTCAGGAGTCTCGAGCTCCGTGTCGCTGACCGCATCTCCCAACAGGATCGCATCCACTTCGTCGGGATCGTGGGGGATGCCGAAGGTTTCCAGCGCGTCGAGAATCTCGTCGCAGGTCCACTCGAGGAGTGCGTCGATGACCTCTTCCGACGGTTCCGCCTTCAGGTCGGCGATCACCTCGTCGGGCAGTGGCATGCCCAGCTGCGCCGGTCGCTTCGCCAATTCTTCCACGGTCGCCATGGCTCCCTGCGAGGACGGTGAAAGCGAGAAGAAATAGGGATCGTCCACGTAGGCGGAATCGGCCAGGGCATCGGGGGGCACATAGAGGGCCTCGTCCGGGTAGTCGGCCGGGGGACCGTCGTCCAGCAGCAGCCGGGAAAACTCGAAACAGATGGCAAAGGGCATGTGGCCCTGCGCATGGAGGCGCAGGGTCCAGCATTCGTAATCATGCAGGGTGGCCAGCAAAACGGGGCCGGGGAGCCGGGCCATCAGGTCGGCCAGGGCGTTGGCGTTCAGATCCCACGGGGGCACCTGATACCAGACCCAGCCGTGCTCGACGTGGGGCGTCAGGTCCTTGAGCATGGGCACGGCGGCCGCCGCCTCGGCGGGGGTCGAATTGCGGGCAGCGAACACGTGATAACTAATGGCCATGCGTGGGTTTCCGGGACGGGTCGGGGGCCGTCAAGGGTCAGTCTTCATCCAGCTCGTCGTCATCGGCGTCGTCCGGCTCCTCGCCGGGGCCCAGAATATTCGCCTCCTGGGCGGCCTCGTCCATCACCTCTTCGGCGGCCAGCACGGGGCAGCCCACGCGGACGGCGATGGCGATGCCGTCGCTCGGGCGGCTGTCAATCTTCAGCACCTGCTCCACCTGGCCCTGCGCATTGCGCTGTTCCACATTGAGATGGGCATAGAAGGTCCCGTGTTCGAGGCGGTAAATCGTGACAGACTTAACCTCCGCCCGCAGTCCCACCAACAGGTTTTGAATGAGGTCATGGCTCATCGGGCGCGGCAGGCTTTCCTGCATCAGTCCGATCTGGATGGCGCTGGCCTCGTGCACGCCGACGACAATGGGGAGGACCCGGTTTTCATGGCGCAGCAGCACCAGCGGGTTGGGATGTTCCTCCGGCTGGCTTACGCCCAGGACTTCAAGCTCGACCATGTGCAATCCCCCTATTGAACGGCTAGAGCAGCCGGAGGGTGAAGGGATAGCGATACGTTACGCCGTCGTTCGCGCGCACGGCCCCGATAATGGTCATGATGACCCCATAGATGCCGAGGGCGGGCAGCAACAGAAAGCCGATGAACACGAAGCACAGGAGGAACGCGACGAAAACAAGCATCGTGAGCGTGATCTGGAAGTTCAGCACTTCTTTGCCCTGGTCGTCAATGAAGGGATGCGACTCCCGCTTTAGAAGCCAGATGACGGCCGGGATGATGATGTTACCGAAGAACGGGAGCACAAAGGCGCCAAAGGCGGACAGGTGGCATATCATGTCCCAAGTGCGGGCGTCCTTGTCAGGAGCGAAAGGGGACAGGCTGTCGAGGCTCATGGGGTATTCCTTGCTTCCAAGCCGATGATAGAGGATTGACCGCAGGGTTGCAAAAGGGGAGGGGGAAGCGGTGGATTTTCAGGCGGTTCAGGCGCTTCCCTGATTGCCAAGAATTTCGCGCAACCGGTCCTCGGAACCAAGGCTGGCCGCCAGCTCCCAAGCCCGGCTGAGCCCGCGCGGGTGGCGCGGGCTTAGCTTGAGGCAGGCGGCAAAAGTCTCCAGTGCCAGCTTCGGCTGGCCCGCACCCAACAGTGCCTCTCCAAGAAGGTAAAAAAGGTCGGGGTTGTCCGGGGTGATCTTGATGGCGTCCCGGAAGCAGCGAATAGCGGTCGAGAGATCGCCCGACTCGACGGCTTCTTCGCCCAGTTTGCGAAGGGAAGCGGTGCGTCCCGCGCCGGCGGCGGCGGGGTCGGGCAGGTAGACGTCCCACTTTTCTGAATACTTGCGGCGATTCTCCTGCAGTAGTTTTTCATAGGCGTCGCCTACGAGTCCCATGGCCTCGAAGGTGCGCCCGCCGAAGTGGTAGACAAAGCATCCTTCGGCCACACCCAGCCGGTATCCCAGCTGCCGGATGCGGGTGCAGTAGTCGTCGTCTTCGTAATTGCCAATGCCGAAGCGGGTGTCGAAATCGCCAACGCGCTGCCATACGCTGTCGCGCAGCATGAGGCAGAATCCAGCGAGCCGACGCGTTTCACGCATCGAAGGGCCGTATTGTGCCCAGCGCAGCCCGGCAAACTCCGCCGCCTGGGCGGGGCTTCCCAGCGACAGGTTCGGCAGCTCCTGGGTGCCGGAGGCGCAGTTGGTGACCGGGCCCGCCGCGCCCCATTCCTCGCCGCTGGTGAGGGCCAGTTCCAGATGATTGAGCCAGCCGGGGGCAAGCAATGTGTCGCTATTGAGCAGCACCACGTGTCCGGTGGCCACGGCCAGCCCCAGATTCACGCCTCCGGCGAAGCCGAGGTTGGCGTTGGAATGGATGACGGTTGCGCCGGGTACGGTGTCGAAATATTCGGAGACCCCGTCGGTCGAGCCGTTGTCAATTAGAACCAGATGATAGGACCGCCGCGTGTGCTCGCGCAGCGACTCGATGCAGTTCCGGCAAAAATGCAACTGGTTGTGCGCCGGAATGATGATGGTAATCGGCTTGGACTGCGGCACCGTCACATCATCCTATCGCTGTTTTGCACCCTTCCCCAAGGGCGGAACGCCAGAGCGTATCCTAGGCATAGGTTACTGCACGTTTCCCTGCCTGTCCAGTGTAAATACTGCCGCCTCGAATAATCTCGCACTCCGCGCGGTAGTTCTCGCCGGAGGCATTGGAACATGAATCGCCAAGAACATCCCTTGATGATTGCCGGCACGGTTATCCTGGAACATCTCATCTGGGCCATCATCGGGGCCATGGCCCCGGTTGTCGCTTACGTCGCGCTCGCCGCGCCGTTGCGTTGGGATTTCAGCGACTGGATGATTTTTCTGGCCTTGCGCGATCTAGCGCGGGCGTTGCCGGAGGGTGCGATTGTCTGGGGTTACGCGGGCTGGGTCATGTCGTTGGCCGCATTCGGCCCAAGCCTGTGGCGCTGGCACAAAGCGCGCCGCTACGCGCAGGAACGCTGGCAGCTTGGCCCGCGCCGCCGTTTCCGTCCACTCCCCGACGAAGCAGAGGACTAGCGCGCACTCGCTAGGTCGATGCGACCGCGCCGTGCGGCGATCAGTTGGCGACGCGGTAGAACACCGAACCGATGAACATCTCCTCGGTGGACTGTTCGCCCCAGGTGAGCCGTTGGGTGGGGTCCGGATTCAGCGGGTTGCGCAGGGAATTGTCGAATGCGCCCGCCACGAGAATCTCCGTGCCTGCCGGAATGCGCTTGGGTTGCGCGAGGTGGTAGGAGTGCTGCCAGAGGAAATCATAGTCGGGGACGCTGAGCAGCACCTCGCGCTCGCCGGAGGGATAGCGCGCCTCGAAGTGCATGCGGCTGCCGCGATAGTGCATGTGCGGCGCAAGGGAGTAGACAAGGATATCGGCGGGCGCGCGGAAGGTCGCGGTGACTTCATGGTCGGTGGCGTAGGGCGGGATGCTGAAGCGATGGTTAACCGCCGACCCGAGGAAGACCTCGTGCCGGGGCGGGGACTTGTGAAGGTAGAGCCCCAACTCGGGCCGGTCGACGACAGGCCTGCCATTGGTGGTGTAGTGCAACTGGAAGAGCAGGCTGGCGTCCGAGGGCACGGGCTTGCCGGTGTCCTCGGGGAAGAGGGCCGGATCATGCCCGGGCACGTAGCTGGCGATGTATTCCTGGGTGAAGTCGATGTCCTGTCCCGGGCGGCGCAGGTAGACGAGGATGTGGTGCATGACTGAGGGCTCGGTCACCCGCACCTCGGTGCCACGCAGCCAGGTGCCTTCGGGCAGGTTCAGCGGGATGTCGTAGTAGCGGTAGTCCAGAATGCCGCTGGCGGGAACCTCCTGCGGCTCCGGGAGAGCAATGACAATGTCGGGCTTGCCCAGCCGCCACTCGGTGGGGGGCGCAGGGCGCAGCGTCTCAAGCGGATCCGGGGCGTCATCCTTTGGGGCGCCAGCCTCCAGCCAGGCCAGCAGCACGCGCGTTTCCTGGGTGTTGAGGGCGAGTGAATTCGAGAAGTGCCCAAAGCCGGGGTCGGCTCCCCATGGGGGCATGCGGCCGGCGCGCACGGTTTCGGCCATCATCTCGGCCCAGCCCGCCACACGCCTGTGGCTGTCCATCGCAAAGGGCGCCACATTGCCCTCGCTGTGGCACTTCACACATTTCTCGGCGAGGATCGGGGCAATGGTCTGGCTGTAGGAAATGTTCTGCGGCATGGGGTGCAGCGCCAGCTTTTCCTCCTGCGTAGCCGAGGCGAATGGCGCAAGGCTGCCTTCGCGAAAAGCGGCGAGCGCATCCGTCAGTCCTCGAGTGGTGGCGCCATCACCGGCAAGCCCGCCGCGGAACAAGACCCGCCAATGGCTGGACTCCGCCATGACACACTCGAAGGCCTCGTCGAGGCCGAGCGCGGGCAAGGCTATCTGGGCCTCATCAAGCAGCAGGGGCAGATCTCCTGCTAGCTCGGCGATGCCATCCGGGCGCGCCGAGGGGAGTACCAGAAAGAAGAATATCTCACCGTCCGCATGGTTCTGGGCGAGTTCCCTGAATGCGGTAATGCGTGAGGCCAGATCCGGATGCTCCCGCGGGATGGCCATGTAGACCAGAGCCGCGGCGTCCACGAAGCGGTGTGCCGTGTGGGAGCGGCCGTACTGGTCAAGCAGACGAAAATCAGGAAGCGGCCCCAAGTCCGCCGGGGCTTGCGCGTCGGGGAGGGCGGCGCGCACCGGGGCGTCCTGCGCGTAAACCGACATCGCGGCGAAGGTCAGCGCGGTGAAAATCCAATACTTTTGCATCATGACCCCTTACGGTAATCAGTCTCGGACTGGGTTACAACTGGGACCCTGATCGGGAAGGGGTGGTTTCCCGGTCGGGACTGCGGGGTTCAACTCTCCAGACGCTTGGTCGCGCGTTGCTTGGCAAACTTTCGGGCCAGGGCCCATTCCCTGCCGCGCTTCATGGTTCCGAGCACACCATACTTTTGAAGACTTCGGCCAGCCCGCCCCATCAAGTCCAAGGGATTGAGTCCGCGTTCCAAGCTTACATCGGCCATATACTCGCTGAACTCCGCCTGCAGATCGCGATTAGCGGATATCCGGGTAATCATGCACTCCTTGCAGTAGTCCATGGGCTTGCCCTGCAACAGGCGGTGCCGCACTTCCTGCAGGTAGGGACCAAGCCATACTTCTTTCAAGGGGGTGTTCCAAACCGTCTGGGCGCGGTCGGGATCGTGAAAGGTGCAGCAGGGGCCTGTCTTTCCGTCGGGCATGATGACCATGTGGAAGAAGGGTTCGAAGCACATCGAGCGTGGCGACAGGCGGAGTTCAGGCTCGTGGAACAAGTCCATGGCGTCCATGGGATGCCCTGAGGCAAGGGCCTGCCTGTATACCCGGTAGAAACACGTCACGTTTTTCTGCTGGGCGTAGTCGATCGCCTCATCCACCAGCCCAGGCATGCGTGCACGCTGCTCCTCGTTCAGCATGAACGCCTTGTCGTTTTCCCCGTAGACGATGAGGTCCACGAGCGAGATACCGCCAGGCGACATTTCCAGTTCGGCGGACAGATCGACGAAGCCCTTGAGCTTGTCGTGGTTCAGGTTGGTCACCACGGACATGATGTTCACAAGTGGATACATCGAATTGCGCGCCCGCTTGATCTCCTGCAGGCGGCGGATGTTGGCAACAACTTTCTCAAAGTCGTTCTTGTCGCGAATGGCATTGTTGATTTCAGCGGTGGGGCCGTCAAGGCTGATGGTCAGCTTGTCCCACTGTATCTCCACAAGCTTCTCCAGCTGGGCATCGGTCCAACGGGTGAAGTTGGTTTGAATCAGGCCGTTCATGCCTCGCTGCCGAATACGTTCGACCATCGGCATGACGGCAGTGGAACGCAGCGTCAGCTCGCCGCCGCCCCCGAGAATCCAGTACTTGACGCCCAGGTCGGCGGCCTCGTCCACCAGCTCAACCATACGCTCCTTGCTGATTTCCTCCGAGCGGTCGAGAGGCTCCTCGAAGGCTTGCTTCCAGCATATCTTGCAGCGGATGTTGCAGCGGTAGGTGGGGTAGAAGGAGATCTGCCAGGGTCCGGGCGTTTCTCCCTGGTGCCATTGAAGAAACCGGCCGTGCAGGGTGTCGTGTTCGGTTCTGGCAGTCATGGGTTTTCTACCTGATGTTTGTATGGTGAGGCTTCAGCATAGCAGATGCTGAAGTTGATGTTCTTCCCATGTGCACGGTCGTAAGTCTTATGGGCGAGGCTACCGGGCTTGTCGAGCTTTCCTGGCTGGGCTGGAAAGAACGCGTGCGCGCGGGACATACTGTCTGCCACCGTGCGGAAGGGTATCCGCCGTTACGCTTTTGACCCACCAGCGGACACCATGAACTACCGCCTGCTTTCCAGAAATCTTGGCATCCTGCTTATGTCTTTCGGGATCACGATGATCCCGACGATGATTTGCGCTGCACTATTGCGCGAGTGGGCCGGGCTTGTGGCGATGCTGGAGTCGATGGGAGTCACGCTGGCCGCCGGGCTGGTGTTGGTGGGGCTGGGCTGGCGCGCGCCGCGACAGATGTTTCAGCGCGAGACGCTTGGGGTGGTGGGGCTGGGCTGGCTATTCTGCTCGGTGTCGGGTGCGCTGCCTTATGTTTTCTCCAACACTCTTCCTCTCGTAGATGCCGTGTTTGAGAGCATGTCGGGCCTGACGACCACGGGCTCGACCGTGATTTCCGACATCGAGGCTTGCTCGAAGACGGTCTTATTCTGGCGTTCGTTCACCCATTTCCTCGGGGGGATGGGCATCATCGTGCTGTTCGTGGCGGTGCTGCCGTATCTCGGCGTGGGCGGCAAGCACCTGTTTCGTTCGGAGTCGACTGCCGACCCGCGCCGCCTGAACCCGCGCATCAAGGAAACAGCCGCGACGCTTTGGAAGATTTACTTCGGCTTGACGGTGGCGCAGACGGTGGCGCTGATGCTGGCGGGGATGAACCTGTATGACGCGCTTTGCCACACCTTCGGCACGGTGGCTACGGGTGGCTTCTCCCCAAAGCAGGCCAGCGTGGGGCACTTCGACAGCGTGACCATTGAAGTGATCATCGTGATCTTCATGGTGTTGGCGGGGTCGAATTTCGCGCTGTTGCGGGTGGCGATGAAGCGCAACCCGCTGGCTTTGTTTCGCGACACGGAGTGGCGCGCCTATATCGGCATCATGGCCTTCTCGTCGCTCTTCATTGCCGTCAACCTGATGGGCCTGCGCCTGCATAGCGGCATCGACGAGACGCACCCGGAGATGTATCAGGAGGTCGGCAACTACACGCCCGGCGAGGCGATACGGCAGGCGACGTTCTTGTCCGTATCGATCATGACGACGACCGGATATGGCACGCACAACTTCGAGCACTGGCCTTATTTCAGCCAACTGGTGCTGGTGGCGCTGATGTTTGTGGGGGGCTGCGCGGGTTCGACGGGCGGCGGCATCAAGGTGGTGCGGGTGGTGATCCTGCTCAAGATGATCTACTGGCGGCTGGAGAATGCCTTCCGCCCGAAAACCATGCGCCCGATACGGCTGGGTGAAGTGGTGGTGGACGAGGACGCTCAGCGGCGGGTGTCTACCTTCCTGCTGCTGCACCTCTTCGTGCTGGGCATGGGCAGCATCTACATGGCGGGGCTGGGCTTGCCCCCGCTGACGGCGGTGACCTCCGTGATCACCACGCTCAACAACGTGGGGCCGGGACTCGAGTTCGTGGGGGCGGGGCACGACTTCAGCAAGGTGCCCGACGCGGGCAAGGTATTTCTCACCTTCTGCATGGCCATGGGCCGCCTCGAGCTGTACAGCATCCTTGTGTTGTTCGTGCCGGGATTCTGGAAACACGCGTAGCGGTGTGCCGCTTTTCGAGGTCAGTCCCGATCAAACTCCGCCGCGAACCGCTTTTCCATTTGGCGGGCATACCACGATGGAGCGAGGCGGCTGGCCCACCAGCCCAACCATGCCGTGCGGCCGATGATGACGAGCGGCTTTCGACGTTCGGCGCCGTTGAGCATCTGCGCGGCGACCTCGTCGGGAGTGAGTCCCTTGCCGGTGTCGGTGCGGGGGGCGCGCAGGGCGCCGCCATCGGCCGCGAGGCCCGCGCTGGAGAAGCCGGTCTCGACAAAGCTGGGGCATACTATGGTGACGCCCACGCCACGCGGGCGCAGCTCGGAGCGGAGCGTGTCGAAGAAGCCATGGAGCGCGTGTTTGCTGGCGCAGTATCCGGTGCGGCCCAGCAGGGGCGCGAAGCCCGCCACACTCGACGTAACGACGATATGGCCCTTCCGTTCAAGTAGGCCGGGGAGGCAGGCGTGGGTCATGTTCACGCTGCCGAAGAAGTTCACGTCCATCGTTCGGCGATAGACCTCTAGCGTGTTCTTCTCGAAGAGGCCAATCTGCGTGAGACCGGCGTTGTTGAACAGCAGGTCGATGCCGCCCCAACTGCGGGTGAACTTGTCCGCCACTTCCTTGCAGTCATCCGCATCGGTGATGTCACAGGGCAGCGCCATCGGCCGCAGGTCTTCCTGGAGGAAGGATTCTGTCCCCCGCAGCAGGGCGGCCTCGTCGCGGTCGACCAGCGCCACGCGCGCGCCACCCCGCATCAGCCGCCGCGCCAGCGCCAGCCCGATGCCGCCCGCGCCGCCGGTGATTAAGGCGGTGGTATTGGGGTAGATGGAGGACAATCCGCTTCTCCGCTACTGCCGTTTCTTCGCATGCCCCAGATAGAACTCAAAGGCCTGCATGCTATTCATCCTTGGGTTAAATCCGAAGTCCTCCTTCAGGCGCTTGTTGGCCATGCAGGGGCGGTACTGGATGAACATCACCTGTTCGGGGCCGTAGTCGGTGATGCCGAGCTTGCTGAGCACGAAGAGCAGGCCGCGCATGAGGGCAGGCGGCAACTGCACGAAGCGCGCCCCGGTGAGGCGGGCGATGTCGCGGAAGGTGACAACGCCGTCGCCGACGAGGTTGTAGATGCCGCTGCGGTTCTCGACGATGCCCTTCACAATGGCGTCCGCCACGTCCTGATCCCAGATGAACACGAAGGGTGTCTCGGTGCCGGTGACGCCCGTGAGCACGGGACGGTGGAAAAGGTTCGTGATGCGGTTCTGCGTATGTTCGCCCAGCACGGTGCCGGGTCGAAAGAGCAGTTGCTTCAGTTCGGGATGCTTCTTGCGGTACTCCGCCAGCATCTCCTCCACCAGCCGCTTGTGGTGGGAGTAGGAGAACTCCTCGTTGCCGCGAATGGGGTCGTACTCATCCAGCCACTCGGGGTTGTCCGCGTAATACCCATAGGCCGCGCCGCTGCTGGTATACACCAATTGGGTGACGCCGGCGGCCACGCAGGCATCCAGCACCCGCTGTGCCCCCACCACGTCCACCTGATACTCGAAGTCGCGGTCCTTTCCCGGCGCCACGATCGCCGCCAGATTGACCACGGTGTCGATGGCGTGCGTCTTCAACAACGCGGCGAGGTCATCACGGCGAATATCGGCCACGGCATAGGTCACACCCGGAAGACGCCGTTCAGCGGGTATCTCGCGCACGTCGGCACAGACGATGGTTCCGAGCTGATCAGACTGCGCCGCCAGCCGCTTGATGCACTCGCTGCCGATGTATCCCCCGCCACCGAAGATGAGGACGTTGCGTTTATCCTTACTCATGCAGGGTAATACTCCTTTTCGGTTTCCGCTGCCCGAGGCGGCCGTTGTGCCCAAAGCGTCCCCAGGGTGAGCCCGGAGATGATATGCCAGATGCCCCAGAGTCCGGCCAGCAGGGCCATGCCGCCGAGGCCGTCGAAAAAGAGGATCACGAGGGTGAGGCCGAGGGCGGAATTCTGGATGCCGACCTCGATGGTGACGGCGCGGCGGTCGGCGTCGTCGAGTCCGGCGGTGCGGGCCATCAGGTAGCCCGTGCCCAGCGCGAGCGCATTGTGCAGGGCAACGAGCGGCACGACGAACCACAGGAATTGGGTGAAGGGCCCCCAGTTGGCGTAGGTGATCATGCCCACCAGCGCGATGAAGAAGATCATCGAGAAATACTTGAAGGGCTTATGGAGCTTGTCGGTGATGTTCGGCCAGCGGTGGTTGATGGCCATCCCCAAGACCAGCGGTATTCCGAG
>JBJOID010000290.1:0-11226 GCA_046047315.1 Candidatus Hydrogenedentota bacterium | reverse complement strand
CTGGTGCTTACGGCGTGGCGGTCACGATGGCGCGGCGGTTGAGATCGCGCTGCTCCAGACCAACCCAGGGCGTGGTCTCGCCGAAGGTGCGGGTCTGAATGCGGGCCGGGTCGACGCCCCGGCTGACAAGCCACTCGCGCACGGCGTTAGCGCGCCGCTGACCCAGCCCGATGTTGTAATCGTCCGGCGCGAGATCGCATGTGTGACCTTCGATAAACACGCCCTTAGTGGGGTTGGCGTTCAGGTAGGCGAGAATCTTCTCGCATTCCACAATGCCCGCCGGGCGCAAGACCGACTTGTCGAGGTCGAAGAAAATCTTGTCCCAAGGTCCGGCGTCATCACAGGGAGGCGGACAATCCGCACCCACGCATCCGGGGCAGATGCAATCGTCCTGGGCGGGGCCAGCGCATTTCGCGTCCACCTTGTTGAACTTGATGTAGTTCCCGTAAGAGATCGAACGGTTACCCCACCACACGTCCACCGGGGTCACGGTCACCATGCCGTCGGAAAGCGCCGCTTCCTCGGGAGCAGGCTCGGCGCCAGGCGCTTCCGCGCCGGGGGCCGCGAGGTCGGTTGCTTCGACAGCCGCTTCCTCGGCGAATGCCGGGAAGCTCAGCAATCCGGCGCTGAGAGAGAAGGCAAGGAAAATCTTCCGCATGGGTGCAATCCTCAATGCTGGCATGGTTGCGCGGACGCACCGGAAAGGAACCCACAAAAGTGCCAATCCCGCTCCTCCGCTGTCAAAAGTATACCGAAGGCTCCCTTTAGTTTCTACCCCCAACCCGGTGGCAAGCCGGCGCCGTGCCAGACCTGTGAAATTACGTAAAGTCTCGTGACAAATTATTGACTGACAAAAGCCTGTACGGTATTCTTTACGCCGTGATGGGGAATACCTCGCCGCGGCGGAGCGGCGATGCTGCTTATACTACGGAAGGATCGCGACCATGATTCGAGAACTGCGAATTGCGTGCATGGCAATGTTGGGCCTCGTGGCAGCTTCGGCTTCCGCGGAAGCGCCGCAGAAGCAACTCAACCTGTGGATATCGCACCACTTCGCAGGCATCGAGAACTACTATACCGGCGACTACAACGATGCCGCCCATCTGTTTGAATCCGCCGCGCTGGATGCTCACCGGAAGTACCGCAGCGCCGACACGCATGCCGGCCTCGGCCGCGCCTGCACGGCGCTCGCCAAGTTTGAGGAAGCGGAATCCCACTACCGCGAAGCGCTTGGCCTGAAAGACCGCTCGCTGGGTGGCAAGCATCCCTTCAACGCCTCAACCCTGAACGACCTTGCCGACCTGCTCTACCTCATGGAGCGGGGTGAGGAATCGGAAGCCCTCTACCGCAAGGCGCTGGAGATTCTCGAGCGCGATCAGTTCAACCTCGAAGTCGCCCGCAGCCTCAACGGGCTCGCCCTGCTGGCCAATGATGGCGGCGACAGCGTGGCCGCCGAGGAAATGCTGAAGCGCGCCCTGTCGATCCACGACAAAGGCCAGCGCCGTGACCATCCCTACACGGCGACGGTGCTGACCAACCTCGGAATTCTCTACACGCACCTCGGCCGCCTCGACGAGGCGGGCCAGTCCTTCGAGCGCGCGAAGTACATCCAGGACGTGAAGCTCCGCGCGGGACACCCCGACGTGGCGGTGCGCATGCACGCAGAGGCCGCCCTGAAGCTGGCGATGAACGAGCGCGGCGAAGCGGCCCGACTGGCCTCCGACGCGGACGACATCCGCGACGCGCAGGCTGCCAAGGGCGACTTGTACTAACCGTTGCCGGAAGCCACCGGCATGCCACCCCACAGGAACCTTTCCAGTTTCGCGACGGCTCACGGTGCAGCCGTCGCGGATGCAGGGGAAGCACTCTTGACCCACTTTCGATATTCCAGTGCAAGCGCCCTGCTCGTGTTGCTTTCGGCCTCGGGCTGCCAGACGGGCGAAGTTCCACCCGAGGCGGCTGTCGTGCAGGCGGCGGCGGAGCAAAATCCCCGATCCATCGGAGAGAAGGCGCCTTCGGCGGCCGAGATGGAAGGTGCCTTGGGCATTGGCGCCGCACCGGCTACAGTGGATTCCGGCAGTCTGCGTATCGAGATCGACGCCCCGGCGCAGAACGGCACCCGTCCGCAGGCGCCCCTCCCCCCGATAACGGCAAATCCCTCTCCTTTTGTGGACGAGGCCGCCGTGATACCCACCAAGGACCTACACGGCTACGCCTTTCCCGGCGTGAACGAAGTGGAGCCCGCCAAAGTGGCAAAGGTGGAGACGACGCCCCCGGCCGAGCAGGCGCGCATGGACGAAGCCGAGATTGAGCGGCGGGCTCAGGCACGCGCGGAGGAACTCGCGCAACGCAAGGCCGAGCTGATGGCCGAAGGGCTGGCGGAAGAACGCGCCAAGGCGCTCGTGGAAGAGTTGAACCAGAAGCGCTCTGAAGAGATCGAGCAGTTGCGAAAGCAATTGGAAGCGGACGGCCTGGAGCGCCGCAAGGCCGAGGGCATGGCACAGGAGCTCTCCGCCAAGCGCATCGACGAACTGGCTCAAGCCAAGGCCGGGATGATTGCCAAGGGGCTGGCCGAGGAACGCGCCCGCGAGATGGCCGAGCAAATGGCACAAGCCCGTGCCGAAGAACTCGCCCAGGCCAAGGCAGAATTGATCGCCGAGGGTCTTGCCGAGGAAAAGGCCCAGGCGATGGCGGAGAAGATGGCGGAATCCCGCGCAAAGATTCTCGCGGATGAAATCGTTGAGCAGCGCATGACTCAGCTTGAAGCGGCGGAAGCGGCAGAGCCCGCCCCCATCACCGACTGGCAACCCGCCGGCGACCTGATGGCGACGACCATGGGCGGCCCGTACCAGATTGGCGCGGGCGACATCCTTGAGTTCCAATCCTTCAGCGACCCAACCTTGAACCGTGAACTGACCGTACGCTACGACGGACACATCTCGCTGCCCCTTATCGAGGACATCAACGTCAGCGGGCAAACACGCGAGGAAGCCGAGTCCCTGATTCAGCAGGCCTACACCGCCGTGTTCAAGAATCCACAAATGTCACTGCTGGTGCGTGAGACAGCCAGCAAGACCTTCGCGGTGATAGGCGACATCGAGCAGCCCGGCGTCTACCCCTACCTGCGCCCCACCACCCTGATTGAGGCGGTGAGCCTTGCGGGCGGGCTGCGGCGGCGCAATTCGAGCAGCTCCGTTGGCGGCTTTGTCGGCGTGACGGGACAGCTGACCAAGGCCTTTGTCATCCGACACCACCAGGGTGAGCGACTGGTCTTCCAATACGATCTGCGCCAGTTGGGCACGCCCGGCGCCCACGCCGGCGACGCGCCCATCTACTATGGCGATCTGATCTACGTGCCCGAGGGCGTGAACCTGATCTACCTGCTGGGCGAGAGCCGCAATCCGGTTATCGTGGAATTGACCGAAGGCATGACCCTGCTGCAGATGTTATCGCTTTCTGGAGGCTTCAACCAGAGCACGGCGCGGCTGCGCAACGTGGTGCTCATGCGGCAGGCCGACGGCGAGAACACCCGCGTGTTGAACGTGAACGTGCGCGAGATGCTCCGCACAGGCAACGACTTCCCGCTTGCGCCCGGCGACATCATCTACATTCCCCAGAAATGGACAGTGCGCCTCTCGGAATTCGTGGCGCGTTTCACCGGCTCCATCTCGCCCGTGCTTGACATGTACAACAACGCGGTGCAGGCCTACTATGGGGCCGACCTCGCCCGCAACACCCTGCGCGGGGATGACGAGTCGCGCACGCTGCGACGACTGGTCGAGATTGAGCAGTTCGGCACCTCGACCCAGAACATATACGATCTGTTCGGAGCACCCTGATGACGAGCCACCAGGACGAGCTTGCAGAGTTGATGCCCGACACCTCAGCGCCGGTTTCGTCGCAGGGGGCGGGCGTAAACGTGCGCCGCCTTGTCAAGCTGCGCGGCCGCATGATGGCGGCCATCTTCCTGCTCATCACGGTCCCGTCGGTGGTCCTCGTCGCGCTTTTCGTGCCGAGCCATTATGTAGCCAGCGCCGACATCGAATTCCGTGCCGCGGTGCCGAGCATCCTGCGCGGGCAGTCCGCCAACATCTCCGGCACCGCCGCCTACGAGAGCTTCGTCAACACGCAAATTAGCCTGATCACCGGTTTCACGATCCTCAGCCGCGTGGCCGAAACCGATGAAGTCAAAAACCTGCCCGCCCTGCGCCATGCCTCGGGTGCCATGGTTCCCTACCTGATGCAGCACATCGAGGCCCAGGCGCAGAATCAGACCGAGCTCGTGACATTTAGCTACAAGGATCCCGACGCGGATTCGGCGCTGTTTATCCTGAACCAAATCCTCGACACCTACAGCGAATATGTATCGCAGCAGGAAGTGGAGCAGGGGGAGCGCCGCCGGCAAATTCTGGTGGAACGCGAAACGCGGCTTGTAGAGGCGATTGAAAAGGAGCGCAACCGAATCGCGGCCCTGCGCAAGGAGTACGGCATTCCGGTGACCGAGGCCATCGGCCTGTCGCCGCTGGATATGGAGTCCAACCGCATCGGCATGTCGCAAGCCGAAGCAGATCTCTCCAGCGCTGAGAGCAAGGTGCGACAGACGGAATCCCTCATCAAGCGCGTGGAGACCCTGCGCGAGCAGTATCAGTCGAATCCGGAGGCGCCCCTGTTCGCGCTGGGTATCGAGGAGAAGGTGCTGGCCGATCCGAACGTGCTGCAGCTTATCGAGCAGTTGGCGCAGGTGCAGCAGGAGTATTCCACGCTGGATGAAACCTACGTCAGCACGGCTCCGCAAGTGGAGGTCAAGCGCCAGGAACTGACCGCGCTCGAATCCAAGCTGGCTTCGGTGAAGGCCACGGCCAGGGGCAGCGCCCTGGGCTCCCTGATAGGCCAATACGAGTATGATCTCGCGGGACACCAGAGCGAGGTGGAAAGCGCCAAGGAAAGGCGCGACCGCTTCAACGCGCTCATTGAAGAACAGCAGCAGGGGAACCTGTCGCGCGCGGGCAACTATGCCGAGATCGACATGATGGAGAAGCGCGTGGAGGACATGCGCACCGACCTGCGCGAGATCCGCAACACGATCAACTCCATCGACATCGAGAGCAATGCCCCGGCCCGCGCGAATGTGCTGGGCCAGGCGGCCGTGTCGGACAACGCGGACCAGACCGAGCGCATCAAGTTCCTGCTGGTGGCCGTCATGTTTGCCGTGATGATGGCCGCGCTCGCGGGATTGCTCGCCGAGTATCGCGACCAGAACGTGCGCTCCAGCGAGGATGTCAGTTACGTCACGTCGCTGCCGGTGCTCGCCAGCATCCTGCATGCCTCGGAAGATCGCCTCCCCCCCGGGGTAAATGCGGCGCGCATCACGGATGAATTTCCCGACTCGATGACCGCCGACGAATTCCGTCGCGCGGCTGGGCGCATTCTCGCCTCGGGACGCGGACGCCGACAGATCAAGACCTGCATGATCGCCAGTCCCACGCGCGGCGACGGCAAGACGACGCTCGCCTGCAACCTCGCGGTCATTCTGGCGCAGGCCGGCCGCAAGGTGCTTCTGCTCGATGTGGACTCCCGCACGCCCTCGGTGGAGGAGCGCTTTGGCCTCAAGCCGGCCGCGGGCCTTGCGGAACTTCTGGCGGTGAAAGACATTCCCCAGGACCCCAGCCGCAAGACGCCCTATCCGAACCTCCACATCATGGGCCCGGGTCTCCGCAGCACGGGCCTGCTCGAGCGGCTTGCCTCGCTCGAGATGGAAGATTTCATGGCGGGCGCTGCCGAGGTCTTCGACCACATCATCATCGACACGCCCGCATCGCTGCTCATGTCGGAACCCAAGCTGCTGGCCCCGCTCGCCGACGGCATCGTCCTCGTGACCGGGGCGGGCGTTTCCAGCTTCGGCATGCTGGGCCGTGCACTCAAGGTAATGCGCGAATCCGAGGGCAACCTGATCGGCATCGTGGTCAACGCGGTGCGCCAGTCGCCCGGCGGCTACATGCGGCGCAATATCGATCAATACTATGGGCAATCCATCGAGGCGCGTCGCCGCTCCAGCCAGCCCCATGGCTCCGCCAGCTGATCCGGCCACGCGCTCTCGTCTTGGCGAGGCCGCCGGCTGATGCGCCTTCCCCAGCCCCTGCGGGTACTGCGCTCCTCCCTGGCATCGTTGATTGCCATGCCGCTTCGCCTGATGGAACCCCTTTCTCTCAGGTTGCGGCGTTTCGCCTTTGAGTGCTGGGCGCGCTCGCAACTTCGCGGCGCCGTCGCGCCCGGCGTGCAGTTCGTGGGGCCAATCATCGTCGAGGGTGAGGGGCTCGTGGACATCGCACCCGAGACCCGCATCGGTCGCCAGGTTGTACTCGAAACGTACCACGGCGCGCGCATCCAGATCGGGCGCCAGGTCACGATCAACGACGGCGTGGTCATCTGTGCGTATCACGGCGTCACCATAGGCGCGGGCACGATGATCGGCGAGTATGCGAGCATCCGCGATGCAAACCATGGGATGCATGCCGACGCACCGGTGCGCGAACAGCCTCACGTGGGCGAGGCCGTGGAGATTGGGCGAGACTGCTGGATTGGCCGGGGAGTGGCCGTGCTGCGCGGCGCACGTCTGGCGGACGGCTGCGTGGTCGCCGCGAACGCCGTGGTCACCAAGCCCGTGCCGCCGGGAGTGATAGTCGGCGGCGTGCCGGCCCGGCCCCTGGGGGAACGTCCGGCTGGGGAAACCTTTAATCAGTGAACACCGTTAATCGCTATGGTATAGTCATGCCATGAGTGAGTGCGACGATACCGCCGTGCTGTTTGGCGTTCGCGTCTCGAACATTACGTTCGATGGCGTCTGTGCTGCCGTTGACCAACGTATTGCGGATCGAAAGCCCGGCTTCATCGCAACGCCCAACGTCAACATGATCTGCTCTTACCAAAGAAACCCCGCCTTCGCCGAGGCCTACGATCAGGCCTTCCTCTGGCTTCCTGACGGACAGCCGCTGCTTTGGGTGGCGCACCTCTTGGGACTGAAGCTGAGCGAGAAACTGAGCGGCAGCGACATGGTTCCCCTGATTACCGCGCACGCGGCGAAGCGAGGGCACCGGGTGTTTTTCTTTGGGGGCCTGGCGGGCGCGGCGGAGATTTCCGCGCAGCGCATGCGGCAGCGTTATCCCGACTTGCAGGTTGCCGGCGTTTACGTACCGCCCTATGGCTTCGAACATGACCCCGAGGAGAACGCCAAGGCCATCGCCGCCGTGCGGGATTCCCAAGCCGACATATGCTGGGTGGCGCTCGGTTGTCCCAAGCAGGAGCTTTGGATGTCGCGCCACCGCGAGGCGCTAGGCGTGCCGGTCTGCATGGGCGTCGGCGCGGCCCTTGATTTCCTTTCGGGCAAGGTGAAGCGCGCCCCCCGCTGGGTGCAGCAGCTGGGCTTCGAATGGCTCTGGCGTCTGTTGCAGGAACCCCGCCGCCTTTGGCGCCGATACCTCGTCGAGGATATCGTCATCGTGCCGATGACGCTTCGGGAATTCTTCCGGCTGCGCCTCGGCCGGCATGCGGAGGACAGTGGCCGTGTATGATGCGGCCCTGCGCCGGGGGAGACTGCCCCGGTGATACCCTATTGGGTTGCCCTGCTGGCCTACATACCCGCTTCGGCGATGATGATGATGGGGCGCAACAACGCGCTCTGCTTTTCATTGGCCTACCTGATCGGCCTGCTCTTCCTTCCCTCCGGCATTGAGATTGAGATTCCCGGCGTTCCCGACCTGTCCAAGGAAAACGTGCCGGCTATCGGCATACTCATCGGCACCATCCTCTTTCACCCACGCGTATTCAGCCGCTTTCAGCTCACGCCGCTCGATCTGCTTTTTCCCCTGGGCATGATGGTCGCGTTCATTTCCGCCTATATCAACGGCTTTGGCATGCGCTTCGGGATATCGCAGGGGGTCGACGTGGTCCTCAGCTTCTTCCTGCCGCTCATGCTGGCCCGAATCCATCTCTGCACGCCGGCGTCGCTGAAGACCTTCCTCATCACGCTGGTGCTGCTCAGCGTGGTCTATGCCCCGCTCGCCCTCTGGGAATTCCGCATGAGCCCCCAGATTCACACCACTGTGTACGGCTACTTCCAGCACGTGTTCCAGCAGCACCAGCGCGGTTCCTTCTGGCGGCCCATCGTGTTCTTTTACCACGCGCTCTCCCTTGCACGATTCTTCGCGGTGGCGGCCTTCCTCGCGCTGTTTCCTTTGCGCAAGGACTTGGCCCGCCTGCTCGGCCCCGTGGGCAATTATGTCTTCATCGCCCCCCTGGGTGGCCTGTTGCTGTCGCAGTCCATCAGCCCGATGATGCTGTTTGGATTAATCACTGCGCTGTATTTCGCCATTCAGCGCATCTACCTGGCGTCTTTCGTCCTGCCGGTCATCGCCTTCGTTTGGCTCGGCTTGAACTATGCGAACGTCGAGGTGATCGGCGTGAACCGCTTCGCCACAATCAGCAGCGAGCGCGCGGATTCCTTCCAGTACCGGCTCGATGCGATATCCGAATACAAGTCCGTGGTCCTCAATCGCTTCTGGTTTGGCCACGGGGGCTATGACCATGGCCGCATCGAGGGACGCGCCACGGACTCGCAAATGCTCGTGCGCATGCTTTCGAACGGTATCCTCGGCACCATCGCCTATTTCGGCTGGTGGATCGGCGGCATGTGGGCCGCCGCATGGGCGGCCGGAAAGACACGGGGCTCTCCCTTTGGCAAGGCCGCTGCGGGCATCGCCGCGCACGCTTCCGTCGCGTTGACCTTCGTCGTGGTGGATGCGGGCGTGGATCACTTCCTGCTCTTTCCGCTGGCAGCTGCCTATGCCATCGCTACGGGAATGCGCTACGCACCGGTGTCGCTCGAGCGTCGTACCATGCCCGTTCGAGCAAGGCCGCGCCGCATGGCCGAGGCCGCCGATTAGCCATGGAGCCCACCCCGAGAATTCTCTGTCTTTGCGCGGGGGATCCCAGTGGCGAGCGCCCCTTCAGCGGCTCGGCCAAGGCGCTCTTCAACGCCATCGAGCAACGGGGTTGCCTGCATCACCGTGCCAACGTGCTGGGGTGGACCGATTCCTTCGCCCAGGGAAATCTTCCCATGCGGGTGCTCCGCAAGTTTGACCGCATTGGGCTTGAGGATGCCTACCGCTGGTCGCTCACGTCATGGCGGCGAAACACCCGCCGTGCCGAAGCGATCGCCCGCGCGCATCCAGGCTACAACGCGGTGCTCATGTACGGCACCACCTTCCATCCCCGGCTCGATGCTCCGGGCTACGTGTATCTCGACGCGACCACCGCCCAGGTAGCCGCGGCGAAAATGTGGGAATTCGCCAGTTTCTCCGAAGAGAAGACCCGAAAGGTCATTGCGTATCAGCAAGCGATATTCGATGACTGCACTGCCGTGTTTCCCCGCTCGGCATGGACCACCTCCTCCCTGCGCGACGATTACGCCCTGCCCGCCGCTAAACTGGTGGTGGCCGGCGCGGGATCAAACTTCCACGCGACGCCCCTTCCCCACGCTGGCTACGACGCAGCGAGGATTCTCTTCATCGGGATCGAATGGGAGCGCAAGGGGGGGCCGCTCATCGTGGAAGCCTTCCGCAGGGTCAAGGTTCAAATCCCCCATACGACGCTGGCAATCATCGGTTGCCGCCCGGAAGTGAACGAGCCCGGCATCGAGATTATTGGCCGCCTGTACCGGAATGAACCCGCCGGACTGCAACGCCTGCTCGAAGAGTATAGCCGGGCATCCGTATTCTGCATGATGAGCGACTACGAACCTTTCGGAATCGTCATCCTTGAAGCCCAGGCCTGTGGTGTGCCCTGTGTGGCCCCTCTGCGCTACGCCTTTCCCGAGACCATTTGTGACGGCGAAACGGGTGCGCTGGTGCGCGAATACGATGCTGAGATGCTGGCGGAGACCCTGGTCAGCCTGCTGTCGAATCCCGAGCGGCTCGCCGCGATGGGCGAGGCGGCGCGGCGACATGTGGCTGACAACTGGACCTGGGACCACGCGGCAAGCCGCATCATCGAGCGGATTTCCGCCGACCTCGCCGCGCGCCGGCAGGGGCTGCCGCAGGCTTGAGCCACCCCCGCGCCTTAAAGGTGGCAACTTCCCGCTGAACTGTGTTAACATGTGCCGGGTAAATGGCTTAGGTTTGGCCGCCGTTGCTGTCTTCGGCGGCCAGCTTTGCGTATGACAGAGGAGCACCATGCAGAAGGAAGAGGCGATTGAGCTGGAAGGCACGGTCTTGGAGCCGCTGCCCAACGCCATGTTTCGCGTGAAACTGAGCAACGGTCACACCGTGCTGGCGCATATTTCGGGCAAGATGCGCAAGTACTACATCCGCATTCTTCCCGGCGACAAGGTGCTGCTTGAGATGTCCCCCTACGATCTCACCAAGGGGCGCATTACCTACCGCTACAAGTAAGCCACGGCGTCCGCCCTTTGGCGGCGTCTTCCGGATTTCTTCAAGATGTGACGCTGGCGGAGTCCGCTCCAGACTGGGAGAGCCAATGCGCGCCTTCATCTTCTTTTTGCTCTGCGTCGCGCTCGTGCTGCAATTCTATCTCTTCTCCGAGCATTATCTCGGACAAGAGCAATCCCCCTCGACCGCCGCGCCCGAGACAGCCACGAAGGCGCCCGCCGCGCTTCCCCCCTCTTCCGGTAATCCCGTGCGCGGAATCGAAATTCTCCGTGGCAGCGTGGTGGACGATGCAGGAGCGCCGGTGGACAGCGCCGAAATTACCGTCCTTGAAACGAACCTCGATCAGTTCGATCCCTTCAATTTGCCGCGCAAGCGCGATACATGGACCGCCCGCACAGGGCCTGACGGCACCTTCGCCCTGGACACGCTGGCGCCGGGGGGCTATGTGGTAGTGGCGCGCGCCCCGCAGGGAGGCGCGCTGGCGACCGCCGCCCTAGAGGCACGCGGCGCCGCCGGCGAAGTGGCTCTTCGGCTCGCGCCCGGACGCCGCGTCGAAGGCATCGTTACTACCTTGGAAGGACAGCCAATCGAGGGAGCGAATGTCTTCCTCCTATCGCCCGCAAATGGCCCCGCAGCCCTTGCGCCATTTCGCTACGTTCCCGCGACGACGGGGCCGGACGGCCACTTCGCGATGGACAATCTGCCGACCCTGCCCGCCGCGTTCCTGGCCGTGGCCAAAAATCTCGCCCCCGCGCTCATCCGTGAGCGCGACGCCCTGGCGGGC
>JBJOID010000289.1:0-4915 GCA_046047315.1 Candidatus Hydrogenedentota bacterium | reverse complement strand
CGAGGGGACAACATCCCCCGTCATGCGGCGGGCACACCGCCACGTGCTACCCCCTTCAAAGGGGGACACCAATCCGATACTGCCTATGTCCCCCTTTGAAGGGGGAAAGGGCACCCGAGGGTGCCGAGGGGGCACTGGGGGATGTCTCCGCTGTGGCGGGGTCTCCTGACCCCGCCACCTTATGGACCGCAGGTCTCTACTTCCCTCGCGCGTCCTCTTGCCGCGCAGAAGCGCGGCGCTCCCGGCTGCGTCTCCGCTGGTGTGGCACAGCCGACCTCGGCTGTGTCCTTACCCCACGCGTTCCGCTATCAGGGCGTTGGCCTCGGCGGGGTGGGCCTTGCATTCGAGAAGGGCGCGGAGGAGGAGCGGGGCGACGATGGTGGCGTCGGACTCGATGACGAACATGGGGGTATCTTCAGTGAGCTTGTCCCAGGTGATCTTCTCGTTGGGAGTGGCGCCGCTGTAGGACCCGTAGGAGGTGGTCGAGTCGGAGATTTGGCAGAAGTAGGCCCAGGGCTTGACGGGCTGTTCGAGGTCGTACTTGATGGAGGGGACGACGCAGATGGGGAAGTCGCCGGCGATGCCGCCTCCGATCTGGAAGAAGCCGACGCCGGGTCCTTCTGAGAGGGTGGTGTACTGGTCGTAGAACCAGGCCATGTATTCGATGCCGGACTTGGCGATGCCGGGGTTGCACTCGCCGGTCTTCACGTAGGAGGCGAAGATGTTGCCGAAGGTGGAGTCTTCGTAGCCGGGGACGACGATGGGCAGGCCGGCCTTGGCGGCGGCGAGCAGCCAGCAGTCTTCGGCCTTGCCGGTTTGCAGCTCGGGGCCGATGGCCTGGATGAGCTCGTAGAAATACTCGTGCCAGAAGCGGCGCTCGCCGGACTGGGTGGCGTTCATCCAGCGGGGCACGATGACCTTCTCGACCACGCGGAAGGCTTCGTCCTCGGGGATTGATGTGTCGGTGACGCGGCGAAGGCGTTCGTCGAGAATCTTGGTGTCGTCTTCCTTGCGGAAGTAGCGGTAGTCGGGGAAGTCGTGGTAGTGCTCGTGGGCGACGAGGCGGAAGAGGGATTCCTCGAGGTTGGCGCCGGTGACGGAGAGGCCGTGGATGAGGCCCTCGCGGATGGCGGGAGCGAGGGTGATGCCCAGTTGCGCGGAGGACATGGCGCCGGCGACAGCCCAGAACATCTTGCCGCCCTGCTCGACATGGCGCCAGTAGGCGATCAGCGCGTCGCGCGTGGCGCGGGCGTTGAAGTTCTTGTAGTTGGAGAGGACGAAGTCGAGGATGGGCAAGGGGGTGGAGGACATGGTGGTGTTCCTTCGCGCCGGCGGGCAGGCCAGGCCTGCCTTGGAATGAAGATAGCCGAACGGGCCGCTAAAGAGATGTCTCCCGCATGGCGGCTGCCATGCGGGAGAGGGAATCCATCGTATATGGCTGTTGCCTTGGGCTGCCGATGCCGCGCCGCGCTTAGACGGCGGCTGGTTCCTGAGCCAGTCGGGGGGTATCGGTGGAGCCGCAGGCCACTTCGCGCAGTTCCCGGATGGGGGCTTCGCCCGCTTCAAAGAACCGTGCGCATTCGTGAACGGTGATGTCGCCCAGCTCCAGCTCTTCGCGGAGATAGGCAAGGACGTCCTTGGGATCGGTGTTGCCGCACGTGAACACGTCGAGGGCGATGAGACCCAGATCGGCGTAGGAATGCGCCGAGCAGTGGCTCTCGTCCAGCAGCACCATCGCGGTGAATCCCGGGGCGGAATCTGCGCCGAAGCGATACCGCACTTGGGAGATGACCGTTGCGCCCGCGCGTTCAGCCGCCGACGCCATCGCGTTGAGTACGCGGCGGTCGTCGAGGCAGGTTTCCCGGGGGACGTTCCGGCAATCGATCAATAAATGCTTTCCTTTCGCCAACTCATAAAACCTCCCATGCTTGGCCCCGAATAGGCCAGTGCTCCTTACCCGTCAACAGGACGGATCGGAGGCGGCGTTAGTGGCATCGGGAGGTATTCCGAGCTGGCGCCGCGGTGCACAGACTTTGCATCGGGTGATGTTTGGACGACAGTTTACAAAATTACGATCCGAAATGCACAATTTTTTTCGCGGGCCGGTATTCCGCGAATCGTGCCGTTCAATATACCCCTATCGTCAGGAGAATATTCGCTTGATCTTTCCCCAGAATCCTCCGTTGAGGATATGGAGCGGTTCGGCCCCCTCGTGCTCGGGTCGCCGTGGCGGGGTGGTGGTGACGCGCAGGGCGACGGCGGTGATGTTGTCGGTGCCGCCGGCGTCGTTGGCCTGCTGAATCAGGCTGCGGGTGTTGGCCAGCAGTTCGCCGACGGTGAGGGTGCGGGCGATTTCGTCGTCGGCGACCATGTTGCAGAGGCCGTCGCTGCAGAGCAGGAGGGTGTCGTTGGGCTTGAGCTTGAGGGTAAACAGGTCGACCTTGACCTGTTCCTTGATGCCGACGGCACGGGTGATGAGGTTGCGCAGTTGATGTCGGCGGGCCTCGTCTTCGGTGATTAGCCCGTTGCGCACCTGCTCGGCCACGAGGGAGTGGTCCTTGGTGAGCTGGTGAATGCCGGCGCGCTCGCGCAGGAGGTAGACGCGACTGTCGCCCACCTGGGCGATATAGGCGTTGTCTCCGTGCAGGACCACGGCAGAGACGGTGGTGCCCATGCCGTGGAAGGCGGGGTTGAGCTCGGCCTCCTCGAATACCTTGCCGTTGGCGGCTTCAATGGCGGAACGGAGGGCAGCGGGTATGGGAAGGCGGGGGCCGCTGTAATAGGCGCTGGCGAGCATGTTGAGGGCCATGCGGCTGGCGTATTCTCCGGCGCTGGCGCCGCCCATGCCGTCGGCCACGGCGAAGAGAAGCCCACGCTCGCGCAGCGCGTCGGGGTCGTTCGGCGCGGTCAGAATGCAGGAATCTTCATTCTTCTCGCGCTTCTTGCCCACGTCGCTGCACAGGCAGGCCTCTACGTAGTCCCCTTCCCACACGCACTCGTAGCCGCGCCCATCGACTGGGCCGTACTCCGTGTGCGAGATCAGTTCCTCCACTGACGAACTCCTCGCACGGCCAGACGGGCTGGGCGGCGGTGATTGCACCGCGGCCTTGCCACCCGATGGACGCACGCCTTGGCCGCCGCCGGACAATCGCGATGCACGGCGGGGCCTCTTGCCTCGTACTCACATCCCGGCAGAAAGTAACCGAATAAGTGCGAATGAAAGAACTGGAATAAGGCCTGCCGTTAGCGCGCCCGAGGGGCGGTTTTGGGAAAGGATACAACAATGGCGGGCAGTGCGCAAGCCAGCGCGGGGAGGGTAGTTAGCCTTTGCGGGGCGGGATCGCTACACTGCGGCGGGATCATGGTGAAGATTGCAGCGAGGAGGAAGCAAGATGCTGGGCGTGTCGATCAAGTATCCGAAGAAGCGGGCCTTTGTTACGGGGGCGGCGTCGGGGTTTGGCAAGGCGATCTGCGCCCTGCTCGCCGCGGATGGCTGGAAGCTGGCCATGTGCGACGTGAACAAGGAGCGGTTGAAGGAGGCGGCGCGGGAGATGGAAGCGCTGGGCGGCACGGCCTATGAATATGTGCTGGATGTGACGGACCGGAAGGCTTACCAGAAGGTGATTGCCGCCTTTGTGGAGGAGACTGGCGGGGTGGACCTGGTGTTCAACAATGCCGGGGTGGCCGGAGGCGGGGCCTTTGGGGAATTCTCGCTGGAGGACTGGGACTGGCTGATCGACATCAACCTGATGGGGGTGGTGAATGGATGCCATTTCTTCACGCCCATTCTGAAGGGGCAGCGTTCCGGCCACATCATTAACACGGCCAGCGCGGCGGCCTTGTTTCCCGTGCCCAACATGACGGCCTATTGCTGCGCGAAGACGGCGGTCAAGATGCTGTCTGAGGTGATGCACAACGAATTGGTGGACTACGGCATCGGGGTGAGTGTGGTGATGCCGGAATTCTTCCAGACGAACCTCTGGGAGAACACGCGCGGCGGAAACGCCAAGGAAGCGAAGGCGATGATCACCAAGGCGAAATACACCGCCGACGACGTGGCCCGGCATACGCTGGCTTGCGTGGCGGCGAGCGACCTGTGGATCACCTTCCCTAAATTCGTGCGGATGCTTTGGTGGATCGGGCGCTTCTCCCCCACGCTGCTGAACAAGCTGCTGCGTTCTCAGGCGCAGGCCCGGTTGAAGAAGCACACGGGCGGATGAGCACTGTCACTGCGCGGGCTGGACGTTGAATTCGGTGATCTGCTGGCGCTCGACGCGATAGGTAATTTCGAGGGGATTGCAGCAGACTTCGCAGTCCTCGATGTAGGACTGGCCGCGCACGCTGAGATCGAACAGCATGGAGATGCGCTGGACACAGCAGGGACAGTAGAAGAAATATTCTTCCATCATGACGGACTCCCAAATGCTTTAGGTAGCCAAACCAAGGAAATAAGTTGAAGTATCTTTCGGCACAACCTTCAAGTTCGTTGAGATTCGGTCTTGCCGATACGAAAAGTCGATCGATTAGGAGAATCCTGAATGGACACATTGGGAACTTTAACCACTGCTAGTTTACGCGAAGCATGGGCCAATGAAGCACAGCATTTCACACCGTGGCTCGCCGAACACCTTGAACAACTCTCCCAAGCGATCGATATACCGCTTGAACTTGAGGGCAGGGAGATTCTTGTTGGCCCCTTCTCTGCCGATATACTCGCGCGAAATACTCTCGATGGGAGCCTCGTGCTGATCGAGAACCAACTTGAGCGTACGGACCACACGCACTTGGGGCAGATACTCACGTATCTCGCGGGGTTGGGTGCTCAGACTGTGGTTTGGGTCGCCTCGGAGTTCCGCGAGCCTCACCTTTCCGCACTAAAATGGCTAAACGAGCACACAGCAAATCCGTTCGCCTT
>JBJOID010000288.1:0-14071 GCA_046047315.1 Candidatus Hydrogenedentota bacterium | reverse complement strand
TTTTCGATTGATACCGCCAACCCGTTACCATGGGGCGGGAGAATGCTACTGGCGTGAGGCAGGGAGAGCATGCATGAGCTCCTTTAGAGAGATGTCGATACTCGTGGTCGTGGCCCTGTGCGGGGCAATGGCGCACGGCCAAGGCGTGGTTTTCGTCGACGCCGCCAACCAATCCGGTTCCGCAGATGGCCTCACCTGGGCCACGGCGTTTCCCACCCTACAGGCGGGCATCGATGCCGCCGAGGCGGGTGGAGAAGTCTGGGTGGCGGATGGCAGCTACGGCGAGGACCGCACGGCGGCGGATGGCGCTGTCCTGCTTCGCGAGTCCATCTCCGTCTATGGCGGATTCGCGGGCGGCGAGACGGCTCTGGATGAGCGCGATGCCTCGGTGAACATCGCTGTCATTGATGGCGCCACATCGAATGATGGCTCCCCCGCGGTCAATGTGGTCCGTGCCGCCAGCGATGCCGTGCTCGATGGATTCACGGTGCGCGGCGGGCGCGGCGATTCGGGCGCGGGGCTCCTTGTCGACGGCGTTTCGGTGCGAATCGCGAATTGCCGCTTTGTCAACAACGCCACCCTGGGTTTCGGCGGCGCGGTAGCCGTCGTCAATGGCGCAAACGCCGAGTTCCGCGACTGCGTGTTTGAGCAGAACTCCTCCGACACGGATGGCGGTGCCATCGCCGCCTTGGCTTCGACCCTGCAAACCTTCAATTGCCGCTTCCTCGAGAACAGCGCCGGGGGGGATGGCGGTGCGGTGTTTAACGGCGCAAATGCGACGGCCACACTGGATGGCGATGAGTACCTGGGCAACTTTGCCGAGGACCAGGGCGGCGGCATCTACAACGCGGGCAGCAGCAACGTGCGCCTGCTTCGCGCGCAGGTGCTGCGAAACCAAGTCAATAACCGGGGCGCCGGGGTCAGCAATGCTCCCGAGTCGACGGTCCTCATCGCGGGTTGTCTCTTTGCCCGCAACGACGCGGTAATTCACGGCGGGGGCATCAACAATACAAACGTCTCCCCCACCATCGTCTCCACCACGGTCACGCAGAATTCCGCAACCTTCCGTGGCGCCGGCATATATAACAACGGCGATCAGATTGCCGTCAACCCCATTGTGAGTGGTCTCATTGTCTGGGACAACATTGGCGAGAACGTCGGAAACAATGGGGTAGCCCGCCTCTTCGCAAACTTCTCCAATATCGAGGGCGGCATCGGCGGCGGCACGGGCAATATCGCCCTGCCCCCGAGGTTCGTCTCGCCAGACACTGACGACTTCCGGCTTCGCGCCGGCTCTCCCTGCATCGACACCGGGCAGGACACCAGCAGCGCCGCGCTGGGGAGGCTCCAGACTGACTTCGAAGGCGACGCCAGGGGCTTTGATGGCGATGGTCAGGGACAGGTTACGGGCGTTGGAGACGCCTCTGATTACGACATGGGATTCGACGAATTCACGGGACCACTTGAACCCGAAGGCGAACCGGAAGGCATTCTCGAAGGAGAGGGCGCCGAGGAGGGATCGCCGGAAGAGGGCGAGATAGAAGGCACAATCGAGGGTCTGCAGGAAGGCGAGGGCGCGCAAGAAGGCGAAGGCGTGGAAGAAGGCGCCGTGGAAGGGGAACCCGCAGAGGGTGAAGGCGAAGGAGCTACCGAGGGCAGCGTGGAAGGAGAACAGGAAGGTGCCGCCGAGGGTGAAGTTGAAGGTCAGGCGGAAGGCGAACTCGAGTTCGACGGCGTGGTGTATGTGAACAAGAACAACACCACGGGCAACCGCGATGGGCGCTCCTGGGCCACGGCATTGACGGATATCCACACCGCGCTACAGGTGGCCTTCTTCGAGGACATTCCAGAAGTCTGGGTGGCTGGCGGCGTGTACAACGAAGAACGCCCCGGCAATGGCACCCTTTTCATGCGCTCCGGCATCAGTCTCTATGGCGGCTTTGCCGGCACGGAAACCCAGCGCAGCCAGCGCGACTTCCGCGCCAACCCCACCGTGATTGACGGTTCGCGCGCGGATGAGGGCCGACCGGTGGCGAACGTCATACAAGGCGCCGACGCGGCCCGCCTCGATGGGTTCACGGTGCGCGGCGGCCGTGGCTTTGCCGGCGCGGCCCTGCTCAATTTTGCCACCTCGCCCGTAATCGCCAATTGCCTCTTCACCGACAATGACGCGACCGATTTCGGCGGGGCGGTCTTCAACCTTGATGGGGCCTCCCCCCTGTTCACCAACTGCACCTTCGACAGCAACACCGCCGGGGAGAGCGGCGGCGCAATGGTTTCGCTTGATAGCGCAGCCAGCGTCATCAACTGCACCTTCATCAACAACCGCAGTGGCTTCGGTGGCGCGGCGTTCAACAACGTATCCGGCGGCGAATTCGTCGCCTGCACCTTCGCCTTCAACGAGGCCACCGAGAGTGCGGGTGCGCTGGCCATCCTCGACAGCTCCCCAGCCATCATCGGCTGCGTCTTCTCGGGCAACCTCTCCTCGGCCACGGCGGGCGCATTGTTCATCAACGTCGGC
Organism: Candidatus Hydrogenedentota bacterium; assembly: GCA_046047315.1. Classification (GTDB taxonomy): domain Bacteria; phylum Hydrogenedentota; class Hydrogenedentia; order Hydrogenedentales; family JAEUWI01; genus WGMK01. The sequence continues at coordinate 11,550 of JBJOID010000288.1, read as the reverse complement.
TCGGCGCGTGTGGAAGACTGCCGATTCTTCGACAACGTCTCGAATGGAAGCGGCGGCGCCATCTTTACCCTTGGCCCCCCCACGGAACCGGAGGGCATCACCGCTCCGTTCATTTTGAATTCCATTTTCGCGGGCAACAGCGCAGCCCAGCTTGGCGGCGCTATCTTCAACAACACCGCACGCCCGCGCATCGTGAACTGCACAATCTACGGCAACACCGCCGGAGACACCGGCGGCGGGATTGGCAATTTCCAGTCATCCACCTCGGTAACCAACTCCATCCTCTGGGACAACAGCGAGGCGGTCACGGATCTGCTTGGAGCCAGCGACGTCTCCTTCAGCATCGTGCAAGGCGGCTTCAATGGCACGGGCAACCTCGGCGACGACCCGCAGTTTGTCAATCCTGGACTTCGGAATTTCCGCCTGCTTGCCACTTCTCCCGCCATCGACGCTGGCCGGGGCGCTTCCTCATCGGCCTTCGGCAATGTCATCGACGACATCGAAGGGCGGCCTCGCGGTTTGGATGGCACGCCTGAGGTGCGCGGAGACGGCAGCGACTATGACATCGGTGCCTTCGAGTTCGGCGATCCGGTCGTCGTGGAGGGAGAGCCGGAGGGAAGCATCGAAGGTGAGGGCTGCCTTCTCGGCGAGGTTGATGTTCTCAGCCCCGGCAATGGCTCGGTCATCCTCGTGGGCAACTCCCTTTCCCCCCTGCCCGTGGGCTTGAGCGCGCGCACCGATTGCGCGACGGACACCAGCTTCGTGCGTTACCTGCTGGATGGAGAGCTGGTTGGCGGACGCGACGACACGCCCTACGCGGTAACCATTCCCGATATCACGCGCTACCCTGCCGGGCGTCATGTGGTCGTTGCCCAGGCTTACGACGCCGCGGGAAATACCCCGCCGCTGGAATCCTCCCCTGCCACCTTTACGCTGCTCGGTGCCCCCGCGGCGGCCGACGCCAATGGCAATGGCCTTCCCGAACAGGCGACCACGGTTCTCTTGCAGGATGGCGATATTTGGTCCAGCAAGGTGGAAGACCCACAGACAGGCGCGGAGCGCGTCACGCGTGTGAACCGCTTCGACCGTACGCCTGGGAACGCCGACACCCCCGTGGTCTCTGTCCTCGGACATCCCGATCTGCCCGGGGTCCTGGTATCCATTGAGCTGGACCGCCGGATACTGGCCAACGACGGAGACATTGGGTTGCTGGTTGTCGCCATATCCACAAACCTTGACGCGCTTCTGGGACGCGACGAGTCCGTGCAGATAAGCGCGCAGCCAGAAGGTGGAATCACCACCGGGGCTTTATATACGGCGGCAGGGGTACTGGTCAGCAGCGACAATGGCGCAACCTTCACACGCCTTGCACCCGAGCAACTCGATGCCTTCCCAGCGAAGGTGAGCATCGAGGGGGTGACTTTCCCCGTCGACAACACCGGCCTCTGGGGGCACCCCTTGAACGTTCGCTCTGGCGGCAGCGGTGGACTGCGCATCGATGCAGTCTTCGACGGGGGCTGGAGCACCGGCGCCGTGAAGAACCTGAGCGTGGAGCCTCAGCGCCTGAGGGCGCTGCTGGGTGCCCTCGACTTGTTCGCTCCTTTCAACCAGCGCCCCCTTGCAGCAACCTTGCAGGTGACTCCAGCGCAACAGGGTTTTGGCCGGGTGGAAGTCGGCCAGAGCGCCCAACGCAGCTTCGTGGTCACGAATCGCGGGGGAGGAATACTCTCCGGCCGAGCCCAGGTCGACGCGCCTTTCCGGATTGCAAGCGGCGCCCGATACACGCTCGCACCGGGAGAGAGCCAAGACGTGGTGGTGCTCTTCGTTCCCGATGCCGCGCAGGATTACGCCGCGCAGATATCCTTCTCGGGTGGAAGCGGCGCTACGCGGGTTTTGACCGGCACGGGCGTTCTTCCGTCGAAGGCGAACGCATGGTTGGGCTGCCATCCCGGCGACGGCACACGCTTCAACGGCATGGCCGACGTCCTGCTTTGTGGCGCGGTAGTGCTGGCCCTCTTCGCCGCACGACGCCGGATGGCCTGACCACCATGACCGATGCCGCCATCCCTACCGACGCCATCACGCTGCCGCCCGCCGAACCGCTGCGCGATCTCTGCAAGCGCTTCGGCATCAGCTTCAAGAAGGGCCTCGGCCAGAATCTCTTGCTGGACGACAACATCAACCGCATCATGGTGGATGCGGCCGCGCTGACCCGCGACGACGCCGTCGTGGAAGTGGGTGCGGGGCTTGGCGCGCTCACCCGACGCATCGTGGTGCGCGCGGGCGACGTGCTTGCCGTTGAAATTGACGCCACCTTCATGCCGGTCTTGCAGGAACAGTTCGGCCACCTCCCCCACGTCAAGTTGTTTCGGGGCGACATCCTGAACCATTCGCTGGCCAAGCTCGTGGCGGAGTATCTCCCGCCAAAGGCCGAGTACAAGTTTCTCTCGAATCTCCCGTACTACATCACGACGCCCATCCTGTTTCATTTCCTAGAGTCACCGGTGCACTTCTCCCGCTTGGTGGTGATGATGCAACGCGAGGTGGGCGACCGGCTGGTGTCCATGGTCAATACGGAAAACTATGGCGTGTTGACCATCGCCGGACACATCTACGCCGAGGTGGACCTGGTGCACCACGTGCCCGCCTCCTGCTTCCTGCCGCGTCCCAAAGTGGATAGTTGCATCGTGCGGTTCAGGACGCGCAAGGAGCCCTTGGCCGGGGCAGACACCCCCTTCACCATGTCGCTCATCCGGGCCGCCTTCTCGCAGCGCCGCAAGACCCTTCGCAATTCGCTGGTCAAGTCGGGCAATTTCGGCGCGCCCGCCGAAGCCGTGCTCGACGCGCTCGACGCGACCGGCATCGATCCGGGAGCGCGCCCCCAGACGCTGAGCCCGGAGCAGTTCATCACGCTGGCGCGCGCGATCAAGGCACGCCTCCCGGAAGAACCGAAGCCTGGAGAGCAGCGCGCATGACCCAAAGGGACGGGGACGACAAGCGCCACGGGCTTTCACCCGACTTGCTGGCGCAGATTCTGCTGGGAATCAACAGCGGGGTAATCGCGCTGGACGTCCACGACCATATCGCGCTGGTCAATCCCGCCGCGATTGGCCATCTGGGGCCTCGCGGCGCCGCACTCAGGCCGGGCGCGGAACTCGCAGCCCAACCGGAGTTGGCCCCCTTCCAGGAACTGATCGATGAGTTGAACCAGACGCATGCCCCCATCTCCCGGCGGGAGATCACGGTGGAGGGCGAAGAGGAAGAGCGAGTGCTCGGTGTCACCGCTTCCCCCCTCTTCGACGAGACCGGCGCGCTCTCCGGTAAGGTCTTTGTCTTCAGCGACCTGACGCGCGTGCGCGCCCTGGAACGGCAGGCCGAACTGAATGCCCAACTGGCCCAGATCGGGGAACTCACCGCCGGCGTGGTGCATGAACTGCGCAATCCCTTAAGTGTCATCAGCGGTCTGGCCGAGTTGCTCCAGAGAAAGCTGCAAGACAACGAGCGGCTTGCCAATAACGCCGCGGTCATCGTGGAAGAGGTGGGCAACCTTGACCGGCTCATCCGCGACTTCCTCGTCTTCAGCAAGCCCTATGAGATCGAGAAGTCGATCTGTGAACCAGCGCAGTTGGCCGCGCGCACGCAGAAGCAGGTGGAGCGCCTGGCGCGGGATCATGCCATCCGGCTGAACCTCATCATCGAAGATGCACTCCCCCGCATCGCCGCCGATGGCCCTAAGCTGGTGCAGGCGCTTTCCAACCTGGTGCGCAACGCGATCGAGGTGAGCCCCCCGGGTGGCGAGGTGTTGCTCCGCGTGGGTCATGACGACGGCGAGGTGTCATTCGAAGTGGCGGACCAGGGGCCGGGCATCGACCCAGCCATTGGTAGAAACATCTTCGACCCCTTCTACAGCAAGAAGTCGGGGGGCACCGGTCTGGGGCTTTCCATCGTCCATCGCATTGTGACCGGACACGGAGGCGCGATAGGATACCGCAACCGCGAAAGCGGCGGCGCAGTGTTCGAGATTCGATTGCGGGCCTAGCGTCAATCCCCGCTGGAGGACCCTCCGCTGGAGAAAACACGCATGTTCCAACTGATTACCGGACTGGCCATTGCCGCAATAACCGCCGCGGCGGGCCTCTCCTCCACCTCCTGCGAAGGCATAACCACTCCGCCGAATCACCCGGGCGCGCCCGGCTGCACCGGAGACTGTGTTTTCCGGGTGGTCGAAACCTTCCCCCACGACCGCAAGGCCTTCACCCAGGGGCTTGCTTACGAGAACGGATTCCTCTACGAGGGCACCGGTCTGAATGGCGCATCCACCCTGCGCAAAGTGGAAATCAGCACCGGCACGGTGCTCCAGTCCTTATCCCTGCCGGACGAGTATTTCGGCGAGGGAATCACCATCTGGAAGGACACGATAGTCCAACTGACATGGCAGTCGCGCAAGGGCTTCGTCTACGACAAAGCCACCTTTCAGAAGCTGCGCGAATTCGAATATCCCACAGAAGGCTGGGGCCTCACCCACGACGGAACCCACCTCATCATGAGTGACGGCACCTCATCCCTCTATTTTCTGGACCCCGACGCCTTCGTCGAGGTGCGCACCCTGCAGGTGCGCGACGAGCGCGGCCCCGTCTCTCGGCTGAATGAGCTCGAATACATCAACGGCTTCATCTACGCCAACGTCTGGCAGACTGACCGACTTGTCCGCATCGACCCGGCCAACGGACAGGTGGTCGGGCAAGTCGACCTGACCGGGCTTCTCCCGCTCGCTGACCGCATTCCTCCCGTCGATGTGCTCAACGGTATTGCGTACGACGCCGAGGAAGACCGGGTATTCGTCACCGGCAAGTGGTGGCCAAAGCTCTTCCATATCGACTTTGTCGAGAAAAGCCCCTGATTTTGGGGAAACACTGTTCTCTGCGGGGTATCCGGGGTACGCAAGGTCGCCCTGAAGAGAATTTGATTCCTTTATCGGAACTCTCCTAGACTTTCGATTGAGATTCACAACACCATCCGCTCTGCCGACGCAGCCTGGCCGGTTCATCCCGGCCGGAGGCTGTGGTCATCGTACAAGAGCAACTCGATATCCTCTGGATACTCGTCACCGCTGCGCTTGTGTTCATCATGCAGGCGGGGTTCATGTGTCTTGAAAGCGGCTTCACCCGCGCCAAGAACAGCATCAACGTCGCCATCAAGAACATGACGGACTTCCTCGTGGCCACCTGCCTCTTCTGGGCTTTTGGCTTCGGCCTCATGTTCGGCATGACCTGGCAGGGCTGGATCGGCGCCGATTCCTTCCTCCTCGATTTCGCCCTGGTGGGGGAATGGCAAACCGCCTTCTTCATTTTCCAGACGATGTTCTGCGCCACGGCCGCCACCATTGTTTCCGGGGCCGTGGCGGAACGCATCCGCTACGACACCTACATCGTGCTCACTTGCATCATCTCGGCCCTCATCTACCCGGTCTATGGACACTGGGTCTGGAACGGGGCCGATGGACGCTCGGACGGCGGCTGGCTGGGAGCGATGGGTTTCGTCGACTTTGCCGGCTCCACCGTGGTGCACAGCGTGGGCGGCTGGGTGTCGTTGGCCGCGCTGCTCGTTATCGGCGCGCGCGATGGGCGCTTCGGCAAGGATGGCAGCAGCAACCCGATTACCGGCTACAACCTGCCCATGAGCGTGCTGGGCGCTCTGCTGCTTTACCTCGGATGGTTCGGATTCAACGGGGGCAGCACCCTGGCCTTCAATGATCAGGTGGCCAAGATCATTGCCAACACCTTTCTGGCCGGCGCAACGGGCGGCGTGACCGCCCTGCTTATCGGATGGCAAATCAAGAAAGTGCCCGACGTAACCCTCGTCGTGAATGGCAGCCTCGCGGGACTGGTCGCCATCACGGCGAACTGCCATGTTGTGTCCGCCCCCTCCGCTGCGCTCATTGGCGTGGGCGGGGCGATCGCCATGCTGCTCGTGGAAATGCTCTTGCACCGTTTCCGGGTAGACGACGCCGTGAGCGCGGTGCCGGTCCACTTGGGAGCAGGTGCCTGGGGAACGCTCGCCGTGGCCCTTTTCGGCGACCCGGAGCTCATTGGCAAGGGACTCACCATGGAGCGCCAACTGATGGTGCAGGCCATTGGCATCCTCACCGCCGGGGTCTGGGCCTTTGGTGTGAGTTATCTGCTGCTGCTCATTATCAACCGCTTCATCCCGCTGAGGGTATCGCTTGACGCAGAACACAAGGGCCTCAACTACAGCGAACATGGCGCCACCACGGAACTGATCGATCTGTTAAACACGATGGAATCACAGGGACGCTCGGGTGATCTGAGCATGCGCGTCAAGGTGGAGCCATTCACGGAGGTGGGGCAAATCGCACGGCAATACAACCGCGTGATGGACCTGCTCCAGAAAGTCGCGGCCCGGTCCGAGGCCATCATCCGAGACATCGGCGAAGGAATCATCACCTATGCCGAAGGCGGGGTGATGACCAGCTTCAACCCCGGCGCGGAAAAGCTCTTTGGCGGGAGGAGGTCCGACTTTATTGGCAAGCCCGTGACCATGCTATTCGCGGGCGACTCCGCCGGAAACCTCCTGCCGCTCGAGCGGATCATGCTCTGGGGCACGCGGCCGGAAGGTGCAACCGTGTGGGCATGCCGCCGCGACCGCACCCAGTTCCCCGCGGACATTCGGGTTTCGGCCAGTGAGATCGGAGGCGCGCCCTCCTACACCGTGCTGGTCAAAGACATCACGGAGCGAAAGCGCGCAGAGGATGCGCTTCGCTCCAGCCGCACGCGCATGCAACGCCACAACCAGGCGCTGGCCGCGCTTACAGCCCTGCACCAGCAATACGACAATAACCTCGGTGGGCTGGTCGCGGCGATTGCCGCCGCGGCGATGGATACCTTGCGCCTGCGCGCGGTGACGGTGTGGCGGCGGCAACCGGAAAGCACGGTCTACGAACTCTTCGGCGAGAGCAGCCAATCCGCGAATGCACAGGCCCGCCCGCTCCAGCTGTCTCCCAACGGGCCATTGGGAATGCTCCTGCGCGACGAGCGCGTGGTCAGCCTGGCGGATGCCCAAGCCGACCCGCGCGCCCAGGAGATTCGTGACACCTACCTCGTGCCACGCGACGTTCGCGCGATGCTCGCAGTGCAGCTGCGGCTCGGCGGCAGGGAATGGGGGCTCGTCTCCTTCGAGTTCAGCGGCGGGAAACGCGAGTGGTTCCCCGAGGAACTGGTCTTTGCGGCCTCCGTGGCGGACTTCGTGGCCATGGGTATCGAGGCCTCCGAACGCGGTCGCGCGGAAGACGAGGTGCGGCGCTTTAACGAGGAACTCGAGGAGCGCGTGAGCCGCCGAACCATCGAGCTCCAGCAGGCGAACGCCGAACTCCAGGATGCCCTTGAGCGGATTGAACGCACGCAGAACCACCTGGTCAACGTCGAGAAGATGGCCGCGCTGGGAGAACTCGTGGCGGGTGTGGCCCACGAAATCAATACCCCCGTAGGCGTGGCCGTCACCGGGGCGTCCTTCCTGCGCGAGAAGACCCGGCAAATTCTCGAATCGTTCGAGGCGGGACAACTGAAGCGCTCCGACTTCGAGGCCTACATCCGCCTCGCTGCCGAGTCCAGCCGCATGCTGATGAACAACCTCGAGCGGGCCGCCGAGTTGGTACAGAGTTTCAAGAAAGTCGCGGTGGATCAGTCAAGCGAGGCCATGCGCGTGTTTCGCATCGTGGAGTACACGCATGAAGTGCTGCTGAGCCTGCGCCCCAAGCTCAAGCAGACCCAGCACCAGATCCTCGTGGAAGGGGCCGACGACCTCGAGATCGAGAGCTATCCGGGACTCCTCTCGCAAATCATCACGAACCTGATTATCAACTCGCTGGTTCACGCCTTCGAGGATACCAAGACCGGAATCATTCGCCTTCGGTATGAACTGCGAGACGGAGAACTCGTCTTCACCTACACCGACAACGGCAAGGGAATACCCCAGGAAATCCTCGGCCGTATCTTTGATCCCTTCTTCACCACCCGCCGCGGACGCGGCGGCAGCGGGCTCGGGCTGCACATTCTTTACAACATCGTGTCAGGACGCCTCGGAGGCACCATCGACTGCAAGAGCATTATCGGCGAGGGAACGACCTTTCAAATGACGCTGCCCCTCAAAGCAAATCAAGGAAGCGCGCATGGTCTCTGAAACTACCCACGACGACGAACTCCTGTTTCTGAACGAGGACCCGGAAAGCACCGCGCCGGACGAGATTTCTGCCGCGCCGTGGAAGGTGCTCATCGTCGACGACGAAGCCGAGGTGCACAATGTTACGAAACTCGTGCTCAACGGCTTCAGCTTTGCCGGGCGTGCGATAGAGTTCTTCAGTGCCTACTCCGGGAGCGAGGCGTATGACATCCTGCAGCGTCATCCGGATATCGCCATGGTTCTGTTGGACGTGGTGATGGAGCAGGATGACGCCGGGCTGCGCCTCGTTAAGCGCATCCGCGAAGACCTGGGTAACGCGCTGATTCGCATCGTGCTACGCACCGGGCAACCGGGTCAGGCCCCGGAAGAACGCGTCATTCTCGAATACGATATCAATGACTACAAATCCAAGACCGAGTTGACGGCCACGAAGCTCTTCACGGCGGTCGTTGCTTCGCTCCGTTCCTATAGCCACCTCAAGCGCCTCGAAGCGAACAAGCGGGGACTGGAGACCATCGTCCAGGCCTCGGGCTCGCTCTTTGAACTGAAGGCCCTGGAGCAGTTTTTCGCGGGAGTCCTGACCCAGCTGACCGCCCTGCTCAACCTGAAGGACGACGCCCTCTATTGCCGCACCTCGGGTTTTGCCGCCGCCTGCACCGGCAACCAAATGCGGATTGTGGCGGGCACCGGCGCCTATTCGGACTATGTCGACCATGACCCCATGGAGGCGGTCAATGACGAGATACGCGCCGATCTGCGCCGTGCACGCGAGGAGAAGCGGGAGCTGTATCTGAGGGACAACCGCTACATCGGCTATTTCCGCGCCGAGAATGGCGCGGAGAATCTGCTCTACCTGCAAGGATGGAACAGCCTGAGCGACTGGGATCGCTACCTCATCGAAATCTTTTGCACCAACGTTTCCATTGCGCACGACAATATCAGCCTGAACAGCGAGATCATCGAAACCCAGCGCGAGATCATCTGGAAGCTGGGCGAGATTGTAGAGACGCGCTCGCGCGAAACGGGCAACCATGTGAAGCGCGTGGCGGAATATTCCGCCCTGCTGGCCGAAGCCATCGGCCTCAGCCATGAGGACGTGACCATCCTTCGCTTCGCCTCCCCCATGCACGATGTCGGCAAGGTGGGCATCTCGGACGACATCCTCAAGAAGCCGGGCCCCCTCACGCCCGAGGAAATCGCGGTCATGCGGACCCATACGACCATCGGTCACGAGATGCTCCGCAAGAGCAAGCGCACGCTATTGCAGGCGGCAGCCACGGTGGCGCTGCAACACCACGAGGCCTACGACGGGTCTGGTTATCCGCATGGCCTCAAGGGCGAAGAGATTCACATCTTCGGCCGAATCACCGCCGTTGCGGACGTGTTCGACGCACTCGGCGTGGCGCGGGTTTACAAGAAGGCCTGGCCGCTGGATCGAATTCTGGAGTACTTCCACGAGCAGCGTGGCAAGCAGTTCGACCCGGACATCACCGACGCGTTCTTCGAGAACATCGAACGCTTCATCGAGGTGAAGGACGCCTTCCCCGACATCGACGGGCAGGAAAGCGTGTACGACTGACCTGACAAGCATCCCCCGGGTTTGCTAGGCTCCAAGCCTTGCATGGAGCTGCGACCCAACCGTGATTTCCATTAGACTGAACGAACGCCCCTTGGAGGTGGAGCCCGGCTGTACCTTGATGGCTCTGCGAGCCCGCCACAAGCCCGACGCGGACGTGCTGGTGTACAACGGCGCGCCCGCCAGTGGCGACATCCCCCTCCATCACGGCGACGAAGTGGTCCTCATCAAACGCGGTGAGCTGCCCGACAAGGAGACCCTCGAGGCCCTGATGGCGGCGCGCCACACACCAGGGGTGCATGCACGCCTGAAGGCAGCCTGTGTCGGCATCGCGGGCGCGGGCGGATTGGGCAGCGCCGTGGCCATAGCCCTGGCCCGCATCGGGGTGGGGCGTCTCATCGTGGCGGACCACGACGTGGTCGAACCCAGCAATCTCAATCGCCAGCAATACTTTGTGGACCAGCTGGGGATGCCGAAGGTTGAAGCGCTTGCGGCCAACCTCGCGCGCATCAATCCCTATGTCTCCTTTCAGCCACACCACCTTCGTCTAACCCCGGAGAACGTGCCCAGCATCTTCGGCAGCGTGGACGTGCTCGTGGAGGCCTTCGACGCGGCCGACCAGAAGGCCATGCTGGTGGAGAGCTTTTGCACCACCTGCCCCGACAAGCCCGTCGTGGTGGCCACCGGCTTGGCCGGGCACATGCCCAGCAACACCGTGGTTACCCGGCGGATGGGCCGCAACTTGGTGGTCGTGGGAGACCTGGTCACGGCGGCCTCGCCGGGAACCGGACTCATGGCGCCGCGCGTGGGGGTGGCCGCACACCACCAGGCCAACGCCGTGCTGCGCATCTTACTTGGAGAAAATCCGGAAGCGTGATCATGCCGAGCGTGGGTGGACGACTGCCCTCTAACCGCAACGCGCAATCGGCAGGTTCAGTGCTATCCGAAGTGACGGCGGAAGTAAGCGGCGTTGTCGAGGCACTTCAGATCGATGCGCACGAACTTGTCGAATTCCTCGGGGGTGATGTGGGGCTTCCCGTTACCCTGCTCCCTCGCACCGTCGGGCAAAGCCAGCGACGGAAGGATGTCGCCGAAGTCGCCATTATGGGCCGCGCTCATACCCATTTCGAAGATGTTCGCCGCAATCGTCCCAAGATGTTCCTTGCGTTCCTCGAAGGTGCCACTCTCCAGAATGCTGCGCTTAAGGGGAATGACCTTGTCCCTGTAAAAGAGCAAGAGTTCTTCCTTGCACGGACAATGCATGATGGCCACCACGTTGCCCCCAATGCGGGCCACGGGAATGGCCCGTTCGGAACAATGCGGGCAATTGCGCTTCGATTCCATCGGTAAACTTTCCTCGAAACGGTATAGAACCGGCTGCTCACCCAGCCGGGTTCTCCGGGCCCTCCACCCGGTTCCGCGCAAGCACGGTGTTGGATCGTATCCAAGCGGATGCTGAACTGTCAACCATTCCCCAACAACAGCTGAATGGATGCCGCGTCTGTGGGAATCTCCTTAACGCAGCGGAACCCCACCTCGGGCCGGAAGGCGCCGTAGGGCAGGGTGGCGCTGGCGTCGAGCGTGGGCTCGCCAGCGGCGAAGCTGCCGCCACGCACGATTATCTCCTCACCGAAACCCCCTACCACCCCGCCAGAGCGTGAAGTCCGGGTCCATTCAGCCACGTTTCCCAGCATGTCCTGACAGCCCGAGGGCGTGGTGTCTGCCGCAATGCTGCCGACACTGACCGCGCCCTCGCTGTCGCAGTTGCAGTTCTCCGG
>JBJOID010000287.1:0-2650 GCA_046047315.1 Candidatus Hydrogenedentota bacterium | reverse complement strand
TCCAGGCGCGGGGGTTCAGTGTCCGGCTGCGCAAGCTCGACCCTTACCTGAACGTCGATCCGGGCACCATGAGCCCCTTCGAGCACGGCGAGGTCTTCGTCACCGATGACGGCGCCGAGACCGACCTCGACCTCGGCCACTACGAGCGCTTCACCAATGCCTATCTGTCGCAAAACAGCAACGTGACCACCGGCGGCATCTACAACGCGGTGATCCAAAAAGAGCGTCGCGGCGAGTTCCTGGGCAAGACCGTGCAGGTGATTCCCCACATCACCGACGAGATCAAGTCGCGCATCCACGCGCTGGTCGCCGCCTCGGAGGATCCCATCGACATCGCCATCATCGAGATCGGCGGTACGGTGGGCGACATCGAAAGCCTTCCCTTCCTCGAGGCGCTGCGCCAGTTCCGCCTGGACGTGGGACCGCCGAAGTGCTGCTTTATTCACGTCACGCTGGTGCCCTTCATCGAGGCGGCGGGCGAGCTGAAGACCAAGCCCACGCAACACAGCGTGCGCGCGCTGCGCGACATCGGCATCCAGCCCAACGTCATCGTTTGCCGCACCGGCCCCCACCATCTCGACCCCGACCAGCGACGGAAAATCGCCATGTTCTGCGATGTCACGAACGAGGCCATCATCGGCGCGTCGGACGTGTCGCCGCTTTACGCCGTTCCCATGAACCTGAAGGAGCAGCACCTCGACCTTACGGTGCTGAGCCTGCTGGGCATCACGCCGCCCGACAGCGACACCGAGGCCTGGGAGGCGATGATCGAGCGCCTGAAGAATCCCCGGTGCACGGTGAAGATCGCGGCGGTGGGCAAGTACATCGAGCACGAAGACGCCTACAAGAGCATCAACGAGGCCTTCGTCCATGCGGGCATCGCGAATGACTGCAAGGTAAAGCTCACCTGGATTGACTCCGAAAAGCTGGACACCGACGCCGAGGCGGAGACGCTACTCTCGGGATACGATGGCATCCTTGTGGGGCCTGGCTTTGGCACCCGCGGAATCGCCGGCAAGATTCGCGCGGCGAAGTTCGCGCGCGAAAAGCGCATCCCCTATTTCGGCATCTGCCTTGGCATGCAGATCGCCTGCATCGAGTTTGCCCGCAACGTGCTCAAGCTCGACGCGGCCAACAGCACGGAGTTCGACCCCGAGACCCCGCACCCGGTGATATCGCTTCTCTCGGAACAACGCGGCGTGCAGGACCTCGGCGGCACCATGCGCCTCGGCGCCTATCGTTGCGAACTGCGCGAAGGCAGTGTCGCCCGCGCGGCCTATGGCGAGGATGTGGTGTACGAGCGCCATCGTCACCGCTACGAGTTCAACAACCAATACCTGGAGGCCATGGAGGCCGCCGGGCTGGTGGTGAGCGGCACCCACCCCAAGGGCGAGCAGCGCCTCGTCGAGATCGTCGAGCTGCGAGACCACCCCTGGTTCTGCGCGTCTCAATTCCATCCGGAATTCAAGAGCAAGCCGCTCGCACCGCAACCCCTGTTCAAGGCCTTCGTGGCCGCCGTGCTGGAGCAGGCCGGGGACCGTGAATAGGGAGGCTCTCCAGACGCGCGTGCAGCTCCTGCTGTCCTGGCGGGAGAAGGCCTCGCGACTGCTTCGAGAGGCCAAGCCCGCCATCGGCGCAAAGCGCGGGTTCTACCAAGCCCACATCCGCCAGGCCGACCATTACCTCATCCAGACCATCGAACAGCAACAAGGCCTGACCCAAAAGCTTGGCGCGGAGCTGCAGACCGCCCTGCTTGAGCTGGGCCGCATCGACGAGCGCGCCGCCGCCGGACGCATCCGGGCGGAAGACGCCGTCATGGCAAAGGGGGAAATCGAGCGTCGCGTGGAGCGGCTCCGCGAAGAGATTGCCTTCCTGAACCGGGTGCTGCGCGCAAAGCGCGCGCACGAACTGGGCGGTGTGATTGACCTGCCCCTTGAGCAGTACGCGCCCAAACTGGGCATCCTCCCCGTGGTGCGGCGGCGCGATGGCTGGCAAACCCGCCATTATCTGGGCATCGCTCTGCTCGCGCTTGTATGCGCTTTCTTCTCCTATTCGTACTACCAGCAGGCCGCGGCGCCGGGTCTTGAGTGCGCCGGAACATATCGACCCGCCCCGGCAGAAGCACTCCTGCTCACGCTTCGCAACAATGGCAACCAGTTGCTTCGTCTTCGGGTGCCATGGCCGAGCGCCATACCCGCCGGCTTGGAAGAGGCCGACTGCGGCCTAACGCTTTACGCCAGGAATGCTGCGCGTGACGAGTATCAATTGGTGCCCACCAACCCCTCGGAGTGGCTTCGCTTTGGCGCGCCGGTCGCGGGGCAGGAATACATCACCATGGCGCCCGGCGTGGAGGAGACGCTGGAACTAAGCCTGAAGCCGGTGCGCAACCGCATGGCGTCTGCGGACGCCTTCCGGATTGAGGCCACCACCGCCAGCGCGGACTTGCTATGCAGTCACGATTGGGAAGCGCCGCCCCCAGCCCCCGTGCCCTGACTCCGCAACATGGGACGGGGCGCGTCCGGATTCTTCTCTTCGTGCTGTCGGCGGCGCACCTGCTGTCCTTTGCGCACCTTCGGCATCCACACGCGGGCATCCGCATCGGGTGGCAGCAGCCGCAACATGAAGGGCACCAACACCGCGTCGCTCAAGA
>JBJOID010000286.1:0-3105 GCA_046047315.1 Candidatus Hydrogenedentota bacterium | reverse complement strand
AACCCTAATCCATCCTGATTCGCGGCCCCGGACAACCATCCGGGGCCGCGATTCGTTTATACTCCAATTCGCCGCCTGTGGCTGGCGGTCCTGTTTCCGTCAATTTCGTGGGAATCCTTCGCCGTGAAGAAGTTCATGCTGATTGCGGTGCTTCCGTTCTTGGGGCTGCCTTGCGTCGCACATGCCCAAGGGCTGTCCTTCACCAATCGCGCGGGCGATGAATGGATGCTCGACCAGTTTCAGCATGCGGCGGTGATCATCCCCGAGGATGCCTCAGAGGTGTTGGTTGACGCTGCGAAGGAATTCGTCGCCCTTTGGGAAGAAGCCACCACCAAGGAAATCAGCTACGGCACGGAGAACAACAACCGCGCGGCCATTTGGCTGGGAGCGCAGGTCGCCCCGCCGGAGTTCGTCTCTCCGGAAACCCTGGCTACGCTGGGCGATCAGGGCTTCATCATCAAGACCTACAAGCCCAACCGGCGTGACCAGCTCTATGCCGTGGGCCCGCACCTCGTCATCGCGGGGAATACCGACGAGGCCACGCGCAACGGCGTCTATGAATTTTACGACCGGTACCTGAGAAAGCGCTGGTACAACCCCGGCCAGACGAACAATATCATCCTCGGCCTTCGGGGCATTCCCGAGATAGATCTCATCTATTGGCCACCGTTCCGTTTCCATGAGCTTGGCTATTTCGGGCGTGACCTTGGTGTGGAAGGAATTGATCGCTTTCGCACCCGCATGCGCTTCACCCAGCCGTTCCAATCCAGCACGCGCCACCCGGTGAATGCGCCGGAGGCGCAGGCGTATCGCTTCGATGAGCTGGGTGAAGCTGCGGTTAGCTGGATCAAAGCCCGATGGGCGCAGCCCGACGCCTTGCAAGACACCGCCACCCGCACCGTCATTTGGCGCGATCAAAGCGGCCTGCCGGTGATCTGCTGGACTTTGGATCGAATCCCCGGATTTCAGGCTACACTGGCTGCGGCCTGGCGGGAGCGCCCCGTGTCGGAGATCGTGGCCTTCGCCGAATCGGTGGCCGCGGCACTCAGTGCGGAACGTCCCGAAGAGAAGCATTATGTGCGTCTGCTGCTGCCGGAGACGGCGCCCCTTCCGCCGGACGCTCTCACCCTCTCGCCCGAGGTGGTCGTGCAGTTGAGCAACATCAACTGCGATTTCTCGCGCCCCCTGGCCGACCTGCACTGTGCGGAAAATCGTGCCTTTGTCGAGGCGCTGGCCGCATGGGAAATCGCCGCGCCAAACGTGTTCGTAAGCGATTATATTTGCAGTCTGCATGGCCCGTATGTGCCCTTTCCCAATCTGGACATCATGCAGAAGAACCTCTATCTCTACGCCAAGCACGGTGTGAGCGGGGTCTACATGGAATCCTGGGACGACCCGCGCATCCGATGGGGCGAGATGGACGACATCCGCGCCTATGTCGCGGCACGCTTGATGTGGAATCCCGACCAGGTCGTCGAGGATTTAGCGGCAGATATCATCCAGCTTCGCTACGGCGCGGCGGGGCGTGAGGTCACACGCCTGTATCGCGCCTATGAGGACGCTCGCCTGGAGTCAGGGGCTCCGATGAAGGTGCTCGAGAAGCCAGCATGGTTGAATGCCAAGGCGCTCGACAAGGTCGCAGCGGAGCTCGGCGCCGCCCTGAAGAAGAATCTTCCAAAGGATGAGGACGCCCGCCTGCGCGATTTGCTGTCACCCCTCGAATACGGCTCCTTGGTCACCCCGCTTGAGTTGGTGGATACGGGAGAGGGGAATCGCGAATGGCGCCGTCCGAAGTCACGCTCTATGGAAGAAGTCGTTTCTCGTATGAAGGCCCGCGCCATTGGGGCGCCGGAAGTGGTCGATCCGCTGATCGATCGAATTGTCGAGGATTGCGGCGGGGAAACGCCTGCAAGAAGCCTACCCTATGTGGAAGGGCAGCCGCCTGAATAGTGGCGGTTTTTTCCTGCATTCCCCTGCGGAACCACGCATGATTGCACTGCTTGATTATGGTGTTGGGAACCTTCAATCCCTCGAACGCGCCTTCGCCGCCGTGGGTGCCGAGGCGCGACCCGTGCGCGACGTTGCCGCGCTTGATGGCGCGCGTGCCGTTGTCCTGCCGGGCGTGGGCCATTTTCAGGAGGCCATGGACAACCTGAGGGAAGGGGGGCTGATTGAGCCGCTCCAACGCAAGGTGATGGGGGAGGGACTGCCGCTGATGGGCATGTGCCTCGGCATGCAGTTGCTTATGCGCCGAAGCGATGAAAGCGGGGCCGAAGGGCTGGGCTGGCTGAACGGGGAGGTGCGCTCCCTGCGTACAGCCTACCCGGATACGGCGCTTAAGATTCCCCACATTGGCTGGAATACCGTCACCGCATCGCCGGGCAGCAAGCTCTTCGCCGGGGTGCCTGCGGTAGCGAGCTATTACTTCGCTCATTCCTATGCCGTGCTTGAACTGGAGGATGCCGCTGCCACGGCCACCGCTATCTATGGTGTGCCCTTTATTGCCTCCGTGGAGAAAGACAACCTCTTCGCCACACAATTTCACCCAGAGAAGAGTCACCAAAATGGGATTCACCTCCTGCGGAATTTCATGAGCCATGTCGTCCTCCGCTAAGGTTCGCGTCATGCCGGTGCTCCTGCTCAAGGACTGGGGTCTGGAGAAGACCATTCGTTTCGGCGAAGGGAAATACGTGGGCTGCCCGATTAACGCCGCCCGCGTGTTCAACGGGAAGAATGTCGACGGGCTAATACTTCTGGACATCCTCGCCACGAGGGAGGGGCGTCCGCCACAATTGGACATCATCCGACAGATTACCGCTGAATCTTTCATGCCCCTGATCTTCGGCGGCGGCCTGCGCGATGTGGACACGATCCGCGATGCGCTGCGCGCGGGCGCCGATCAGGTGGCCATCAACACCGCCGCGGTCGAGACGCCCGATCTTGTGCGCCAGGCCTCGGAGCGCTTTGGCCGTCAGTGCATCGTGGTTTCTATCGACGTCCGCCGCCACCCCGATGGTCGCGCCGAGGTGTATACCCGCAATGGGCAACAGGCCACGGGCCTGGAACCCAGAGCTCTTGCACAGCGCATGGAAGCCTTGGGAGCGG
>JBJOID010000285.1:0-7518 GCA_046047315.1 Candidatus Hydrogenedentota bacterium | reverse complement strand
ACGGGCCTCGCCCAGCGCGGCGAGCTGTCCATGGAGGTGGTAAAGAAGGCGGCGAAGCAATTGAAGATATCGGCCAACAAGCCGAATCCCATGCGCAGTTAAACGGGGTGATTCGCCGCATCTTTCCCGACTATGCTATGACCTCGCCGCGATAGCTACGCGGAACCTGGAGAACGCCATGCCCGCTGAATTCAAATGTCCCGACCTGGGAGAAAACATCGCCTCCGGCACCGTGGGGCGGATACTGGTTGCGGAGGGCGCCAGCGTTTCAGCCAACCAGCCGCTCTTTGAACTCGAGACGGACAAGGCTGTCACGGAAATTCCGGCCCCGTCGTCGATGACCATTGTTTCCCTCAAGGTGAAGGAAGGTGATCAAGTCAAGGTTGGGCAGGTACTGCTTACCTATGAAGGCGGCGCCAAGGGCGAGGCGGCTCCGGCCAAGCCAGTCGAAGCTGCCCCCGCCGAGCCGGAGAAACCCAAGCCCGCTCCTGTTGCCGCCCCGACGCCAGCCGCCGCACCCTCCCGGCCTGCCGCTCCGCGTGAAGCGGGAGGCCCGGTGCTTGCCGCTCCCTCGGTTCGGAAGCTGGCGCGCGAGATGGGGGTACGTATTGAGGACGTGCCTACCTCGGATCCCTCAGGCCGCGTTTCGGTGCAGGATGTAATGGCCTTCGCCCAGGGTACGACAACGGCAGCACCAGAAAGCCCAGCCCCTGCCCCCACCTCGTTGGCGACCGCCACCACCGCGTCGCCTTCGCCGATCCCCTCTGGAATTGCGGATCAGGACCGCTGGGGAGGCGTGGTTCGCGAGTCGATGAACGGGGTCCGCAAGAAGACGGTGCAGCACATGACGCGGTGCTGGACTACCATCCCGCATGTCACCCATTTCGAAAAAGCCGATATCACTGGTTTGGAGAGTCTTCGACAGCAATACGCAAAGCAGTATGACGCCAACGGCGCCAAGCTGACGGTAACGGTGTTTCTCATCAAGGTGCTCGCGCTGGCCTTGAAGAAGTTTCCCAAGTTCAACGCCAGCATTGATGTGGATACCGAAGAGATACTCTACAAGCAATACTGCCATGTGGGTGTTGCTGTCGACACCCCAAGCGGCCTGCTCGTCCCTGTCGTGCGCGACGCCGACAAGAAAAGCCTCGCGGAGATTGCGGCGGAAGTGCCGGTCCTCGCGGCTAAGGCCCGCGACCGCAAACTCAGCCTAGAAGAAATGCAGGGCGGTTGCATGACCATCACCAACCTGGGCGGACTCGGCGGCAGCGGTTTCCAGAATTTCACCCCCATCATCAACGCGCCCGAAGTGGCGATACTGGGGGTTTCACGCGGCGCCTATGAACCAGTCTTCGAACAAGGCGCATTCGCCCCCCGTTTACGGCTGCCCCTGGCCCTAAGCTATGACCACCGCTTGATTGACGGCGCGGACGCCGCGCGTTTCATGCGCTGGTATGTGCAGACGCTGGAACAACCCTGGACCCTGATGCTGTAGTACAAACGCTAATACGCGAGGACATCATGAGCGAAACTATCACGACCCAAGTGGCGGTAATTGGCGCAGGCCCCGGCGGGTATGCAGCCGCCTTCATGGCTGCGGACCTGGGACTCGACACCACCCTGATCGACATCGAAGACAATCCCGGCGGCACCTGTCTTTATCGCGGCTGCATTCCCTCGAAGGCCCTGTTGCATGTGGCGCACGTGCTTAATGCCGCCAAGGAAGCGGAGCACTTCGGCGTCACCTTCCAGCAGCCCGCCATCGACATTGAACGCCTGAAGGCGGCCACGAAGGGTGTGGTGGACCAGATGACCGGCGGGCTAGGCCAGCTCAGCAAGGCGCGTGGCGTCCGTTACGTTAAGGGCCGGGGCACCTATGCCGACTCCCAGACGATCACCGTGGTCGGAGACAACCATGCCATCACGACCGTGATGTGCGAGCACAGCATCCTTGCCGCGGGTTCGCGCCCGGCCCTGCTGCCGCCGCTCATCAAGAGCACGCGCATCATGAACTCCACAGGCGCCCTGCGCATGGATGACATCCCCGGCTCGCTCCTCGTAGTGGGCGGCGGTTATATCGGCCTGGAACTGGGCAGCGTGTATGCCGCGCTGGGTTCTGTGGTAACCGTAGTTGAGGCCACCGATGGCCTGCTTCCCGGATGCGATCGCGACCTGGTACGCCCCTTGGCCAAGCGTCTGGAGAGCGCCTTCGAGGAAATCCTTCTGAACACCAAGGTCACCAACATGGAGGACGTGAAGGGCGGCCTGCGTGTCACCCTCGAAGGTCCGGACCTCAAGAAGCCGAAACGTACCTATGACAAGGTTCTTATCTGCATTGGGCGCAAGCCGAACTCCAGTGGACTGGGCCTGGACTCCACAAAGGTCCAGGTAAACGACCGGGGCTTTGTGGTGGTGGATGAACAACGCCGCACCACCGACCCGAATATCTTCGCGATTGGCGATATCGTCGAGGGACCGGCTCTTGCGCACAAGGCGTCACATGAAGGAAGGGTGGCCGCTGAGGTCATTGCCGGCAAGAACGTAGCCTTTGAACCGCAAGCTATCCCTGCCGTGGTCTTTACCGATCCGGAAATCGCCTACACCGGCCTTACCGAGAACGAAGCCAAGAAGCAGGGGCGCAAGATCAATGTGGCCCGATTCCCCTGGGCCGCATCGGGCCGCGCCACCACGCTGAACCGCACCGAGGGATTGACCAAGCTGATCACCGATCCCGAGACCAACCAGTTGCTGGGTGTCGGCATTGTGGGCGAGGGAGCCGGCGAACTGATTGCCGAGGCCACGCTCGCCATCGAGATGGGGGCCCTGGCCTCGGATATCGATCTGACGATCCACCCCCATCCCACGCTCAGCGAGACCGTCATGGAAGCCGCGGGCTCCATCTTCGGAACCAGCACCCACATCTACCGGCCGAAGAAATCTTAACGAAACGCGTCAGGAAAGTGGGTGATCTCGGCTTTTCCGTTTTGACCCACCACGACGGAGACAACATCGAAGCGGTAGTTCACACCTGGCTCTTCGTGTTTGCTTAGGTAGTGCCGGGCCGCTTCCCGGAGGTGGCGCTGCTTGCTCTCCCCCACGCTGTCTTCGGGATGCGAGGCATCGGCGCGAAGGCGGGTCTTCACTTCCACGAACGCGATCTCGTTGCCGCGCCGCACCACCAAGTCGATCTCGTTCCGGCCGCAGACGAGATTTCTGGCAAGTAACCGGTAGCCGCGAAAGAAAAGGTACCGGGCGGCGAGGCGTTCTCCACGCGCACCGAGGGAATCAGCCGGCGGCTTCCACCAGCCCATCGGTTTCTTCCGTGTCCTGCTCGTGCTCGGGCGAGGGCTCACGCGCAAACAAGCGGATCTCTCCGAAAAACTCGTGCTGATGCACCCGCACCCGGCGCATGCGACAGAGCTCCAGGATGGCTAGCAGGCAACACACGATCTCCACCTTGGTCCGGCTTTCCTTCGTGAGCTGGCTCCACGCCACGCTTTCGCTGGATTCAAGCAATTCCTCGATGCGCGCGATCTTCTCCTCTATGGAAGCCCCTTCACCGAATACCTCGTGAATGGGTTTCTCCAGTAGGTACTTCAGGGTGTTGCGCAAGGCCGTCATCAAATCATAAAGGCTGATCTCGATCAGGTCTTCCTCATCCGGGTCGGCCTCGACATGCGGTTTCACACGCCGGCCAAAGGCGTCATCCGCCAGCTCGAAGCGCCGTCCCAGCGCTTCCGCCAGATCACGGAACTTGCGGTATTCCAGCAGCTTCTCCACCAACTCAAGCCGGGGGTCCTCTTCCTGAATCTCCTCGTCTTCCTCGGTTTCCACCTCCACCGGAATCAGCATACGCGACTTGATCTGAATCAGCGTGGCCGCCATGACGATAAATTCGCCTGCCACATCCAACTGCTGTCCCTGAAGCTGATCCAGAAACGCAAGATACTGCTCGGTAATGCGAACAATTGGAATGTCGAAGATATCGACTTCCTGCGTCTTGATCAGATAGAGCAACACCTCGAAGGGGCCCTCGAACTGCTCCAGCTCGATGCGCGGAAAAGTATCCTGCGGTGGCGCGGCATCTTCCTGCGCGGCGGGGGCGATCGCGGTGATTTCGGGCGGGGCTTCGCTCATGAAAGTTCCAGAAAAAAAGATGCGGGGTTAGGTCCGCAATGGTACCCGCAGGTCGAGGCCGATTCAAGGACGGGCAAAAAAGTCGCGCCGATCCCCATGGGAATCGGCGCGTAAATCTTGCGCCTGCCCTGCGATTTCCTGCTACACGCCTTGCGTGATCATCCGGTTCGCCGCGAAGATCACCTTCGACTTGTAAGCTTCCTCGTAGTACTGATCATTCAGCTTGTGGATGAGCTCGGCCGACTCGGCGATATCCGCGTCGATGAGGTCGCGAATGGATACCAGCCCTTTGAATGCGCCGTCTTTTCCGAGCACGATAAGGTGGCGTACCCGATTCTGGTACATCACCGCCTTGGCCATGTGAATCTCGTCGTCCGATCGGATGGCAATCAGGTTGGTGCTCATCACTTCCGAGACCAGCGTGCTGTCCGGGTCAAGCGCCGCATTGACCACCCGGTGAAGCACGTCCCGCTCGGAGAACATGCCCACCAATTCCCCCCCCGACATCACTGCCACGGCGCCCGTTTTTCGCTCGCAGAGATACCTCACCGCCGCACGCACCGTGTCGCCCGCGTCTACCCAATACGTATCCCGGGTCTTGAGCACGTCTCGAATCGTCTGCATACCCGTACCTCCGTTCGAACCCCCAAGGTTCGCCGTTGGGACGCTCCCCCATGGAGCACCCGTTCAAGGCCGTGGTCGCTCTCTCTGCCGCACTTAAAGTCTAACAGAGAACTCTAAAACTGCAAGTGAAAAATACGCTTGACTGGCCGCCTTTGTGGTAACGTCTGTAACCACGCCGGGTTGTGCAAGCTTATGGGGAGTAGCACTATGGCCACTTTGACGAAGATTCTCACTTACGCCGTGAAGAATGGGGCTTCCGACATTCACCTGACTGTGGGGAGTCCGCCCGCCGTTCGCATCGATGGCGAGATTCGCTTCATCGACACGGAGAATCTGACGCCAGACGACACCGATCAGTATGCCCAGGAGATCCTGGGCGAGGAACGCTATGCCGACTTCAACCGTCGTGGAGACGCGGACATCGCCCACAGCGTGTCGGGGCTGGGCCGCTTTCGCGTCAACATACTCAGGCAGCGCGGCTCGACCGGCATGGTGATGCGGCACGTGAAGGGCAAGATTCTGGATTTTGCCACGCTCAACCTGCCGCCCGTCATGGAGAAAATTGCCGACTTTCCCCGCGGGCTTGTGTTGATAACCGGCACCACCGGCAGCGGCAAGTCGACGACGCTTGCCTCAGTGATTGACTGGATTAACCAGCGCAAGCGGCACCACATTGTCACGCTTGAGGACCCCATCGAGTTCCTGCATACCAACAAGCGTAGCATCATCACGCAGCGCGAAATCCATATCGACACCAAGGACTTCCACACCGCACTTCGCGGTGCGATGCGCGAGGATCCCGACGTGATCCTCGTCGGCGAAATGCGCGACGCGGAAACTTTCCAAGCGGCGATCAGCGCGGCAGAAACGGGTCACCTCGTGTTTTCCACGCTCCACACCACCAATGCCATGCTTACCATTGACCGCATTCTCGACATGTTTCCCTCGGACATGCATCAACAGGTCCGCTCGCAGGTGTCACTGCAACTCAAGGCCTGCATAGCGCAACGACTAATCCCCTCCGCCGACGGCAAGGGGCGGGTACCGACCATTGAAGTCATGCTGAATAATCCAGCCATCGCCAGCCTCATCAAGGAAAACTCCATCAAACAGATTCCCACGGCCATTGTGAACGGCGAGCAGGAAGGCATGCAGACTTTCAACATGAGCCTCGCCGACTTGCTCAAGCGAAACCTCATCAAGCGCGAGGATGCGATGATAGCGTCCGACAATCCGGATGAGCTGTTGATGGTTCTTCAGGGGATTAAGATAACGGCAGGCCGCGGCGGCATCCTCAAGAAGTAGTAGATCTGGTGGATATTCAAGAACAGCTCCGTGAACTTGGCGTGCGCTCCGGCGACCTGCTCATGCTGCATGCCTCGATGCGCCGGATTGGCCCCGTGCCGGGCGGCGCCCGAGGATTGATCGGGCAGATAGAAGAAGTCGTGACTCCTTCGGGCACCTTGCTCATGGTGCTTGGCGCGGAAAACGGCTGGGATGAAATCAATCAACGACCAGAGGCCGAGCGTGCGGCACTCCTGGCTTTAGCGCCGCCTTTTGACCCGCTTCGCACCCCGGCGTACCACGAGGTGGGTGTGCTGGCCGAGCAGTTCCGGCAGATGCAGGGCACCCTCGTGAGCAATAATCCCGAGGGACGCTTCGCCGCTCGCGGTGGTCGTGCCGAGGAGATTCTCTCCAACGCTCCGTGGGATGACTACTACGGTCCCGGTTCCCCACTGGAAAAGTTGTGCAAATGGGGCGGACGCATCCTACGCATGGGCGCGGACACCAACACCATTACGGCTCTACACTATGCGGAGTACCTCTGTTCCCTGCCGGGCAAACGCCGGGTATGCCGGCACGGGAACGTGGGAAGCCCCGGAAACCCCGTCATCAAGACCGTCAGTTGCCTCGATGATGAACATGGCATCTTCGAATGGAAGGGAGAGGACTACTTTGCCGACCTGACAGAGGAGTATCTTTCTTTGGGGCGCGCGCGCACGGGGCGGGTGGGGCACGCCAACTCGGAGCTAATCGAGGCCGCAGACATCGTCGAGTTTGGCAGGCAGTGGATGGATGAACATCTCGGCGTCGCATCCTGAGCCGCCGTTCGTTGCAACCTTTTTAACTGCAAGGGCATAATACACCTCGCGCTTGGGCTTCCCCGCTCTCCCATGCGCCTCGCCGGTGCCCCCTACTCACCCGGCCAAAAGGGGACCATAAGGGCATATTATGCGCAGAATTTGTATTGGTATAACTTTAGCCTTACTCCTTCTGGCAAGCCACACCACTGCTGCGCAGGATGCTCCCGCCGAGGCAGTGACGCAACCCGCCGCCGCTACCCTCCCCTCGATTTTGCAGCCGGTTGAGGGACAGCTGACCCTGATGGCGATGGTTGAACAGGGCGGGGCAATTTTGTGGGTCATCATGGGGCTGGGCTTCATCGCGCTGGTTTGGGCGCTCTATTTACTCCTGACATTGACCCCCGGCCGTGAAGTTCCCAAGAAGCTTGCGAAGCGCGCGCAGGCGCAGATTGCGTCGGGTGACCTTCGCGGCGCCTACCAGATGTGCCAGGAGCGGGACGAACTGCTGGCCAACGTGCTGGCCGCGGGCCTCAAGATGGCGGGCCACGACCGCTTTGTGATTCAAGAAGCGATGGAAAGCGAAGGTGCGCGCGGCGCGGCGGCGATGTGGCAGCGCATTTCCTACCTGAACAATATCGGCACGCTTGCCCCGCTGCTGGGACTGCTCGGCACG
>JBJOID010000284.1:0-19490 GCA_046047315.1 Candidatus Hydrogenedentota bacterium | reverse complement strand
GTTGTCCTGCCGGATGTAGGTGATGCCCTCGTAGCCATGGGCAATCTCGGCCGTGCGGTCAGTCGAGCCGTCGTCCACGATGATAATTTCGAGGTTGGGATAGTCCTGATGCAGCAAGGCGTCGATGCACTCGGCGAGGGTGCCCTCGGCGTTGTACGCGGGAACGATGACGGTGACGGGGATCATGGGGTGGGGATTTCCCGCAAAGGCGCAAAGGTGCTAAGGGCGCAACGGGAGGGGATTACGACTGGAGCCTTCATGCGGCAGTCCTGCGGAGAATGTAGAAGTTTAGCGTTCCCCAAAGTAGACCGAGAAGGCGAGGTAGATCGCGTGATATAGCAATGAACGGATAGCAAGCAGCGTCGAGGATAAGTTGTAACTTCAACATTTCCAGTGTAAGTGGAATCCGGATCAAGAACGACAACAAGAGATTCCCGGTGACAAATATATAAAGAAAGGTTTCGTCGGGGTCGCGAGAACCTAGTAAGAGTAATAAGTATCCCATGCATGCCCCGACTATGTTGCCAACAAGGCCCATGCTAAACCGAAGTTCTATCCCATCCGCATACGCATCTCCCCGGCTGCGATTCTCGTGCTTTTTGTTGAGCCGTACGCGCCAGAAGCCGTGGCGCATCTGGGTCTTGAAGTAGGGCAGCAGGCGCGTGGGGTGGTAGTGATTGACGATCGCCAGCTTGCTGAACAGCAGCTTGCCGTCTGCGTCTATCAATCGGTAGGCCAGGTCGTTGTCCTCCGCCGATGCCTGAGAGAAGGACTCATCGAATCCGCCCACGGCCTCGAAGGCCATGCGTTCGTAG
Organism: Candidatus Hydrogenedentota bacterium; assembly: GCA_046047315.1. Lineage (GTDB taxonomy): Bacteria > Hydrogenedentota > Hydrogenedentia > Hydrogenedentales > JAEUWI01 > WGMK01. The sequence goes on along the minus strand of JBJOID010000284.1, from coordinate 18,675 downwards.
GCCACATTGAAGGAGCCGAGGAAGTCCACCTCGTCCTTCATGCGGGCGTGGCGCGCCTGGATCTCTGCATGGATGATCCGCGCGAGTAGGGACTCCGGATTGGCGATGCCATAAGTGCCCCCCACGCCGACCACGCCCTTGCCCTCGTTGGCGCGCACCTTGGCCATGAGCGCGGATATCCAGTCCGGCTCGGCGATGCAGTCGCTGTCGGTGAAGGCGAGCCACTCGCCCTTGGCGGCGGCGGCCCCCCGATTACGCGCGGCGGCAGGTCCGGCGTTGTCCTGCCGGATGTAGGTGATGCCCTCGTAGCCATGGGCAATCTCGGCCGTGCGGTCAGTCGAGCCGTCGTCCACGATGATGATTTCGAGGTCGGGGTAGTCCTGATGCAGCAGCGCCTCGATGCACTCCGCGAGGGTGCGCTCGGCGTTGTAGGACGGGACGATGACGGAGACGGGTATCACTGTGTTTCTCCCCGGCGCATCGTCGCGAAGTGTGCCCTGTAGTCGGCGCTGTGGCCGTCGAGGCCCGCGGGCACCGCGTGGCTCAGGTAGAGGTTGCCCAGTTGGTACAAGGCCACACCAAGCAGCGGCAGGCTTCGCTCGGTGCGTTTCAGGGTTCGGGTCGCCAGCGTCGCCGCCTTTACAGCGCCCCGGTTCAAGAGCGACTTGGGTATGCGCAGTTCATCCGCCAGCTCATTGCCCAGCAAACGGCGCGATATCTGATACATCGTGGCGCGGGGAATATAGAAGGGGGGAAGCCCGGCCATGCCGTCCAGTACGGCGCGTGTCAATGCGATGCTGTTCTCGGTCACCCGGCGCTGCCGCCGGGTGATGGCCTCATACAGTTGCTCTTCCTGCTGGCGCGTGCGAGTGAGCAAGGCGGGGTGCACGCCCAGCACGTGCCCGGCGTAGCGCCAGAACAGGTGCTGTGAATCCTGCTCTTCATCGCTCAAGAGGATGCCCAGCCGGGTGAGCCCCCGGCGCACCTCGAAGCTAAACTGGATCAGCGTGATCGCCATGTCTTCCTGGTTGATGGGCAGGCCAAGCGTTTCGCGGTCCCAGCGGGGCGAGTCGCGCAGGTGGGCGCGAATCATCGCGTGGAGCAAGCGCACCTTCATCATCCCCCGGTGCCCCTCGCCGCCGGGGCGGATGCCTCCCGGGAGCGCGAGCTTATAGACGAAGTCCGAAGTCTCGTGCAGGCGCCGCCGCACATCCTGTGTCAGCCGGCCCGTGGACACCAGCACCTGGGCCGCGTTGCCCAGCGCGTAGCCCTCGACAAGGCTGCCCGCCATCAGCGCCACGCCCACCACCGGGGCATACTTGAATCCAATCCGCCGCCCCGGCTCCATCGCGTCGAACTCCGCCCATCGGGGCACGTCGTGGCAGGCTTCCAGAAATTCCCGGTAGACGCCGCCCTCGCGCCGCGCACGAATCTCCACCCGCGACAGCAGGTTCTCCCGAACCCGCCCATCCATCGCCGCCACCACCGCGTCCGCCAGCGGGTCGCCTTCCTGGCGGAAGGAATCAAGGTAGCGGCTGGAATAGCGATTACGCGGTTTACGCTTCTCTGCCTGAGTGTTCATGGCGTGTCCGTGCTCCGTTGCGAGTATACTCACAGGGGGCTCTGCGTTGGGAAGCCTTGACAGTCTTAGCAGATTTACCCTAAGACCCGCACCCACATTTTAGCGGCTTCTTGCATGGCTTGCGCATGTTTCGTATACTCTCGCGGCGCGTCGCAAAGTAGTAGAGCCGCGCCTGTTCGTTCCCCTTTTTTCGGAACGCACTCTCTCCGCAAGTTTGTCTCAACCGTTTAGGAGCATAGCCACACCATGGCGAAGAAGAACGTCTATTCATTCGGCGGCGGCAAGGCCGATGGCCGCGGCGACATGAAGCCTCTGCTGGGCGGCAAGGGCGCCAACCTCGCGGAGATGTCCTCGCTTGGCATCCCCGTGCCGGCGGGTTTCACCATCACCACCGAGATGTGCACGGAGTACTACAAGAACAAGGGCAAGCTGCCCAAGTCGCTTGACGATGAAGTGGCGGCCGCGTTGAAGAAGGTGGAGCGGATCATGAACAAGAAGTTCGATGATCCGAAGAACCCGCTGTTGCTTTCGGTGCGTTCGGGTGCGCGTGATTCGATGCCCGGCATGATGGACACGGTGCTTAACATCGGCCTGAGCCCAAAGACGATTCCCGGCCTTATCGCCAAGAGCGGCGATGCGCGTTTCGTGTATGACGCCTACCGCCGCCTGATAACGATGTATTCGGACGTGGTGATGGAGAAGGCCGCGGGCGTCGAGCCCAAGGATGGCGAGGGCATCCGCTCGAAGCTTGAGCATGCGATGGAGCACATGAAGCACCAGCGCGGCGTGACCGAGGACACCGACCTGACTGCTGATGATCTGAAGCAGTTGGCCGAGCAGTTCAAGGGCATCGTGAAGCAGACGCTGGGCAAGCCCTTCCCGGACGACGCCATGCAGCAGCTGTGGGGCGGCATCAAGGCCGTGTTTCAGTCGTGGAACGGCAAGCGCGCCGTGGCCTACCGCCGCATCGAGGGCATCCCGGACGAGTGGGGCACCGCCGTCAACGTGCAGGCGATGGTCTTTGGCAACATGGGCGAGACCTCGGCCACGGGCGTGGCCTTCACCCGCAACCCCGCCACAGGGCAGAACCTGTTCTACGGCGAGTGGCTGGTCAACGCCCAGGGTGAAGACGTGGTGGCGGGCCTTCGCACGCCCGCCCCGGTAAACGAAGCCACCAAGACGCCCGACCAGGAGCAGATGGCCTCGCTTGAGAAGGCCAGCCCCAAGGTCTACAAGAAGCTCGACCAGATTCGCCTGAAGCTGGAGAAGCATTACAAGGACATGCAGGACATCGAGTTCACCATCGAGGATGGCGAGCTGTGGATGCTGCAAACCCGCACGGGCAAGCGCACCGGCACCGCCGCCGTGCGCATTGCGGTCGAGATGGCCGAGTCGAAGCTGATCAACCAGGAGACCGCGCTGATGCGCGTGAAGCCGGAGCAGCTGGATGAACTGTTGCACCCGATGCTTGACCCGGCGGCCGAGCTTGTGGCGCATGTGCTGGCCAAGGGCCTTCCGGCCGGCCCCGGCGGCGGCGTGGGTCAGGCCGTTTTCACGGCCGACGACGCCGAAGCCTGGTCCAAGAAGGGCCACAAGGTGGTGCTGGTGCGCAATGAGACCTCCCCGGAAGACGTGCACGGCATGCACGTGGCGCAGGCCATTCTTACCGCCAAGGGCGGCATGACCTCGCACGCCGCCCTCGTGGCGCGCGGCTGGGGCAAGTGCTGCATCGTGGGTTGCGGCACGCTCAACATTGACGCCAAGGCCAAGCAGTTCACTGTCGGCGGCAAGGTTGTGAAGGAGGGTGACTGGATTTCGCTGAACGGCACGGCCGGCAAGGTGTATGAGGGCAAGGTGTCCGTGCTGCCCGCGCAGCCGGAGAAGAACAAGTGGTACAAGACGCTGATGAACTGGGCGGACAAGACACGCCAGATCAACGTGCGCACGAATTGCGAGACCCCGGCCGACGCCGAGCAGGCCGTGAAGTTCGGGGCGGAGGGCATTGGCCTGGCGCGCACCGAGCACATGTTCTTCGAACCGGAACGCATCATTCACATGCGCGAAATGATTCTCTCCGAGACCGAGGCCGACCGCCGCGCCGCCGTGATGAAGCTGCTGCCCTTCCAGAAGAAGGACTTCCTCGGCATCTTCAAGGCCATGGCCGGAAAGCCCGTCACCGTGCGCCTGCTCGATCCGCCGCTGCACGAGTTCGTCACGCTTGACGACGCGCAGGTGAAGGAGCTGGCTGCCCACATGAAGATCAGCGAGCAGAAGGTGCGCGACCGCGTGCATGCCCTGCACGAGCTGAACCCGATGCTCGGTCACCGTGGCTGCCGCCTTGGTATCGCCTATCCGGAGATCACCGAGATGCAGGCGCGCGCCATCCTTGAGGCCGCCGCCGAACTGACCGCCAAGAAGGTGAAGGTGCTTCCCGAGATCATGATTCCGCTGGTGGGCCACCAGAATGAATTCAGGAACCAGGAGGCGATAGTGCGCCGCGTGGCCGCCGAGGTGATGAAGGAAAAGAAGCTCAAGAAGCTCGACTACCTGGTGGGCACCATGATCGAGATCCCGCGCGCCACGCTCGTCGCGGACAAGATCGCCGAGAAGGCCGAGTTCTTCTCCTTCGGCACCAACGACCTCACCCAGATGGGCTTTGGCTTCTCGCGCGACGATATCGGCGGCTTCCTCCCGCAGTACCTCGCGCAGGACATTCTGCCCAACGATCCCTTCCAGGTGCTGGATCAGGAAGGCATCGGCCAGCTCATCCAGATTGGCGTCGAGAAGGGCCGCAAGACCCGCAAGGACTTGAAGGTTGGCATCTGTGGCGAGCATGGCGGCGAGCCCAGCTCGGTGAAATTCTGCCACCGCACCGGCTTCAACTATGTCAGCTGCAGCCCCTTCCGGGTGCCGATTGCCCGCCTTGCCGCCGCGCAGGCCGCCATCGAGACCCCGCGCAAGGCCGCCAAGAAGGGCAAGAAGTAATCGAGGGCAGCGCCGCTGTCCAAGGATAGTGCGGCAGGTTGAATCGTTAATTGCATCTTGGCGCGGGGTTTTGCTAAACTCCGCGCCTGTGAACCGGCCATAGCCGGTACATTCAGGCGCCAAGAAGGAACTTCCCCGTTCCTCACCCGGCAGCGGCCATGAGCCAGCTCGACGGGTTTCAGCCTCAAGCCTTTGGGCTTGTGTTGCGCTGTGCGTTGCGATCGTGATGAATCGCGGCGGAGAAACGGGTGTTCTCCGCCGCGATTTTTTTTTGCGTCGGGCTTGGCCAATGGGCCCGAGAGCCCGAAAGGAGACGACGCATCGCTAAGCCAATGAAGACGGGCCCGGTAACCTCCGAGCCCAAAGTTCGCGTGAACGATGAAATTCGCGCCCGTCAGGTGCGCGTAATCAGCGAAGATGGCGAGCAGCTCGGAATCATGGGGCCGCTTGATGCGCTCCGCGAGGCCGAAGGCCGGGGTCTCGATTTGGTGGAGGTGGCGCCGATGGCGTCGCCCCCGGTGTGCCGGATCATGGACTATGGCAAGTACCGTTACGAGCAGAAGCGGCGCATGCGCGAGGCGCGCAAGCACCAGCACACCGTGACGGTCAAGGAAGTGAAGTATCGCCCGAAGATCGACAAGCACGATCTCGAGTTCAAGAACGGTCATGTTCGCGAGTTCCTCGAGCAGGGCAACAAGGTCAAGGTGACGATCATGTTCCGCGGGCGTGAAATGGCCCATCCGGAATTTGGACGTGAGATATTGGCGAAGGTGGTCGAGGCTTCGGCCGACATCACCTCAGGTGAGTACGATGTTTCGAACCTCCCGATTGAGGGCCGGAACATGAGCCTGGTGCTCTCGCCCAGCCGCGCAGTGTTGAAAAAAGTGGCCTCCAAGCCCAATCCGACCACCGGCAAGCCCGAGCGCGCGCCGGAAGCGGCGGACGCCGGCATGGACGACGGTGAATAAAGGAGACGAGCGAATGCCGAAAGTAAAGACGAACAAGGGCGCCTCAAAGCGCTTCAAGCGGACCGCCAGCGGCGGCCTCAAGTGCAGCCGGGCCTATGGCGCGAAGAACATGACCAACAAGCCCGCCAAGCGCAAGCGTCACCTGCGCAAGCTCAAGACGCTCGAGGGCGTTGATGTGCGGCGCATGAACAAGCTGTTGCCGTATTCCTGATTGCTGAAACGCGAGAGTTCCCCAGGGGCACATGCCCCCGATGACCGTTAAGGATTGTGAATCATGTCGAAGCCCAATGGCCGGCCCGCATCGCGCGATCGCCGGAAGAAGATTCTCAAGCTTGCCGAAGGTTACCGTGGCAGCCGCCACCGGCTGATCAAGACCGCCAAGGCGGCGGTGGATCACGCCGGGCAGTACGCTTATCGCGACCGCAAGGCCCGCAAGCGCGATTTCCGCAAGCTGTGGATTGCCCGTATCAATGCTGGCGCCCGCGCCCACGGCCTGAGCTACAGCCGCTTCATCGACGGCCTGAAGAAGGCCAACATCGATCTCGACCGCAAGGTGCTGGCCGATATCGCCGTTCATGACGAAGCCGCCTTTGCGCAGCTGGTGGAAAAGGCGAAAGCCGGCCTGGAAGCCGTCGCCTGATGCGTATCGTACCCGCCGTGGATATTCGCGGCGGCCTGTGCGTCAACCTGATCCAGGGCGACTATGATCAGGAAACCGTCTTTTCGGAAGATCCAGTGGATCAAGCCCGGCAATGGTGGAGCGAGCTTCGCCAGGGCTTGATCCACATTGTCGATTTGGACGGTGCGAAAGCGGGCCGCTGCTGCATTGAGGCTGAACTGAGAGCCATGCGCGACGCGGGCATCCCCGTTGAAGTGGGGGGCGGCATCCGCGACATGTCCACCATCGAGACCGTGCTTGCCACGGGGGCGGAGCGCGCCATTCTCGGCACCGCCGCGCATCGCGACCCGGACCTGCTCGCCGCCGCCTGTGCCCGATTCCCGGGAAAGATCGCGGTTGGCATCGACGCGCGTGCAGGGAAGGTATCCCTGAGCGGCTGGCTTGAGGACACAGGCACAGACGCGATAGCTTTCGCGCAGCAGGTGGAACAGGCCGGGGCCGCGCGCATCATCTATACCGACATCCTCAGCGACGGGATGATGAAGGGCCCCAACATCGAAGCCACCGCCGCGGTGGCACGGTCCGTGGGCATCCCCGTCACCATTAGCGGGGGGATGAGTTCGCTCGATGATATCGCAGCCATTCGGGCTGTCGAAGCCGATGGCGTCGATGAAGTCATTATTGGCCGCGCGTTGTATCTGGGCCGCTTCACCATTGCCGAGGCCGTTGCAGCGGCCAAGTCCTAATTCAAAGTTTGACTGCGAAAATCTAGCCGCGCGGCCAGGAAGCTGACCGCGCGGCTTGTGCTTTCTCAACGGGGAGGCATCACCAGGTGATCACCGGCGCTTAGTTGACGGGAGGCATGTACCCCTTCAGGATCAGGGCGCCCTTGCTAGCGTCATCCAATGGCACATACTCCGCGGCGAAGTCGAAGGTGTTGTTGCCGCGCACGGCAATCACGTAGACCGAACCGGATTCCACCGCGTCGGGAATCGTCACGTCAAAGTCGCCGTCATTGAAAACTTCGCCATCTCCCTCGCCGTCAATTTCCACCCGGATGGTGCGCCCCTGAAAGGCGCCCAGCGGCAAGTTGTTGATGACACGTGCGGTGTTTGGCGCGATGTCGTCTGGATACTCGCGCAGGTTCGCTGGGTCCTCGGTGTCCACCACCTTCAGGTTGGTCACCGTGAAGGAGTCGCTGGTGTTCACCAGCCACACGGCGTAGGTGCCCGGGGCGGTGGGGCAGCCCGACAACGTTAGCGCCGCTCCCGCAATCAGACTCGTCGCAATCAGGGTTCGCGTGTTCCTGGTGTACTCCTTTCTTCGTTCTACCTCTTAACCAAGTCAGCGGCCCTGCGGCCCGTACACACAAGGGATTCTACCCAAGGTTTTCGATACGTGCGGGGAAGCGGGTGGATTAACATGTCCTAATTCACGAAATTTCAGGGGCTTGCAAAAGCGAAATTTTTGCAACAATGTTCTGTGCTGGCTGGTCAAAGGGGGAAGGAGAATGCCGCAGTATGAATGCTTTTTCACGTTTGCTTAGTGTGGGATTGCTGTCGGTATCGACAGCATCTGCGATGGCCGAGTCGCAGTCGCTTCGAATGAACCAGGTGCAGGTGGTGGGCACGCACAACAGCTATCACATTGCGCCGTCGAAAGATTTGATCAAGGCGGCGATGCTCTTCGACAAGGGGGCCGCGGGGTGGGACTACACCCACCCGCCTCTTGGCGAGCAGCTTGACGCCGGGGTGCGCAATTTCGAGATCGATCTCAATCACGTGGACGGAGAGATTCGAATCTTCCATGTGCCCCATCTGGACGAAGGCACCCACTGTCCGCTCTTTCGCGAATGTCTCCAGACGGTGCTGGCGTGGAGCCAGGCCAATCCTCGCCATCTGCCGTTGTCTTTCCTGCTGGAGATCAAAGACGACTACGCCACTTGGCACAAGGGGATGTCGGCTTGGGACCTCGCCAGCCTCGAACAAATGGACGCCGAGATTCGCGCAGTCTTTCCCGAGGACAAACTGATCACGCCGGACACCGTGCGCGGAAGCCATGCGACACTGGAGGAAGCCGTGCTGGCGGGCAACTGGCCCCTGCTTGAAGAAGCCCGTGGCAAGGTGTTCTTTGCGCTGCACGAGCAGGGACGCCTGAGGGAAATCTACCTTGAGCATCGCCCGTCGGCCGAGGGGCGGGTTTGCTTCCCACGTTCGCAGCCGGGCGCGCCCTACAGCGCCTTCATCGTTGCCGATAATCCCGACACCCCGGAGATTCCCGCATGGGTTCGTCAAGGGTATTACGTTCGCACCCGCGCGGACGGGGGCTTGGTGCGCGATGGGGATAAGGCCGCCGCACGCCGCGACCGCGCCATCGCCAGCGGCGCGCACATTGTCAGTACTGATTATCCCCCCGGCAGTCCGCACGCCGACAACGGCTACGTGGTCAAGCTCGGGGGCAGTGGATTTGCCTGCAATTCTGTGAATGCCCCCGATGGATGCGCTGTAATTGAGTAACTGGCACATCATGAAAGCGTGAGGCAACGTAGCACTGGCAGCTCGAATCGATGCTATAGTGCCGCGAGAAAATTTGCGTTAGATCGATAACTTTGTAAACCTAGCCGGACGATGAACAGAAATATGTCCTCCAATCCCTTCGATCTCACCAGCAAGGTGGCCCTCATCACCGGCACGAGCCGGGGGCTTGGGCAATACATGGGCCGCGCGCTGGCGCGGGCTGGGGCGGACCTCATCGTCACCAGCCGCAAGGTGGAATCGCTCGCCCCCTTTGTCGCGGAGATCGAAGCCTTGGGCCGCAAGGCCTTTCCCGTGGCGCTGGACGTGCGGGACTCCGACAGCATCCAGCAGGCCGTGGCGTCCGGGCACGAACATTACGGCAAGATTGACGTGCTCGTAAACAACGCCGGCTGCAACGCGCGCAAACCCGCGTTGGACGTGACCTGGGACGACTGGAACCTGGTGCTCGATACCAACCTGCGCGGCACCTTCTTTGTGGCGCAGGCCGTGGCGCGCACAATGATACCGCGCGGCTACGGACGCATCATCAACATCGGCTCGGTCACCTCGGTCTTTGGCTACGCGGGCCTGGGGCCCTACTGTGCCAGCCGGGGAGGAACTCGGCAATTGACCATGAGCCTCGCTGATGACTGGGGCGTGCATGGCATCACGGTGAACTGCCTCGCGCCGGGTTGGTTCAAGACCGCGCAGAACCAGGTGCTCTATGAAAACCCCGCGTGGGTGGAATACCTCTGCGACCGCATCCCGCTCAAGCGTCCCGGCCAGCCCCCTGACCTAGATGGCGCCGTCGTATTCCTCGCCTCGGACGCCAGCGCCTACATCACCGGGCAAACCCTGCTGGTGGATGGGGGGATCAGCACCGGAGCGACCAAGGCGACGGTGGAACAAAAACCATAAGTGCCGGCCCGCTCCAGACATCTCCACCCATGACTGGCCTTACCGTGCTTACAAATGGGGCATCAGGATGTCGAGCCATTCGACGATCCAGTCCATGAAGGGTATTGGCTTTCCTCCAAGGACTAACACGTAAATCATGTACTCGAAGACTAGAATGCAAATACAAACACAAACAACATAGAGGTGCTTTCCGTATCCGTCAAGAAGGAGATCGTCCTCCTCATCGACGCTTGGGTTCACCCAGTCATCCCAGCATTCGCGCCAGCCGCGGAAAAACAAACGGAAAATGCCATAGAAGAGCGGTATGTCTGCAAGCAATGCAAGTGCGAGGAAGTTCTCGGGCGTCAATCCGAACTTACCTTACTTGGTCATGCGTTTCACCAGTTGAACGCCAATCCAGCGGCTCAATGGTACGTTGAATCGGGTGAGGTAATAGAGCGCCCACGACTCCGGCGATACGGGGACTATCTTGCGGTTGCTCTCGATGGCCTTGACGATGGCGGCGGCCACGCGCTCGGGGCCATAGTTGCGTTTGACGTAAGCGGCGTCGATGGTTTGGCTCATGGCAGCCGCGTCCGGCGCGCCGCGATAGCGCGAGGTGGAGACGATATTCGTCTTGATGATGCCGGGACAGATGGTGCTCACCCCGATGTCCGTGCCGCGTAAATCCTCGCGTGCCGCTTCCGACAGCCCAAACACGGCGAACTTCGTGGTGAGGTAGGCGGTCAACCCGGTGGCGACGAAGTAGCCTGCCAAGCTGGCCACATTGACCACATGCGCGCGGCCGCCGCGTTCCACCATGCGCGGCAAAAAAAAGTGCAGCCCGTGCACCACGCCCTTCAGGTTAATGCCGAGGACCCAGTCCCAGTCTTCCAGCGTGGTGTTGAGCACGCTGCTGCTGATGCCCACGCCGGCATTGTTGACGAGGATATCGAGCGCGCCATGGGCGGCATGCACGCGGTCGGCCAGCGCTCGCATCGCTGCCGGATCGCTCACGTCCACCCGCTCCGCAAGCACACAGCGAGCGCCCAGTTCGTCGGCCAGCCCGGCCAGCGCCTGCTCGTTCACGTCACAGACGATGAGCCGTGCGCCTTTGGCCGCCAGCGCCTTGGCCGTTGCCCGTCCGATGCCGCTGGCGGCGCCCGTCACCAGCGCCAGCTTGCCCTCAATGTTCCACACCCTCGATCCCTCCAGATGCCGCAGTCACGTATTGGTTTGCCCGGTGCCTAAATGTTGCTGGGCCGCCGCCGCAATCCCGCCGCGAGCATCGCCGTGAGCAGCAGCCCCAGCACGCCCAAGTCTCCCATGGCGTTGGCGAAGATCGGCTCGCCTGTCTGATTGCAGATGACGACGAAATCGCCGCTGCCGCCCTCGTCCGTCTTGCTGGCCACCACGGCGAACAAACCCAGTTGGGCCGTTTCGAATTCAATTCGCGGCGGCTGACTTTCGGTCACGCGTACGAAATGTGTGTCCGAGTCCACCCACGCATCCGCCGCCTCGTCCCAGCGGTAAACCGTCACGTTGGCCCCGGCCGATGGATTCGCGCGCAGCGGCACGCTCGCCTTCAGGCGTCGGGAGAAGGCTTGCCCCTCGGGACCAAACTCCACCAAGGCCGCAAGGTCACCCTCCGGCAGCGGGGGAACATCGGCGGACTGCGGTTCGGCAATCGCCGCCATGATTTCCGAGCTAACCGAAAACTGCGGAAACTCCAACGACGTGCCGCCAAGGACGCCTCCCACCGTCGCCACCAGTTCGCCTGTGTCTCCCGGCTGCAAGGGCCGGGCGGCGATCACGCGCGATCGCGTCAGGGTGAGCGGCAGGGCCACCTGAGAAACGACACCGCCGTCTCGCACGGTCAAGCCCACCCAGTGGGTTCCCGGAGACAGGCTCTCGGGGAGGATGTAAGTTGTCTCGATACGGCGGTTGTCCACGCTGCCATCCAAGCCGAAATCCCACTCGACGGCATCGGTCGTGCCCGCTTGCAGCGCCCGCAGGTCCACGCGATACGGCGGCGCGCTTGCTTGCTTCGATGCGCCGATGGTCGCAGCGGTTGGGTCGCCCGCCGTAACTGACAAGGTTCGCTCAGTGGAGAGGCCCGCGTGGTCGGTCACCCGCACGCCAATCAAGCGGCGCCCGGCGCCGGGCAGGATCGCGTTCAGCACCGCGCCCGACGCATCGCCATAGGTGAGACCATCGGCGATGTCCGTATCCCACTCCACCAGCTGAATTCCCCACGCGTCGCTGCTTTGCGATGCATCGATGCTGTATCCAAAGCCGCCGCCTTTTGACATGCTGGTGGCGGCGACCACGAAGGGGGACAATTCATCCGCCACGGCGAAGGGGCCGCCATCCGCCCCAACATCGTTGCGGGTCCCATCGATGTCCTGAAACTCGTCGGCGGGATCGCCGCGGTCCTTCACACCGCTGGATGCGCGCAGGTGGTAGATGCCGTCACTGGGAGCGACCAGCGAAGGATTGGCGCGGAAGTCGGAATCTCCCGGAGCACCGCCGAAAACCGCTGGCCCCACGCCGAAAAAGCAGTTGTGCGCTGTCGATGCCGATGCGCCCTCATTGATGTAGACGCCGACGGTATCCACGGAGAAGATGTTGTTTCTAGCATCGGCCAGCACACCGCCGGGCTCCAGGTTCACGCTCACCTGATTGCCGTGAAAGGTGTTGTTGTAGAGGAAGAGGGAGGCCCCGTCGGCCACGGCCGCGCCCGAGAAAGAGCCGAAGAAAACGCAATTGCGCACCTCTGCGGAATAGCCGCCAAAGACGACCGCGCCACTGCCGCCTGTGGGTCCCACGGTGAATCCTTGAAGCACCGCGCCCTCCGTCAGCGCGATGAGCGCGTCCGTCGATTCGGCGTCGCCCGTGATGAAGGTCTCATCCGCTCCCCGCTCGGCCACCAGCGCGGCGTCCGGCGGCAGGAGAAAGCCCCCTGCATAGCTGCCGGGGCGCACCCGCACCGTGTCGCCCCGCTCCGGAAACACCACGGCCAGAGCCTCTGCAATGCTGTTGAAAGGGCGCGCTGCCGTGCCCTCTTCCGGGCCGGCATACTCCGCGTCAACATAGAGGATTTGCGGTTCCGTGGGGACCTGGGCCATGCCCACCCCCGCCAGCAGGAGCGCCGCGCACACCGTCCATCCCTGTAAAGTCATATTGGCCACCCTTCAATCCACGGTCATTCCCGTAAACCCGTGGACAGCATACCCCCATCCACCCGGGCTTGCAAAGACTACCGGCATACGCCGCATGCGTTGCAGAGGTGGCATGGTGTCTGCGTTATGCTGCATGCTCCTACTTTGTGGCGACCGCTAACGGGGAGGGATGCACATGGAGTCCGCGAGGATAGCCGCGCCGCCGCGCGGATGGATGCTGTTGCTGGCCTTAGGGCCGGGACTGGTGTGGTGCGGGGAGTACATCGGTTCCGGCGAGGTGATCCTCTCGACCCGCGCAGGCGCCATCTTCGGTGTATCTGTGCTTTGGGTGCCGGTGATGGCCATCTTCGCCAAGTTTTGGATTGGGCTGGCGGGGGCTCATTACACCGTAACCACGGGCGAGGGCATGATTGACATGCTCAGCCGAATGCCGGGACCGCGAAACTGGGTGCTCTGGCCGGTCTTCGCTGGCCAGCTCTGCTCCGGCATGATCTCCACCGCAGCACTCGCCAGCGCCGCCGGGGTCTTCGCAAGCTACTTCGTGCCCGCGGTGTCTCCCGTGGTTTTCGGATGGGTGGCCACGCTGTTGGTCATCGGCGTGGTGTGGACGGGTGTCTTCGACCTGCTCAAGATGGTCATGTCACTGCTGGTGCTGCTCATCATTCTGGGTACCTTCTGGGTGGCGGTCTCCACTTGGCCGGGGCTGGGGGCCGTCTTGCATGGACTGTTCGGTTTTCACCTGCCGGAGTATCCTGATTGGATGACACCCACGGGCGGCAACACGTCACCCTGGCGCGAAGTAATGCCCCTGCTCGGCTGGGCCGCCGGGGGCTTCGCCAGCCAGGTGTGGTACACGTATTGGGTCCTGGGCGCTGGTTATGGCATGGCCGCCGGACGTGGCTATGGGCAGCCGCTGGACCCAGAACAGCTTAAGGCACTCACCCCAGAGGATGCCCAACAATTGCGTGGCTGGCGTCGCGTGCTCACGCTGGATGCAACCATGGCGACCAGCATCGGGATTGTCGTCACGGTAGCCTTCATGATTGCGGGGGCGGGTGTGTTGGGTCCCATGCAGCTCGCACCCGATGGCGCCGATGTGGCCTTTCAGCTTTCTCACATCTTCGCCGAGAAATGGGGCGCTATCGGCGCGCATGTGTTTGTCCTGGCCGGACTCGCCGCCATGCTCTCCACCATGATGGGGCAATTTGCCGGCTGGCCCCGGCTGCTGGCCGATTGCGCCCGCCTGCTCTTCCCGCCATTCGCCCGCCTCCCATGGCTCACCCAGTTCCGGGCGATGATCCTCCTCATCGCCAGCACGAACATGCTCATCGTCTACTCCATGGGACTCAAGCCCGTCATCCTCGTGCAGACCGGCGCCATCCTCGATGGCCTCCTTCTCACCCCGCTTCAGGCCCTCGTGGTGGGATTCGTCCTTTACCGCGTCATGCCGGGTTTCTTCACCCCCGAGGTACGCCCCCTCATCAAGGCCCACCCCGTCTATGCCATGGGACTTACGCTGGCCTTCTTGGTCTTCGGGTTCGTGTGTCTCTTCAAGCTGGGTGAAGGGTTACGGTGAAGCCAGAATTTCGATGTAAGTGAGGAGCAGTATCTTGTATGCCTCAGATTTTTCGAATAAAGACGAGAAAGTATGTGCGGAAGGGTTAGCGTTGGCGTACGATCCCAAGTCGATACGGGGATCGTCCTACACATCGACATGGTGCAACTAGAACTTCGTCAACAAACGATAAAGAGTTCTCGCGTTTCTGCGATCGTAGCCCAAGATACCCCCTTGACAAGCTCAAGATGACTTGTTAGCATCTTTAGGACAAGGTTGTCCTAAAGGATAAAGTCAAAGAGAGGGAGGGCGAAGTCAATGTGCCGTACCACGCAGAAGCGTGTGGACCTTAATCCATGCAGGAAGGGATTCACGCTGATTGAATTGCTGGTGGTAATAGCCATTATCGGCATACTTGCCGCTATCTTGTTGCCCGCACTGGCGAGGGCTCGTGAAGCTGCCAGAAGAGCTAGTTGCCAGAACAACCTGAAACAATTGGGGTTGGTCTTCAAGATGTATTCAGGCGAATCCCGAGGACAAAGATACCCCCCGCTAGCAGCCAGGTCGTCTTATCAAGCGACACGTTCGGGCACCAGTACAGAATTCCTCAACTACGCAACCTGTGCCTACACGAACCCGTGGCAACCCACGCCCTTTGCCGGCGGGAGCGGCGATGCCGAAATAACCGTTGACGCAAGCACCATATTTCCAGAATACTTGGCCGATCCTAACGTATTGATTTGCCCGTCAGATTTAGAGGGTTCGAAGATGCTAGACCCGGACACCGGTCTATGGTGGAACCAGACGGTGCTTCAAAGTACCGGGGAGCAGCAGTTCGATCCCTGTGCTGTCACCTCCGAAAGTTACGGGTATCACGGGTGGACGTGGACAGGAGAAGCAGGACAGGACTTCGTTGAGGTGGGCGCGGACGCTAATGACCCGCTGTTGGATTCCGCGGCTCCCGCACTCTTCAATTGGGTGAGTAGACCTTTCGTACTTCTCCTGGTGGATACGGTTAGAAGGGTAGCGGCGGAGGGTGACACTTACGACCGAGATCTTGAGTTTACCAACAGTGCGAACGAGGTAAAGACCCTCTATCGACTTCGAGAAGGGATTGAGAGATTTCTGATAACCGATATCAATAACCCCGCTGCTTCGGCATTGGCACAAAGTACCTTGGCAGTCATGTTTGACTTGTCCAGCGCGACTGTCTCTGAATTCAACCATGTACCGGGGGGAGCAAACTGCCTATACTTCGATGGGCACGTTGAGTTCGTAAATTTTCCGTCAAGGTACCCAAGTTCCCGTGCCTTCGCTTCCATGGTTGCCTTGTTCTAGTTGAAACAAACACACCGAATTTTGTATATCGGAATACTAAAAATTGGAAGCCCCCAAACTCTTGAACATCGCAGCGGAACTTGAATCGCGCTTGGAAGCCCAGCTTTCCCGAACTGCGGTATGTTCCGTCGACAACAACGAACTTCTTGATTGCGAGACGCTGCTCAAGAGTATTCGTGAAATTGCAGGAGCGCTTCACAATAACGGGTTGATTGCCGGCCAACGAGTTGCACTAGTAGGCATGAACTCACCCGGGTTCGTGAAAGCATACTACGGCATTCTCTACGCTGGCGGCGTTGTTGTACCACTGTCAAGCAAGTTACCGCCTTTGCTGTATGCTCGTGCGATAGACGATGCCAAGGTTGATGGGTTAATCATCGTAGATTATGACAAGATTCCGAATGCATCGAATCTGTTGGAGGCTGTCCTCGAGGCGAGACTTCGATTCATTTGGTGTGAATCTAGTGGCGAGCTACTGGATTACCCAGCAATCAAGAGCTTATCACAGCAATGTAGGAACGCGTTGCCGGCGAAGACGGCCGCTTTACAGCCAGCAAACGCGGAAGCCGTAATTTTGGGCACCTCTGGCACGACCGGTCCAGGGAAGGGTGTGCGTCTTTCTCATCATAATCTGCTCGCGGGATCTAAAGGTTTTGCGACTAGAGTGATGCTATCAAGTTCCTCCAATGTCCTGATTGCAATGCCGCTCTCTAGCTCGTTCGGTCAAATCGCTATGCTCACTGGTGCGCTAGTGAGCGGCGGTTTGGTTACGTTGCATGAGCCGTTTAAGCCGCAACGAGTAGTGGAAAATTTGCTCAGGCAAGATGTCACCCACTTCGTCGGTGTCCCAACAATGTACTCAGCAATGACTCCTATACTCTCAAGAGTATGTGGCGAAGACAAAAGCCTGACGTACAATCTCCAGAAGAGATTCTATGGCATAGGGGGGGCTACTGTGCCGCCGGCACTCGTGGAGCAATACAGCGAAACGTATGGTATATCGTTAAGGCAGGGTTACGGATTAACGGAAACTGCATCAATTGCATCTTTTACTGCGCCTGAAGCGATTTCGAACTCCTATCACGCAGGGCCGCCCATCGACGATTGCACGATCGAGATTCTAGGAGAAACAGGTAAGCCCAAGCCGCTCGGACAAACGGGTGAAATTGTCGTCTGTGGTAAGAACGTGATGATTGGATACCTAGGGCAGCCGGAGCTTCAGGAGCAACGCTTTCCTACCGGAGATATCGGATACAAAGATGCTTCAGGTAACGTAGTAATCGTTGACCGAATCAAGGACTTGATTATTCGCGGGGGTGAGAACATTTATCCACGAGCCGTGGAATCTTGTATAACACAGGTACAGGGAGTTGTCGCGGCAGCAGTAGTTGGCGAGCAGGACGATTACTACGGAGAGGTGCCAATAGCGTTTGTCGTTGCGAGCAATGGAGTCGCCAAGGAAAACGAAATTCGGCAATTTCTTGCATCTCACATGCCCTTATCGAACAGGCCTGTAAGGTATTTCTTCGTTGAGGAACTTCCCATGGGTCCTACAGGGAAAGTGCTAAAGCGAGAACTTCGCTCTCTACTTACTCACACGCGATCCGGCGATCAAACTGCGGCAAGCTAATTTTGAATTCGGCATGAGAAGTTCGGTTTGACGCGATACTGCATCAACTAGCAATATGTAAAATATGCGAAAGCAACCACTGGTATCAATATGGAAAGCACAGCATCTTGTCAAGTTGAGCAATCCCCTGTTAGAGCGTTCAACGAGAGTATTCCCTTCAATCGACCATTCATACCCGATAACAGCCAAGATTATATTTCAGAAGTATTAAGCAGTGGACGGCTAAAAGGTGGGGGAGACTACACCCAGCAATGTGAAAGGCAACTGGAGGCATTGACCTCTTGCAGAAAAGTTCTGTTAACCACTTCGTGCACTTCCGCACTCGAGATGGCTGCTCTCTTACTGGACTTGAAGCGTGGAGAAGAAGTCATTCTGCCTTCCTTCACCTTTCCTTCAACAGCGAACGCTTTCTTGCTTAGAGGCGCCGTGCTGAGGTTTGCGGACATAAGGCCCGACACACTTTGCCTGGATGTTGAACATGCGGCCACATTGGTTACAGAGAGAACACGAGCTATTGCTACTGTGCACTACAACGGAGTTCCATGCGACTTGAATTCTTTGTTGGAGCTCGTTCGCAAGTACGACTTAGATTTCGTTGAAGACCTTGCCCATGGGCCAATTTGCAAGTATCAGGGGCGCAGTTTGGGAAGCATGGGCAAGCTGGCAGCATTTAGTTTCCACGAAACGAAGAATTTCACCTGTGGTGAAGGAGGGGCGCTCGCCATAAACGACGAGAACCTCATCGAGCGCGCAACTTCGCTACGTGACAAGGGTACGGATAGAGAGCGCTTTAATAAAGGTTTAGTGACTTACTACCAATGGATAGATATAGGTTCGAACTACATGCCAAGTGAAGTGACGGCTGCGCTCCTTTTGCCTCAATTGCGTCTGGCGCAAGAACTCCATGAAAGTCGTAGGATCGCTTGGATTAACTATCTGCAAGGCTTATCAGATTGGGCAAAATGCAATCGTGTTGGGTTGCCGCTTGTTCCACCAGACAGTGAGCCATCTTATCATGTCTTCTATCTAATGCTACCCAGCAACGAAACGCGTGATGGATTGATTCAACATTTGGCGCGAAACGGAATACAATCGACGTTTCACTATCAGCCCTTGCATTCCAGCGTTATGGGGCAAAAGGTCTCCAAGAATGACCAAGTACTGCCTGTAACGGATCATGTCGGTAAGCGAATACTTCGGCTTCCTCTATTTAACTTTATGCCTATGTCGGCTCAAGAGCGGGTGATTCAGTGCGTCAAGCAGTTTGAAATCCTCAACTAAACGGTAATAGCTGGAGCGAACCGTGCAGCCTCAAGGAATCAGACTTTCCTCTAAGCAGGTGTTGGACTATTTGAGTTCAATGCGAATCGATGTTGTCGGTTTTGCAGACCTTGAGGATTTGC
>JBJOID010000283.1:0-13478 GCA_046047315.1 Candidatus Hydrogenedentota bacterium | reverse complement strand
CTGCGGCGCGCCCGCATTTCCCAGGAAGGCGCCGCCTCCGCCGAGCAGGTCGGCCGAGAAATCGCCGATGCCATCCTCTCCTCGCCCCGCCCCACCTGGGTAGCCACTGGTGCCGGCGCCGTGAGATACCCCCTCATGAAGCGCCTGCTTCCAACCCGCCTCCTCGACAAGAAAATGGCCGCCCTCGTGGGACTCGACAAACTCCGAGCCTGACCCACTTGCCAGGAGTCAACTTTGTGTCCTGCCATCCTTGGCCCCATGGCGGGCCTGATAGAGGGCGATGCTTGCTGATACGGCGACGTTAAGGCTGTCCATGCCATGCGCAAGGGGAATCGAGAGCAGGTCGTCGCATAGCTTGGCGACGCCGGGCCGCATGCCCTTGGTCTCACCGCCCGCCACAAGCACGCTGCGCTTGGGCCAGCGATAGGTGAACACGCTTGACGTACCCGACGCATCGAGTCCGTAAACCCAGAAATCCTGCTCCTTGAGCCAGCGCAGCGTCTGCGGCAGGTTGGCGCAGGCGATCACGGGCACATGCAGCAGCGCCCCGGCGCTCGCCTTGACGATGTCATCATCGAGCAAGGCGCCGCCGCGTTGCGGCAACAGGACCCCGGCGCACCCCGCGCCCGCCGCGCTTCGCAGTATCATGCCGACATTTCGAGGATGCTGCACCCCGTCCAGCGCCAGCAAAACAGCCTCCTCCGGCAGCGTCGACACGAGAGCCTCGAGGTCGGCGTAAGCCACCGGGGCTATCGCGGCGGCCACCCCCTGATGCTCGTTGGAGGCGGTCAGGCTGTTCATTTTTGCCAGCGGGATGAACTCGAAAGGAGCGCCCGCCGCGCGCGCCGCATCGAGCACTGCGTCTCGTCCACTGGCCTTGCCGTCGCTCACGATGTAAACACGGTTGACCCGGCCCTTCGACCGAAGCGCCTCAAGCACCGCGTTTCTTCCATGGATGATCGCCGCCGACATGCCGCCTGCTCTCCGGGCTGCTCGCTTCAAAGGAAAACCCCGGCGGTTCGGAAACCACCGGGGCGAAAGAAACCATGGGTATGGCGCGATTACTTCGCGGCCGCTTCCTGCTTAAGGAACTGCTTGCGATAGCCGCGAGGCGCCTTGGTGAACTTGCCCGCCTTGATGTAGCGCGCCGCCACCTTCACCTTCTTCACGCCGCCGTTCTCATCCACCACGCGGATGGTCTGCAGGTTGGGCACCCAGCGGCGCTTCGAGATGCCGGTCACGTTCTGACCGATACCGCCCACGCGCTTGGCCTTGCCTCGGCGCACGATCTTGTTGCCCACGTGGGGGCGCTTGCCACTGTATTCACAAATCCGGGACATGGTTGCTCTCCCATCGGACGCGCTGCACGTTCGGGCGCGGCGTCCGGGTCATGTTTCGACAAGAGCGGAGATGATAGCATTCATCCACGACCGAGTCAAATGTCCGGTGCGCTGCCGTTCAAGAAAACTCGCACGCGCTCCGCACGGTCTTAATGAAGTATACTCGAACGCACCCCCGGAGATATTGCGCATGCGTGCCTTTGCCAAGCGGTTGCCTCTGATTCTTGTCGTCATAGTCGTGCTTCTGGCCGCCGTCGGCTGGATGCGCATGGGAAAGATCCTCGTCGAGGTTGATGGTGTCGCCCTCGCCAACCTGCCGCAGCCTACAGGCGAGCCGGTGGAGTTCACCGCCGTGGCCTACAACGTGCAGGCGCGCCCATGGTTCGACGACTCGGTCCACAAGTTCGAGCGCATCCCGAAGGTGACCAACGCCTACGACATCGTGACACTACAGGAGTGCTTCAAGGACCACGGCCGCTACTGGAAACTAGCGACGCAGCCGGTAAAGGTCTACGACGGCACCCTCAAGGCACCTTGGAAAATCGTGGGCTCCGGGCTGGGCACGCTGAGCCGTTTCCCCCTGACCGGCACCGCCGTCTGGCACTACACCACCGCAGGGGATTTTCAGAACAAGCCCGCCTCCAAGGGCATCCTGCTCACGCGCTTCGACGTGGGAGGCTTTCCGTTGGACGTGTACACCACGCACAAGGAGGCGGGAAAGAATGACGAGGCCATGGCCTCGAAGCGCAAGCAGGCGCAGGAGATGGTGGACTTCGTCAAGGCGAATTCAAAACCGGACAGCGCGGTCATCGTCCTTGGGGACTTCAATCTTCGCTTCAAACGCCCCGAGACTCCCGGCACGGGCATCCCCGACACGCCCCCAGCCAGCTTCGAAGGTCTGGATTACTACGACATCATCGGCGGAATCTGCGCCCACCTAGGCCTGCGCGACGCACGCACGGAGTTGCTGGGCGAACCACACACCGGCGTGGATCACGTGCTGTATCGCACAAGCACGGCGGTGGAGTTGAAGGCGTTGACCTATCAGCACGATGGCCCGGAATTCTACGACGAGAACCAACAGCCCCTGAGCGACCACGAGCCGGTCATCGTGAAGTTCCGGATCGGCAAGCCGGCAGCTCCCGCCGAAGCCGCAAGCTGACCGTACTTGCTCTTAGGCTTCGTCCAGTGGAGCGTCGTCCGCATCGCTGACCGTGGGTAAATCGGTTTCGACCGTAACCGCTTTCACCGCGACCACGCGTCCCTTGAACACGTCGAGGACGCTGGCCACGAAGGGGTCCTGCTGGGCAAGCCGGGCAGCCTCGGCAGATAGCGCTGGCGCTGGTGCCGCTTGGGGCTTGGCAACAGAGGCGGATTCCACGGGTGCGGGCGCAGGGCGCGCCTCCACGGCGGGAGCGGGTTTCGAAACTGCCGGGGCCGTGGCTGCTGACGGGCGCTGCGCTGGCCTCGCTTCGACCGAGGGCGTACGGGGCGGCGGCGCGGGCGCCGGTTTCGCCGGAGCCGCGGGCGCAGTCGCGATGGCTCCGGCGTCAGGAGGGTCCGGCGGTGGGGATGCCGCCGGGAGCGGCTGACCCGATTGCAGGGCCGCTAGTTTCTCCAGCACCGTGTCGATGCTTACCCCGATGCCAAGATTCGTCGTGCGAATAAGCAGCGCCTCGAGGGCAATCCGTTGCGCCAGTTGGCTGTCAAACCCTGCCGTCAGCTTGGAAATTTCCTCGACCAGCCGTATCAACTGGTTGAGCGAGAACTTCGCCGACTGTGCTTTCATGGCCGCTGCCTCGTCCTCAGGCAGGTGAAGTAGCTCGGTGCTGTTCGCGGTCTTACAGACGAGCAAGTTGCGGAAATAGCGCAGGATGTCCTGCACGAACTGGCCAAGGTCCTTGCCATCGGCCACGATCTGCTCGATGATTTCCAGTTGTCGCGCGATATCCCGGGTGAGTATCGCGTCAGTCAGGCCGGTAAGCAAATCCCAGTCCACAAGCCCGAGCACATCGAACACATCCTGAAAGGTAATCTCCCCGTCGCAATAGGTGATCAGTTCATCGAGGATGCTCTCCGCATCGCGCACGCCGCCCTCGGCCGCCCGGGCAATCGCGTTCAAGGCCTCGTCGCTGGCCTTCACGCCTTCACGGTCGAGAATTTCCCGCAGGAGTTGTGTTAGGCGCGTCATCCCCACGCGGCGGAAATCATATCGCTGGCAGCGCGAAATGATAGTCGCCGGAATCTTGTGGGCCTCGGTAGTGGCCAGAATGAAGATGGCGTGGGACGGCGGCTCTTCGAGCGTCTTGAGCAAGGCATTGAAGGCGCCCGCCGAGAGCTGGTGCACCTCGTCGATGATATAGACTTTGTAGCGCCCGTAGTTCGGCACCATGCGGATGTTGTCGCGAATCTCGCGCACGTCGTCCACGCCGTTGTTCGAGGCACCGTCAATCTCGATCACGTCGATGTGGCTGCCGGAGGTGATGGCCTTGCAGTTCTCGCAAACGCCACAGGGCTCGGGGGTGGGGCCTTCGCCCGCCTGGCAATTCAGAGCCATGGCCAAGATGCGGGCGGTGGTCGTTTTTCCAATACCGCGAGAGCCAATGAAAAGGAAGGCGTGGTGGATGCGGCCCGACGTGATCGCGTTGCGCAGCGTGCGGGTGATGTGCTCCTGGCCTACGACATCCTCGAAGCGGCGAGGTCGCCACTTCCGGGCCAGCACCAGGTATCGCTCATCGGCCATGCTTCATCCCGCGCCTGGAAAGCCCCCTCCGGGGAGCGGTTGGTCATAAAGGGTCACGGGGCCGCGGCTCCGGCAGGCCAATCTACAGCACACGCACAAACGGCTGCGGCTGCTCCCTCTCGGGCCTGACCGGGTTCACCGCCGTGACGTTGAGTAGGACCAACCATCATCGCCGCGAACCCCGTGTCATGGAGTGTCGCCAGCGCGCGCAGAAGCCTGCCCATGCAAACCCCGCGCCGGACCCCGAACGATACCACGCATGGAGAAAGACCGTCAACCCGGCGTCGAAAATGACAGCAAGCCTAGGGAGGTCCCGAGCACTTGCCTGTGACAACGATCATCAGGGGAGCGTGATGGTGCCCAGAGTTACGGCGCGTTTGGCGCCGGTGGCTTGCGGCACGTTTGAAGGGGTGCCGCAGATGGTCTCGTTGCCAAGGATGGCAAAGGCGATGGCCTCACGGGCGTTATAGGGGATCCCGAATTGGTCGCATTGATAGACGGGGATGTCGCCAAAGCCCTGCCGGATGCGCTTCATGAGGGCGGCGTTGCGGATGCCCCCGCCCCCGCAGACCACATGGTCGATCGGGTAGACCGGCTTGATGAAGCGCTCGTAGGCCTGGACGATGTTGGTGGCGGCCGCCGCCGTCACTGTCGCGACGATGTCCTCGAAGGGCTGGCTGCGGCGGGCCAGCACGGCGTCGCGCAGATAGATCTCCTCCCCGAACTCCTCGCGCCCGGTGCTCTTGGGCGGCACCTTGTCAAAATAGGGGTGCTCAAGCAGGTAGTTCAGAAACTCATCAATGACGATGCCGCGCGAGGAAGCCTCGCCGTCCGGGTCCATTTGCTTGGCGCCGCCCGTAAGCAGGCGCACGGCCCCGTCGATGATCATGTTGCAGGGGCCCGTGTCGAAGGCCATGACGTCCTCGATCTTCGGGGTCACCACGGTGAAGTTGGCGATGCCGCCGAGGTTGAGGCAGAGCACGTTGCGTTCGTCCTTGCGGCGGCGCCACAGCATCCAGTCGCCATAAGGCACCAGCGGTGCGCCCTGTCCGCCAGCAGCCATGTCGCGCTTGCGAAAATCGCTGACCACCACGCGGCCCGTGCGCTCGGCGAGAATGGCGGCCTCCCCAATTTGAAGGGTGCCCGCATGCTCATTCAGCGGCGGAGGAAGATGGGCAACCGTCTGGCCATGCGACGCGATGATGTCCACGTCCACGTCGACCGCCTTGGCTTGTTCCATCAGCACAAGCGCGGCCTCGGCCAGTTGTTCCCCCAGCTCGAAGTTCAACGCGCATACGGCCCGCACATTCATGTGCTCGTCGAGCAGGCGGGTTCGGAAAATAGGCGCGAAGGGAATGTGCTTGTGGGTGATGAGCTTGATCGCCAGCCCGGGGCCGGTGCCCTTGACGCGAACCACGACCCCGTCGATGCCATCACCGGAAGTGCCCGTCATGAGCCCGAGCACGTAGCGCTCGGGCTTGTTCCTCAAGGCGGCCAGATCGTAGACAGGCATAGGGGACGCTCCCACGCCGCATGGGGAACCCGTGCGGCGTACTCGCCCTATGGTATCCGATACGGTCTATTGAGGCAACCTTGTAAACAATTAACCTCAGCGATTCAGCCTAATCCGCAGAACCCGTCCTCAGACTCGAGGCAATTTCCATAGGAGCCGAGCGAGAACAACTGGATTTGACGGAGCAGTTCGGAGAGTTCGACAACGCAATCGGCTCCCTCAACATCATAGTCCGCGTCATGGCCGCCGCAGACGAGGCAGTCTCCCGCGCCAGGTTCAAAGCCATCCTCGCTCTCCCCCTCGCCGGCGAAACAACGGTAGGCATCGGCGTTAAACAACTGCACCACCCGCAACAACTCCGTGAGTGAGAAGATGCCATCGCCATTGATGTCCGCAGTATGGGGCTCAAGCACACTCCCTTCGCCCTCACCCTCCGCGAAGCCCTCGCCTGTCCCCTCGCCATCCTGGGCCCCTTCCGGCGCCAGCCCCGGTGTAAGGCAATACGCGAGGTCGAAGTTGTTCTCGGCATAGGCCTCGGTGGTGGTCACCTGCGTAAGACTGAATCCGTCGCCCCCGGGGGAAGAAGTCCAGCGGTAGATGCAGCCGGTTGTATTGAGGTCCTCAATGAGGAGCCAACCCGAATCCACGGCGATGGGGTTGACAAGGTTGACGTCGAACACGCGCTCCTCCACCCCAAAGGCGCTGCGGCCTGTGGCCTCGGCGGACGGGGTGACGAGCTCGCTGAAAATCAGCGCGCCGGGACGGTTCTCCTCGTCGGCATAGAGGGTCACATTGAAGGAAGCGCCTGCGGCAAAACAGTCGCCACCGAGCGGGCTGGAGTATGTGCCCCACCAGCGAAGCCCGTGGTATTCCCCGGTAAGCCCGCTGAACTTCTCGAAGGAACGGAAGGCATTATTCGAATTGCTCTGTCCGCCCTGCACGACCTGTTCGCCCACGGCCTGACCAACGACGCTGTCCTCGGCACAGGAGAGCAAGGGCGATAGTTCCTCTCCTTCTCCTTCCAGCGCCTCTCCGCCGATAAGGCAGAGCGAAAGGTCAAACTCGTTGGTCACAACGGTGGGTACCGACTCGTCCACGGTGAGGCTGGTGCCTCCGTCGGCGCTGGCGGCGACCCAGTTGGAGGTGCATCCGGTGATCTCGAGATTCTCGATGGAGACCCATCCCTCCGAAAGGGATACTGGCACGTCGAAAATCGCGTCGTGGGCTTGCTCGGCTCCACTCGCGATGAGGCGTCCGGTCGGTGATAAGGTGGGCGCGACGATGCGCGTGGTGATTGGCTCTCCCGGAAATCCGGCATCGTCCAGATAGAAGGTCACCAGGAACTCGGGAGTCTCCGAGGTGCACTCGCCGAAGATGCCGATCGCAGTTCCCCACCACCTTAGCCCCGCAATGGGCGTGCTTATCCCGGAGAAGTTCTCGTAGGAGACTGGACCACCGGAAGAATTGGGTGCGAACGAAGAAACCGTCAGGTCGATGGGCTGGCTGAACTCGGTGTCGACGGGGCACTGATCGTTCTCGACCAAGGGTTCTCCCTCACCCTCCACAATCCCCTCGGGTCCGCCTTCTCCCTCGCCCTCGGTTCCACCTTCTCCGTCAAGATCGCCCTCCCCATCCACCGCGCCTTCGGGTATCACGATGGAAAAAGGCGCGCTGAAAGTTGAGGAACCGCTGGCCGTGGTGGCGATAGCCGTGAGGAACTGGTCAACATACAAGGTTAGGTCGACATTGCTCGAAAAATTGCCTGCGCCATTTGCGGACACCGTGCCAAGGTAGGTGGCACCCTGGGTGGATTCATCGACATAGAGATCGACAAGCGCGAGCGCCGGGGCGGTGCCAAAGGCAGAACCAATCCCCGTAATAACCGGGGCCGTGACAGCGCCATTCGCGCCATTCAATAGCGATATGCCGCCCGAGGTGTTGTTGCTGATGTTGTTGAAGCGGATGGTATTGTTGGTAGTTGTGGGGCCGTTGACCAGCACACCAAAGCCTGAATTGCGGCGGATGATGTTTCCCGCGCCTGCAGCATTTCCAATCTTGTTCCCGGTGGCCCCGCCAAATATCGTCACCCCGCCGCTGGAATTCGGGTGCGAGACGTCCAAAGGGTCCACGCCGACCCAGTTGGCTTCGAGGGTGTTGTTCACGCCGCCGTTGATTTCCACCCCGGACTCGACACTGGAGCAGATGATGTTGCCGGCATTGGCTTCGGGGCCGCCAATCTGGTTGCCGTTACTGGCGATGATGCGAATGCCATCGCCAACATTCCCGATACCTTGAAAGACCGTGTTCAAGCCGATGTTGTTGTTCTTGATCTGATTGTCGTTGGAGCCTGCGTCGAGCAGGACACCCGGGCCGCTGTTGGCCGCGATGAGGTTACCCTTGTTGGGGGCCGTCGAAGAACCAATGGTATTTTGCGTGGAGTTGTTCAGGCTGACGCCAGGCCCTCCGTTGAAGAAGGGAGTGTCGCTGGCGTTAAGGCCCACGCGGTTCGAGGTAATCGTCACTCCGGTGGTGTTCAGGAGAAAGATGCCACCGCCTCCGTTGCCCGCAATGACATTGCCCGGTTCGCCAATGGTCAGATTGCTGCCGCCGCTGATGCTGATACCCGGACCGCCATTCGGGACCTCAATGTTCTGCGCGGGGTCAAGGCCTATCGTGTTGCCCCGTATCGACAACCCGCTGCTGCCGCTGATCGATATGCCGCCTTGGTCATTGCCGGAGATGACATTGCCGCCATTGCCACTTAGGTTTCCGACTTGGCCCAAAGTGGCACCGCTGATGCTGATGCCCACGCTGCCGTTGCCGGCGGCGTTGCCGTCAAGATCGATGCCGAGGTAGTTGCCAAGGATGGAGAATCCCGGGGCATTGCCCGAGATGGAGATCCCCGCGCGGGCACTGTTGATGATGATATTACGGGCGCTGCTTTCGATGCCGCCGATGGTCGCGTTGACCCCGACTTCGATGGTGATTCCTGTGCCGTTGCCGTCGAGGAGCGACGCGGTCACCGTGGCATTGGCAGCTACAATGAGTATGCCGCTTCCCGGTGCGCCATTGATGCGAAGCCCGCTGATGCTTACTCCCGGGCTGGACACCGTGATGGCATTTTCATTCTCTCCGATGCCGCTCGCGTCTATGGTGATATCAAGATTGGATACCACCGTAACAGGCCCCTGCGCCGCAATGGGCGGCAGGGGACTAAAGAGGGCGATCGCACTCTCGGCGGGCAGGTCAATCGTGATGGTGTCGGGGTTGGAGTCGCTGGCATTGGCCGCCGTGATGGCCTCGCGGAGGGTGCCCACACCGTCATCGGCGTTGCTCGTCACTGTGAAATCGTCGGCGAGCGCCGCGCTGGCCGAGAGCGCCATGGCTACCCCGATGCCCGCTGCGGCGCCCTTGAATGTTTCCCAGTTCACCCGCATGTCCTGCACCCCTCTCAATAATCCCCGGCTTGTCCCGGTCGCGCGCAGTTGATCAACCGGTTACCTTCCGCAGCATGGCGCGGCCAATGAAGCGGAACTTGTCTCCCAGCGGGAACCGCTTGAGCACGGTCTTCACCACCCCCTGCGTAAAGCGCGTGCGCTTGGAGTAGTCGATGCGCACATCCACGATGACGGGCTGGTTCTTGGCGGCGCGATCGAGCGCTTCCTTGATGCCCGCCGCAATCTGGCT
Source organism: Candidatus Hydrogenedentota bacterium (assembly GCA_046047315.1). Classification (GTDB taxonomy): domain Bacteria; phylum Hydrogenedentota; class Hydrogenedentia; order Hydrogenedentales; family JAEUWI01; genus WGMK01. Next base: position 4,195 of record JBJOID010000283.1, on the reverse strand, counting down.
GTTGTTCTCGATGACTACATAATGCGCGCCGGTCGCCATCGCCACGCCCTGAATCTTGATATCGCCCATCACCGTGCAGGTCTTGCGGTTATAGGGAATCTGCTGCCCCTGGCTGATCTGCGACAGCTCGCCGTCGTAGAAGACGAAATAGGCGACGCCGAGCCCCTCGGTGGTGGCCGTGAGCGTCTCGAGGCCGGTCATCATGAAGGCGCCATCGCCCACGATGCCGACGACCTGCTTGTCCTTATTAACAATCTTGGCCCCGATGGCAGCGGGCACGCAATAGCCCATGCAATTGAAGTCGGTGGGTGAAATGAAATGACGCGTCTTGATGACCGGAAACAGTTCCGCCGCAAGGAAGGTGTGGTTGCCGTCGTCCACTACGGTGATCGCGTCGTCCTTGAGCTGCTTGCGCAACTCGTCGAAGAACATCGCCGGGTTCACGCGATCATTCACGTGGCCGTACCATTCCTTCTTGTAGGCTTCCTTGTCCTTCTTGATCTGCTCAGCGGTGCGCTTGTGCCGCTCGATGCAATCGAGGTTTTTCGCCTTGAGCGCGGCAAGCAACTGCGGCGCCACGGAGCGGCTGTCGCCCGCGATGCCCACCTTGGCTGGGAAGTTCGCGCCGACGGCCTCGGGGTCGATATCAATGTGGATCAGATTCTCCGGCACCGCGCAGCCGAAACTGCCGGTTGGAATCTCTCCGAAGCGGGTGCCGATGGCGAGCAGGCAGTCGCAATCCTTGAACGCATTAAACGCGGCGGGCACCGCTGCCGGGCTGAAGCCCATGCCGGTGTGCAGCGGGTGCGACGCGGGGAATGCGCTCAAGCCCTGCAACGTCGTCGAGACCGGCGCCCCAAGCAGGTCCGCGATGCTCGCCACGTCGTCCGCCACATCGACCGCGCCCCAGCCGACGAAGATGCCGGGCTTCTTTGCGGACGCAAGCAGATCGGCCGCGGCCGCCACCTTGGCGGCATCCGTGTAGGCGGGCGGCGTGTGCGGTTCAAAGGCGGGCACGGAGTCCACCTGCTGGCGGAACAGTTGCAGATCAACTGGAATCTCCACCAGCACCGGCCCCGGCATTCCGGATACCGCCACGCGGTAGGCCTCGAAGATGGTGGGCACGATGTCCTCGTGCCGCGTCACCCGCCATGCACCCTTGGTAATGCCGTCCAGCACCTTGGTCTGGTCCAGCTCGTGCAGTTGGAACTTGTAAGGCAGGTCCGTGCGGGTGCCGCCTGAAATCACGAGCATCGGGATGCCATCGAGGAAAGCCTCCCCAATGCCGCTCATTGCATGCGTGATCCCCGCAGCAGGGACAATGACGCAGCAGCCGATCTCACCGTTCGACGTGCGGCTGATCGCGTCGGCGATGAACGACGCACCGGATTCGTGTGTGACCAGCACGGGGTGGATCCTGTCCGAGATGTTCAGCTCATCGTAGAGTTCGGTGTTGTGCACGCCGGGAATGCCGAAGGTGTGCGAGATGGGCAACTGCTCGAGCGCATAACGCGCCAGCCACGCCCCGCTCTTGGCGGACCCGATGTTAACCTGTTGCGCGGTGAGTGTTCCTGCCATGGTGATGCTCCCTCGTGCCTATTCCTAGGGCCAAGACTATTCGTCTGAAAGTTGAAAAACTAGCGCCTATCTAATTTCTGAACAGCCCAAGTCCTCGATACTAACATTTCTCGATTCTTGACTGTGGCGGGATATTCCTCCAACGGTCTTCAAAGAAGTCCACCGTTCAGGGTGTGAATCTGCCGATAAGCCCATGCTTATCCTATGGCGCATTACGGCGCTTATCGGCATCAAGTTCCGAGATGTTCGAAATACTGCGGCTCCCTTGGACAAAGGCATACGCTCTCAAGGTTTCGGGTTAATCGCCCGAAAACAGTGCACCTCAGCGTGCCTCTGCGTGCAGCTTGAGTCCCAATGCGCTGACTACTTTGAGAATGGTGTCGAATCCCGGGGTTCGCTCGCCCGACAACGCCTTGTAAAGGCTTTCTCGGGATAGTCCCGCATCGCGCGCCACTTGTGACATTCCTTTGGCGCGGGCAATGTCACCCAGCGCTTTGGCTATGAACGCCGCATCTCCGTTGGCTTCCTCGAGGCAGGCTTCTAGGTAGGCTGCCATTTCCTCCGGAGTTCGCAGATGCTCGGCGACATCATACCGGGTTGTCGCAATTCTGGCCATCATTCACTCCTGCAGACTTCTTGAAAGGCGAATAGCCGCCTTGATATCCCGTGACTGCGTGCTCTTGTCTCCACCAGCAAGAAGGATTATCAGCCTACTTCCATGTCGTTTGAAATAAACACGATAGCCGGGGCCGTAGTTGATTCTTAGTTCTGAAACGCCCTCGCCCACGGGTTCAACATCCCCCGGATTCCCCAAGGCAAGCCGTTCAATTCGGGCTTGCACGCGAGCCCTAGCCTTCAAGTCGGCGAGGTTATCAAGCCACGCGGCAAAGACTTCTGTTTTTCGAATCTCTAATGCGATGATAAATGTATCCTATAGGCTACACTTTGTCAATGCTGGAAGGTGTTCACCCCCCGATTTCCTTCGCGGCCACCCGTGCCGTCAGGACGCACCCGCCGAGGAAGGTTCCTTCGAGCGACCGTAAGCCATGGATGCCGCCGCCCCCGAATCCTGCCGCCTCGCCCACGGCATAGAGCCCCGGCATGACTTCGCCATCGGGACGGAGCACGCGCGAGGCAAGGTCGGTTTGTATGCCGCCGAGGCTTTTGCGCGCGAGGATGAACTCGCGTATGGCAATCAGCGGCATGGCCTTGGGGTCGAGGATCTTCTGGAACTTGCATACCCGAATCTTGTCGCCGCGATACGTCCGGAAGTTCATGATGTGGCGCAACTGGTCGTCGTTGAAGAAGGCCGGCCCGCGATCGATCTGGTGATCGTATTCGGCGATCTCATTTTGCAGCGTGGATAGATCAGTCTTGAGTCCGCCAAGGTTGCGTTCATTCATCTTGTCGACCAGCTCTGGCAGGGACTTCGCGGCGATGATGTCCTCGGGGCAATCATTGAGCAGGTTGTTCACCAGCTCGGTGTTGCCCAGGATAATACTCTTCAGCAGCAGCGCCTTGCTCTTGTTGCGGAAGGCCGTCATGTAGCTGCAACCAGACACGCCTAGTTCCTTGATGGCGATTTTCCAATTCATCACCTGCCACGAGTATTGGCCCGGCTGCTGGATGACGGACTCAACGAAATGGCGTGTGTCCGTGTAGCCGACCAGCGGGCCGGGATTACGGATGCGTTCGCCATAGGCATTGACCCAAAGCGCCGAGCGCGGGGGCACCAGGCTGAGGCCGTCGTGCGGGCGGCGTTTCGCTGGGTGGTGCACCCCCGCGGCGTAGTGCCATTGCTTGTCCAGGTGGGTCAGGTTGCCGCCCGCCTCGCGCACCTTCTCGTGCAGCATGCCGTCGCTATTGGGGTGCGAGCCGTTAAGGATAATCTCCGGGGCCGCGCCCCAAGGCTTGTACCAGTGGCTGCGCAGGTAACTCAGGTCGCCTCCGCACATGCCGCCGCTGGCGATAACCGTGTGCTCCGCTTCGGCGCTGAAGTCCACGCCCTGGCGCAAATCCCTGCCATGAACCCCGGTCACTCGGCCATCCTGCACGGTAAGGCCGGAGACTTCATGCTCGAAGCAGACGGTGAGATTGGCGCGGTTGGGATGGCGTTCAAAGGCCGCCTTCAGCTTGGCGATGATCTCGAATCCAGTTCCCCAGGTGATGTGCCACCGCGGCACGGAATTTCCCCGCCGCCGTTCGCCGCGCTCCGGCCAGTTGACCACCGGCAGAAACTCGATCTTCTTGGATGTGAGCGGCTCATAAATGTGCTCGATGGAATTGTGGCAATAGAATTCGGCCCACTTCTTCGGCCAGTGCGCGTCCTCTTCGAACTCGGCATAGCTATGCCAGTCGCTGAGCGCCAACTCGGGCGTATCGGGAATCTTGGTGCGCTTCTGATGCGGGGTGCCCACCATCATGATTCCGCCGAAGGATTCCCCGGCAAGCCCGCCGTAGTCCTTCTCCGCCCCCTTCTCGAAGAGCAGCACTTTCTTGCCCCGGCCAATCAGCTCGTAGGCGGTGACCATGCCGGCCAGACCGCCACCGGCCACAATCACTTCTGCTTTGTAGTGCGTGTTTGCCATGCGACCATGCTCTCCTGCGTGCGCCCCGA
>JBJOID010000282.1:0-3993 GCA_046047315.1 Candidatus Hydrogenedentota bacterium | reverse complement strand
AGAAAGGAAACGAGGAGAGAGCGCCAAAAAGTAAATGACCTCCCGTTTCTAAGGCTTTATATAGCTCGACCCGACGATTCGTACGCAGCGGCAAAGCATTTCAGTGCATAGCCTTACGCATGAACCCGATCGAGATCGCCGCATGGCTTGATGGGGTGCTACGCTCAAAACGATTCCCTAACGAGAGGGCACTGTCAGATGAACCAGGCATCTCGCGCCGTCCGATTAGGCAGTTCTTGCGGTTACACAGGATGTTCTCAATCGACGTAAGAGGAGCTTGGAAGGCCGCACACTAAGTTTCTCCGGTCACGATGATGTCACCGTCTGGCCCCACAATAGGCGCAGTCTCCCCATCAAGCGCAGTGCCGCCATTTTACCTTGGCTCGGCATCGTGTCTTGGAGTGGATAGGAGTGGCATCCGAACCCGGAAGGTAACCGCCCCTCGGAGTCGCCAGGGACATCGGCGAATTGGAACCTGCAACGCCACCGGCGCAGGTCTTTAGAGAGGGAATCCTCACTCCAGAATGGCTTTCTACACCGCAACAGGTCCATCATATGGATGAAGCCTCTGAAGCCCATTCCCGATGATCGGGATAGCCGGAAGAAAGGCGGGTAAAGTCATGGAACACAGAAACGCGCTAAAGGTTATAAGGGCATTCGCAGTTCTCGCGCTCTTCGCACTACTTACTGCTTGCCCACGTGTCGATATCACGCCCGAGAGTCGCGTACTCGCGATGGATGCTGTAAGGGCTGCTTTGGAAACACTGCCCGATAATCCAACCCGTGAAGAAGTATTGGCAGTTGCCGAGAAAGCGATTGCGAAACGATCAGAGTTTGAGGCCACGGGCTCTTCGCCTGAGTACGGAATGGCATGGGGGCGCTTTCCAGGAGGGGCGACGTATATTGTCGACGCAAACGGCCGGCCCGGTTATGATTCCCTGCCGCCGCTCTCCAACGCTGAAGGCGCGGAAGCGATACTTTCCTCTATTGCCGATCCGCTCTCGGCACCCCTCTTGGATACGGAAGACGTCCTCGATGTTCTGTCTTCGCAATCGGGAATTCCTGCTGGTCCCGCCGTGCTGTTTCAAGAGCTGGGTACGGGATATGCCAACGTGGCCGCCCTAATCAGCCCTTGGTTGCTGGAGGCCGGTTACTCCGTCACCGCCAGTCCGCAGGCCGGAGGCACCGTGGAAAATCTCATGAATATTAACGGCCCGGCATTCTTCTACATGGGCACCCATGGAGTCACCGCAACCCTCTTCCCGAGCCCCACGGCGGCTGCGCCGTCTGAGTACTCCTCCGCAATAATGACCGCGACCGAACCGACGGCGGAAACCCAGGCCGCGTATGCCGAAGACTTGGCCGATCAGTCCCTGGTCATGGTCGAAGGCCTGCTTCCGGGTGGGGTTCGACGCTTCTGCTTCACGTCGCGTTTTGTCGCCAAGTACATGACTTTTGCACCGAACAGCTTCGTGTACATCGACTCCTGTTGGAGCAATCATCCTGAAATACCGCGGTTAAGGGACGCCTTCTTCGAAGCGGGGGCCTCGCTTTACGCCGGCTGGTCCATGACCGTCAATGACCGCGCTTGCGAGGAGTCCACTCCATTCTTCCTATGCCGTATGCTCGGTGCCCCGGCGCCGGACGGAGAGGATCAAGGGGCGCCCCGCAGACCGTTCGACTATGGGGACGCCTATGCGGAGCTTCGTCTCCGAGGATGGGATGTCGACCAGTATCCTCCTTCAGGGGCCGAATTGAACGTCGACGCGGCGCCATCCGGCGGCGGTTGGCTGCGCCCGAGCATCGAGTGTCTGCGGGTCGACGAATTTCCCACGGGCGCCTCATCGGGACAGAGCGAACTTATCGTACGGGGCAGCTTTGGTTCGGACCCCGGCACGGGGCCGTTCCATGCCGCCCGCAGCGTAGTCTGCGCGGGCGAGGAGTTGAGCATTGTGTCGTGGACGCCGGAAGAAATCCGTGCGACAATGCCGATTCACGGTCCCGGCTCAGCCGGGGAGGTACTCGTGACGAGGCAGGGCATCAAGAGCAATGCCGTCCCCTTAACGGAGTGGTGGGTGACGATCAACTACCGCAGCGCTGCAGCCGCAGGTTCCAACAGCACCGCGTTTACCGAATTCTCCATCGACGCCCGTCTCCGCTACGATATTCATGGCTGGCGCGAGACGGCCACCAGCCTGCCTCAATTTGCTTTACCTGAGGCCGACGACCCGCCAACCCATTTCGCTTCAAACAGCTACGGCTCCTTCCGCTGTGGCGGCGACACTTCAATTTACGACTTGGAGTCCGGCAATTTTATCTATAAGATCATCTACGGTGGGACGGGACACCTGCCTTATCTCGCGTCAGGGATCGGCAACGGCTGCTGGGGTAGTACGCGTCTCCGTTACGAAATCATTGCATCCGGTCAGCCGCCCACGCTGTTTATCGATGGGGCCGTGTATGCCGAGGGATATCCGAAAACCTCCTACATCCTCTGGGCCGATGGGCACATCTCCAACGAGGAACAGCAACGCGTTGCATTAAATGAGTACAGTAACGGCACTATCGTGATTTCGCAGGGAGAGGCGTTTCGTTTCATGATCGGCGAAGACGGCGTGATAGAGGCTGGCGAAACAGAAAGTCTGTGGTGGCAGCGCACCCTACCTCGCTTCCAGCCGACAAGTGCCACCCCGCGTTGATATCGTTTCAAGATCACGCCCACTCAATAGTCGCCGATTGCTGGCGACCAAAGTGGCCGTGGACTCGGCCCTGAAAGGCGCAAACCCGTCGTGATGACGACGGCTGCCAAGATAACGCGTAACCGAGTGTGGCAAGCGTTCTAGGTTCAAGACAAAAATGGCGTCCCCAATGTCAAGCAGTTAAGTACTCATTATTGACTTTCGAGTTGCCGAATAAGTCATTGCAGGATAATGTTTTACGCTTTAATCCCATCCAAATTGCCGAGTGGTTGACCGATTTGCTCAGCTCCGGTATGGCCCATTCCCAGGCTGAACTTGAAGACAAGCTTGGCGTCGATAGAACGAGAGTTGGGCAGTTTCTTAGGCTGATGAGATTGCCTGAAGCCACTCGGATGAAACTACGGAATGAGCGGGACTTGAAGGAGTTTCGGCTAAGGCGACTCATGGGCGAACGGGCGGTGCTTGCGGCGGGAGAGGAATAGAATCCGTTGGCTCTTTCATCCCTACGCATGAATTTCGGCGCATCATCTTCTGAGTTGGAAATGCGACGTTCCTTTCAACAATGATGCACCAGTAACCGAGTCAAAACCATAACCCGCAAGTATGAAGGTCAGACCATGAATCGGCGTGATTTCCTAAAGCATACGGGTGCCATGAGCACCGCCTCACTGCTCCGGCAGGCTTCTGTAGGAACTAACGCCGTGGCCCTGGCGGGTGAGATGCCCGAAAGTGCCACTCCCAAGACGGAAGATGAAGGCGCGCTTTGTCAGCGCCTTGAGTTCTCCCGGAATTGGCGATTTTTCAAGGGTGAGGCCAACGCTGCGTTTCAGCATCTCATGCTGGATGAAGTAAGGCCCGAACAGGGCCAGAACAACTGGTCCTTTGGTGTAAGTCGGCGCGCAGAGGGTCCTCGTGAAGAACTGATGACCCTTCAGCAGGACTACCGCTCTTGGGGATTCATGTCGGCGTGGGAGTTTTCGGCCAACCCCGGTTGCCTGATAAATGATGGCCGCTTTATTCCAGATAACTTCCCGCCCCATCCCTATGGACTGAATCTTCACTGTGGCGAGGAAGGCCCTTGGATTCCGCGCGTTGAGTGGGTTTCCGCCCGCGAAGCGACGGCAGACATAACGATTCGGGGCAAAGCCCGAGCCTGTACACAGGTGGGGGACATTCGGGCGCGAATTCTGCACAACGGCAGGACGGTGTGGGAAAGCAGCGACCTCAAACCCTATGCTCAGGGCGAGAGCTTTAATGTACAGGTCTCGGGGGTGGCTAAGGGCGATGTGCTTAC
>JBJOID010000281.1:0-41741 GCA_046047315.1 Candidatus Hydrogenedentota bacterium | reverse complement strand
CGCCCAACCGCGAGGTGTGCGCCGTGCGACGGCCGCGCACCAACACGCCCTTGCAGGCGCTGGCCCTGATGAACGGCCCCACCTACATCGAGGCGGCGCGTTTCCTGGCGCAACGCATGCTGACCGAGCCCGGCGCCGAGGCGGCCTTCGAACAGCGGATCGCCCATGCTTTCCACCTGGCCCTCGCGCGTGATCCCTCGCCGGAGGAGTTGGAAGTGTTGCGGCGGCTGCACGACACGCAGCGCGCGCGCTTCGAATCGCAACCCGAGGCGGCGCTGGCCCTGCTGAAGGTGGGCGAGAAAACTTCCGACGCGCAACTGCCCCCGGGTGAATTTGCCGCGTGGACCGCCCTCGCCAGCCTGATACTCAACCTCGACGAGACGATAAGCATCCTCTAGATCAGCTGAGTCGACGCGGTGCCCGCGCAGGGCGGCCAGTCCCTAGAGCGCGCCCACCTTTTCGGCGAGGTCGCGGCAGGCGCGCTCGGCGGTGCGCAGCTCAGGGTGCTGCACCATCACGCGCACGATGGGCTCGGTGCCCGAGGGGCGCACGACGATATGCCCGGTGCCATTGAGGCTGGCTTTGGCTTCGATTACGAGCTCGTCCAGCTGCGCTTGCGAGGGCTTCGCCCGGCCGTTGAGCGGAATCTTCACGTGGTGCTCCGGCATTTCCTGATACACGCTCGCGAGGGCGCTGAGGGGTTGATCCTTGCGCACCATGATGGCGAGCACCTGGAGCGCGGCGATGACGCCATCGCCGGTGACGTTGTGGTCGAGCAGGAGGATGTGGCCGGACGACTCGCCGCCGACGGTGAGCCCGTGTTCGCGCATCGCCTCCACCACGTAGCGGTCGCCCACCTGCGTGCGCACCACGCTGCCGCCATATGGGGCGAGCGCCTGCTCCAGGCCGCCGTTGGCCATGATGGTGGTGACCAGCTGCTTCTTCGGCAGGGCGTCGCGCTCGAGGCAATCCACGCCAACGATCGCCAGCAGGGCGTTGCCGTCGAGCAGGCGGCCATTCTGATCGGCCATCACCACGCGGTCGCCGTCCCCGTCGAAGGCAATGCCCACGTCGGCGCGCTCGCGGATGACGGTGGCGCGCATCTCTTCGGGATGCACGGAACCACAGCGCTCGTTGATGTTGATGCCATTGGGGGTGCAGCCAATGGGGATCACCTCCGCGCCGAGCTCGCTCAGGGTGTAGGGGCCCACCTTGTAGGTGGCGCCGTTCGAGCAGTCGACCACGACCTTGAGGCCGTCGAGGCGCATGCCCTTGGGAAAGGAAGCCTTGATGAATTCGATGTAGCGGCCCACGGCGTCGTCGATGCGGCGGGCGGTGCCCACGCGCTCGGCGGTGGGGCGCAGCTTGTCCACCTCGCCCGTCTTGATGAGCGCCTCGATCTTGTCCTCGGTCTCGTCGGGCAGCTTGAAGCCATCGGGGCCGAAGAGCTTGATGCCGTTGTCGGCGAAGGCGTTGTGCGAGGCGGATATCATGATGGCGCCGTCGCAGCGCAGGCTGCGCATGATGTAGGAGACCCCCGGCGTGGGCAGCGGGCCAGTCAACAGCACGTTCACCCCCACGCTGCACAGCCCCGCCGTGAGCGCGTTCTCCAGCATATAGCAGGAGCGGCGCGTGTCCTTGCCGATGAGGATGGTGTGGGTGCGCTCTTCCTGCTGGAAGAGAGAGCCCGCCGCGCGCCCCACTTGGATGGCGACCTCGGCGGTCATGGGGTAGACATTCGCAAGGCCGCGAATGCCGTCGGTTCCGAAAAGACGATCACCCATTATTCAACACTCCCATGCAGTATCGCGTCCGTCATCCGCGCCACGCGGGCCATGGCCTTCACGTCGTGCACGCGCACGCAGGCGGCGCCCTTCATGATGGCGACCGCCACGGTGGCGGCGGTGCCCTCCGCGCGCTCGTCCACGGGCGTGCCGAGCACGGCCCCGATCGTAGACTTGTTGGAGGTGCCAATCAAGAGCGGCAGGCCCAAGCGGTGGAAGGCGTCTAGGCGGCGGAGAAGTTCGAGGTTGTGCTCCACCGCTTTCCCAAACCCGAAGCCGGGGTCTAGCCAGAGCTGTTCACGGCGAATGCCCGCGCTCTCGGCAAAGGCGATGCGCTCCTCGAAGAAAGCGTTGATGTCGTCAATCACGTTGGCGTATCGCGGGGCGGATTGCATGGTCTTGGGGTCGCCCTGCATGTGCATGAGCACGCAAGTGCATCCGCTCTCCGCCACCACGCCCGCCATGGCGGGGTCGCCGCGCAGGGCGGTGATGTCGTTCACCATGGTGGCCCCGGCGGCCAGCGCGCGGCGCGCGGTCTCGGCGCGATAGGTGTCCACCGAGATCTGGATACCCAGCGGGACGATGGCCTCGACGGCGGGGAGAACGCGCCGCAATTCCTCGTCCAGTCCCACGGGCTCCGCCCCGGGCCGCGAAGATTCCCCGCCAATGTCAATCCAGTGCGCCCCCTCCTCCCGCATCTTGCGGGCGCGCGCCTCGGCATCCGCCGCGGAGTGCAGCCGGCTGCCCGAGAAAAACGAATCCGGCGTGACGTTGAGCACGCCCATGATTTGGGTGGGTGACATTCTTCGAAGTGCTCACGAGTGGGTGCTGCGCAATAAACTGAAATCTTAGCCGAAAGTTTATCACTTTCCAATCCTTGCCATGATCTGAGGGCTCCAAATCTCATCGACGATTGCTCAAGTGGTTAGAAAAAATATATGATAGTGTAATTAAGGACTTAGTAGAAAAAACCATTTGCAATGCGAATCGAAGTATTGATGCAGTCTGAACATGCTGCATAAACAGAAAGTATAATCTAAGAAAGAGTGAGGACATGAATCTCGTTGTGTGGAATTGTCAGGGTGGATTTCACTCGAAGTTTAAGCATCTGATTCAATTAAGGCCAGACGTAGCGATAATACCCGAGTCCACTCATCCCGACACTGTTGCACAGAAAATGGCCGGATGTGCGCGGTGGACTGATGCGGACTGGATTGGTCCTGATAAAGGGAAGGGGCTTGCCGTATTCGGTTTTAACGGTCATCGAATTACGCGGGATCCAAGTTACTCGCAGAGTCGTAGATGGATACTGCCATTGCGGGTGAGCGGCCGTCTTGAATTTCGACTTCTAGCTGTTTGGGATTTCGAATACGAAAGAAGGTTTAGTGATAACGCAGGAGGCGGGCGTAGCGGCCAAATAGAACTTGCTCTTAATGAGAGCGGCTGGCTCAATGAGAATCTACCCATCGTCATTGCAGGCGACTTCAACAACTGTGCGGCTTGGGATAAGCAAAACAAGCTTAGGAGCATTTCGTGTCTTGCCAATTTTCTCAAGCGTCACAAGATCGTAAGCGCGTATCACTACACCCATCAACTCCCGCTTGGGCAAGAGCAGCATCCCACCTACTGGCAGAATCGTAGGCCGGAGTCTACATATAGCTATCACATTGACTATATTTTTGCACCTGAAGCATGGATGAATTCAGGTGCGTCGTTCGACTTGGGAACCCATGAGGAATGGTGCGCTAAGCGAGCGGCCAGCGATCACGCCCCACTCTCGCTCCGTATTCCACCAGAGTGTGATTGTCCTGAAGGTGAGTTGAAGGAAGGAGCTTTCGAGGCGCTGCTGAAGTTTCTCCAGCCATTCGCTGACCCAGGGTTCGAACCTTCCGTATGGATCGATGGTGAGCCCGGGCAAGTGCCTCACGAGGAGATTGCGAAAGAGGTGAGTGCGTTCCTGACAACCCTTTACGAATACAATTGGATATGTAAATTTGATTGGCCGACGTGGGCGCGCGACGATGGGGCATCACTGCTATTCAATCCGACTGCCGAGCGCCGGGTGTCACTGGGGGTTCTTCGCAAGCTTCTTACCTGTTATGTGCGTGCTGATCGATTTTCAGAGGGTACCTTATCGAAGGCCATTCGAGAAGGTAGTATTGGGGCGATTCTTGCGCGCGTGGCAGAGTTTGAAGCCATGCGGTCTAACGAGAACTCGCAGACCACTTAAGGACTGGAAAGGGCGAGCATTAAGAAATGCTCGCCCTTGAATGAGGATTCTACTTCGAGAGTCTTCACGCCAATCCCGGGGTGGGTTCTCCGGGGAGACCGCCGAGGGGCTCGTCGCGTTCGGCGGGCTGGGTTTGGGCGGCGGGCGCGGGGGTGGCCGGGGGGCGCTTCTTGGGGGTTTCGATCTTCTTGCGCGGCTCGGGGATGATGTGCTCCTTGCCGTGCTGCTTGATGATCTCGAAGACTTCATCGCGGCTCAGGGTCTCGCGCTCGTAGAGCGCCTCGGAGAGGGCGACGAGGAGGTCCTTGTGCTCGGTGAGCATGTTCTTGGCGTCCTTGTAGGCCTCTTCGAGAATCTGGTGCACTTCGCGGTCGACGGCGGAGGCGGTCTCCTCGCTGAACTCGCGGGTGCGGGCGAAGTCGCGCCCGAGGAAAACCTCGTCGTTGCTGCCGAAGGAAATCGGGCCGAGCTCGCTCATGCCCCATTCGCAAACCATCGAGTGGGCGAGGCGGGTGGCGTTCTTCAGGTCGCTCGACGCGCCGTTGTTGAACTCGCCGAACATGAGGTCCTCGGCGGCGCGCCCGCCCATGCTCATGCGGAGCCAGGCGAGGCATTGCTTCTTGGACATGGTGTGGCGGTCCTCGGTGGGGAGGATGCTGGTGAGGCCGAGTGCGGGGCCGCGCGGCACGATGGTGACCTTGTGGAGGGGGTCGGACTCGGGCAGCAGGATGGCCAGCAGCGCGTGGCCAATCTCGTGATACGCGGTGGTGAGCTTTTCTTCGGGGGTCAGCATCATGCTCTTGCGGGCGGGCCCCATCAGCACGCGGTCCTTGGCGTCCTCAAAGTCCACCATGGTCACCTTTTCCTGCCCGCGCCGCGCGGCCAGCAGGGCGGCCTCGTTGACCATGTTGGCCAGGTCGGCGCCGGAGAATCCGGGGGTGCCGCGGGCCATCACTTCCAGGTTCACCTCTTCCGTGGTGGGCACCTTCTGGTTGCGCACGTGGATGCCGAGGATTTCCTTGCGTCCCTTGATGTCGGGATTGGGCACAACGATCTGGCGGTCGAAGCGGCCGGGCCGCAGCAGGGCGCGGTCCAGCACATCGGGCCGGTTGGTGGCGGCCATCAGGATCACGCCGTCGTTGGTGTTGAAGCCGTCCATCTCGACCAGCAACTGGTTGAGCGTCTGCTCGCGTTCGTCGTGGCCGCCGCCCAGCCCTGCGCCCCGCTGCCGGCCCACGGCGTCAATTTCGTCGATGAAGATAATGCAGGGCGCGTGCTTGTGTCCCTGCTGGAAGAGGTCGCGCACGCGGCTTGCGCCCACGCCCACGAACATCTCCACGAAGTCGGAGCCGGAAATCGAGAAGAAGGGCACGTTGGCCTCGCCGGCGACGGCGCGCGCGAGGAGGGTCTTGCCCGATCCGGGAGGGCCCACCAGCAGCACGCCGCGCGGAATCTTGCCGCCGAGGCGCGTGAACTTCTTCGGGTCCTTCAGGAACTCGACAATCTCCTGCAGCTCCTCCTTGGCTTCGTCCACCCCGGCCACGTCGTTGAAGGTGACGGTCTTGTCGCTCTGGTTGACCATGCGGGCGCGGCTCTTTCCAAAGCTCAGCGCCTTGTTGCTGCCCCCTTGGGTGTAGCGGAACATGAGGAACCAGAACAGACCGATGATGATGAGCAGCGGGATGATGTTGAAGAGCAGGCTCGTCCACATCGTGTTCTCGCGCTTGATCTTAAGGTCGATGTTCTGCGAGGCGAGCACGGGTTTCCACACGTCGGGGTTCGTCATGGTGAGGAATTCCATGGACTTCTGCCCCTCGACGGGCTGCTTGAAGACGGCCCGCACCGAAATCATCGATTCGCCCGCTTCGGTCACCACCACCGGCGACTCGATGTTTTCCTGCTCAAGCTGCTTCTCGAAGTCCGCCTCGAGGAGTTCCCGGTTCTGGTTTTGCATGCCGGAGAAGTTCAGCAGCAGCAGCACCAAAATGATGAGCAGCACCAGCCACAAAGAAATCTGCTTCAGGAAGGCGTTCATTCGATAATCTCGTTTCGAGTGCGCACGGAGGCGCAACAGGGAAGATGCTCGGCCGTGCGTAGGCACGGCTGCAATGCGATAAAGTTCTGGCTATCCATATCGTCCCGGATGATACCACACAAACAAAAGGCTCACAAACCCTATTTCCCGCACGGTATAAGGGGCACCAGTCGGACTGTGGTAGACTCGGCCGGTATAACGAAGCCGCGCTCCCGGTTTGGGGACGGCGTTTGCGCCGCCGGGCGCCGCAAGGGAGGATGCGCGTGATGGACCTTGTCGGAAAGTCTTGCCTCTTAACGGGTTGCGCCAGCGGCATTGGCCGACGCATGGCGCAGACCCTGCATGACCGGGGCGCTCGGCTAACCCTGACCGACGTGAATCTGGAGTCGCTCACTTCACAGGCGGTTCATGCGGGTTGGGACCGTGAGCGAGTGCGGCTGTTGCGCCTGGACGTGCGCAACCCCGACGGGTGGGAGGCGGCGCTCGACGAGGCCGAGGGGGCATTCGGTCCGCTCGACTACCTGATGAATATCGCCGGCGTATCCATGGGCCGCTTCTGCCACGAATGCACGCCCAAGGATATCGACCACATCCTGGACATCAACGCCAAGGGCGTCATCTACGGCACCTGCGCGGGGGCGCGCCGGATGGTGGCGGCGGGGCGGGGGCATATCGTGAACATCGCCTCGGTGGCGGGCTTTGCCCCGGTGCCGGGCATGAGCCTCTACGCGGCGTCCAAGTTTGCGGTGCGGGGGTTCAGCCTGTCGGTGGCGGGCGAACTCAAGGAGCGCGGGGTATTCCTCAGCGTCATCTGTCCCGACGCCGTGGACACCCCCATGCTGCACCAGGAAGCGCTCGAGCCGGAAGCCTCGTTGTCGTTCTCGGCGGACCGGATACTCACCGTGGAGGACGTTGAGCGCGCCATCCTGCGGGCCATGGAGAAAAAGACGGTTGAGGTGCTGTTGCCCGGGGGGGCTCCCAAGCTGCTGTTCCGCATCGCCACGGCATGGCCCACGCAGCTGAATTTCCTAATGCCGCTCTTTCACAAGCGGGGCAAAGACCGTCAGGCGGCTTACCGTGCGAAGTTGGGGGGCTGAGGCGTTACAGCCGTGGGGCGCGGGGTCAGGTGCGCCCGGCGGTCGATTCTGCTAGTATCCGCGCTGCACTAAACTTGGGGACCTTCGGCGGCACATGAAGATAGCCATGCTGGGGATACGCGGCGTGCCCGCGCGCTATGGCGGGCTAGAGACCTGCGCGGAGGAGGTCGGGGCGCGCCTTGCCGAGATGGGCCACGAGGTCTATTGCTATTGTCGCAAGGGCACCCCCGACGACGGCCTTGCCGAGTTTCGCGGCATCCGCCGCATCAACCTGCCCACACTTCGCGGCAAGTTCACCGACACCTACCTGCACAGCCTGCTGGCTTGCCTGCACGTATGCTGGCTGCGGCCCGACGTGGTGCTGGCCTTCAATCCCGCCATCTCCACCTTGTGCATCGTTCCCAAGGTGTTCGGCCTGCGGGTGTGCCTCAATCCGAACGGCTACGACTGGCGCCGCCCGAAGTGGGGCGCCTTCGCCCGGCGCTTCATCTATGCCTCGGCCTATTTCGCATCGAAGGTGTGCGACAAGCTGATTATCGATGCGAAGTCGGTGAGCGATTACTACGCGCAGGATTTCGAGTGCGATCCCGTCCACATTCCGAACGGGGCGAATATCGATCCGGAGTCGAAGCACCCGGAAATCCTGGAAAAATACGGGCTGAAGAAAGACGGCTACTTTCTTTTCCTCAGCCGCCATGTGCCGGACAACAGCTGCGAACTGGTGATCAAGGCCTTCGAGCACCTGAACACCGACAAGCTGCTGGTGATGGGCGGCGGTAACGCGGAAGACAGTGAATACGCCGCTTCGCTGCGCAAGACTTCGGACCCGCGCATCATTTTCCCCGGCGCCATCTACGAGCCCGATGACGTGAAGGAATTGCACCACGGCGCCTATGCCGTCATTCACGGCAATCAGCCCGGTGGCACCAGCCTCGGCCTGTTGAAGGCGCTGGGATACGGGTGCTGCGTGCTTACTCTCAACACGGTGGACAATGCCTACGTGGTGCAGGACTCGGCCATCACCTACCGTCTTTCCACCGAAGACCTGACCGGCAAGCTGAAATACCTGCTCGACCACCCGGAGCGCGTGTTGGAACTGCGCAAACTGGCGCTCGCACGTTGCGAAGAAGCCTATTCCTGGGAAGTGCTGTCGAAGGAATACGAGCAGGTGCTGGCGGAGGTGGCGGGACGTTCGTAGCCGCGGGGCAACGCGCGCCCGCGCAACCCCATGACGCGCAAGGCGTTGTGTGGTATACTCCTCCGTTGAACGAAGGAGTTTGTCTTGCAGTATTCTGAACTCAAACGCATCATCGAGGAGGACTTGTTGCCGCGCGCGGAGAAGCCGTCGCGCTATCTGGGCAACGAGTACAACGCCGTGCATAAGGACCCCGCGCAGGTGCAACTGCGCGTCGGCCTCATGTTTCCAGACCTGTATGAACTGGGGCTCGGCAACCTCGGGCTGCACATTCTGTATGCCATCCTGAACCGCCAGCCCGATGTCTGGGCGGAGCGTCTGTATACCCCTGCGCCCGACATGGAGCGGATGATGCGCGAGCGCGGCGTGCCGCTCTTCGTGCTTGAGTCCAAGGCGCCCGTGTCGGCGATGGACCTCGTGGGCATCACGCTGCAATCGGAACTCACCTTCACGAATATCGTGAACGCCATCGACCTCGCGGGCTTCCCGGTGCGCACGGCAAACCGTGCGGAGGACGCGCCGCTGTTTTTCGCGGGTGGTCCGGCGGTATTCAATCCCGAGCCTCTGGCGCCCTTCCTCGACTTCTTTGTGATTGGCGAGGGCGAGGACGTGATGCTCGAGATCATCGAGGCCCTTCGTGCGCTGAAGGGTGCCCCGCGCGCCGCCCGGCTGGATGCGTTGGAAGGCATCGAGGGCATCTATATCCCCGAGCGTTATCCCTTCGAGGTGATGGACGACGGGCAGATTCTGCCGAAGGTGGACGCGCCGCCGATCGTGAAGCGTCTGGTGAACAGCCTCGATGGCGCCGCCTTCCCCACCGACTACATCGTTCCCTTCGCGGGACTGGTGCACGATGGCATTGCGCTGGAAGTGCTGCGCGGCTGCACGCAGGGCTGCCGCTTCTGCCAGGCCGGCATGGTCACGCGGCCCGTGCGCGAGCGCACGCTATCCAACATCGATCAACTGATGGAGCAGACGCTGGCCAACACGGGCTACGAGGCGGTGTCGCTCGTGTCGTTGTCCACCTGCGACTTCTCGCGCCCGCGCACGCTGGTGAAGAACGCCGTGAACCGCGCGCACAAGGACCACGTGAGCATTTCGTTGCCGTCGCTCCGGCTGGATTCCTTCGCCGTGGAGATGTCGGACATGGTGTCCGGCGTGCGGCGCAGCGGATTGACCTTCGCGCCCGAGGCGGCCACGCCTCGCCTGCGCGCGGTCATCAACAAGTTCATCCCCGACGATGAACTGCTGCGCATGTCGAAGGAGGCCTATGGGCGCGGCTGGGACCACGTGAAGACCTATTTCATGATCGGCCTGCCCACCGAGCGCGACGAGGACGTGATTGCAATCGCCGACCTCGCCATTCGCACGATGAAGGAAGGTCGCGCCATCAACCCGCGCGCCGCCGTCCGCACGGGCGTGAGCACCTTTGTGCCCAAGCCCTTCACCCCCTTCCAGTGGGCGCAGCAGATCGACCTCGAAGAAACCTATCGCCGCCAGCGGCTGCTGAGCGAGAAGTTCCGCAAGCATACGAGCATCAAGTTCGGCAAGCACGACCCGAAGGCCTCGTTCATCGAGGGCTTGATCACCCGCGCGGACCGGCGCGGTGCGGACCTCATCGAGGCGGCCTGGCGCAACGGCGCGCGGCTGGAGACCTGGGACGAACACCTGAACTTCGACGCATGGCAACGCGCCATCGAGGAAACGAATTACGACGTGGCCGGGCAGTTCCGCGAGCGCGACCTGAACGAACGCCTGCCCTGGGACCACATCGACGTGATGATTCCCAAGAAATGGTTCCAGCAGGACTGGCTGCGTGCCATGGAACTGAAGCATGCGCAGGACTGCCGCGCGGGCAAGTGCCACCTCTGCGGCGTGATCTACCGCGAGCGCGACCTCTGCAAGCACATGCTGAAGAACCAGAAGGTGGGCAACGCCGAGGAAGAGGCGAGCTGGGAAGGCGTGCCCGACAAGAACGTGGCCGAGCCGGAATCCGTGCAGCGCGTGCGCTTCCGGATTGGGCGGCGCGGCAAGGCCAGCCTGCTCAGCCACCTCGAGATGATGAACGCCTGGGTGCGGGCACTGCGCCGCGCGAAGGCGCCCATCGCCTATTCGCAGGGATTTCACGCGCACCCCAAGGTGACCTTTGCCACCGCGCCGCCCGTGGGCGAGGAAAGCACCGGCGACTGGATGGACGTGGTGATGACGGAAGTGGTGGACACGGGCGCCCTGCTCGATCGGCTGTCAAACACCCTGCCCGATGGCTTCGAGGTGTACACCGCCGAGGAGGCCCCCTTGCGCGCCCCCGCGCTGATGGCCGAAGTGCGCGCCTTCCAATATGACCTGACGCTCAACGCGCCCCGCGAGGAGGTGGCTGCGCGCCTGGATGAACTGAACACGCGGGAAAGCTGGACCGTGCCGCGCCTGGTCACCGTGGACAAGCGCAAGACCAAGGGCAAGGGACGCCGCATCAAGGACACGCTCAACGTGGACATCCGCGCCAGCGTGGGCAGCGTCGAGATTGCCGGGTCCGGCGAAGGCCAAACCACCCTCCGCGTCGAAGTGCGCGTGGGCGAAGGCCGCACCGCCAAGGCCCGAGACATCGCCACTCTGCTGGGCTATGAGCCCGCCAAGACCAGGGTAATCAAGCGCGATACGATACTGGCCTCGCAGGAACTGGCGGGGGTGTCATGAATCTGGATGAACATCCGAAAATCGATCCAGAAACGGGCGAGGTGGATTACGCCTACTACGCAGCCATGACTTCTGAGGAACGGCTCGATCTCTGTCTGGAAATGTCTTCGAAACTATATGGCGATCCACCGCAACGAATGAAGATGGTCTCGTTCGTTCGGAATCGCGATGGATCGATGGTACAGATTTATCCTGCACCGGGTGAACCAATCCGGTATCGAGAATAACGGAGAACCTGCTATGCGGACTGCTGCCCTTTTGTCGCTGTTCCTGCTTTCAGGACTACCCCTTTTTGCCGAAGCCCCTCAACACCCCCTCCTGACGCCCGAGCGCATTGCCGAGTTGGAGAGAGGTGAGACGGTGGTGGTGAAGGCGAAGGAGCGGGAGGGCGAGAAGAAGAGCGCGGCGGCCAGCGCGGCGGCGTTGGCCGTGATAAACAAGCCGGCCCGGATGGTCTTCGATGAATTGCTGGCCTTCGAGCAGCAGCCGGAATACATGCCCCGCCTCGTCGAGGTAAGCCGCTACGAGATCGACCCGGCCACCATCGGTCTGCAGCACAAGCTCAAGGTGGTGTGGAAGACGATCGAATATCACCTGCGCATGACCGTCAACGCCGACCAACTGCACATGGCATGGACGCTGGACCCCGCCAAGGAGAACGGCATCAAGACGACCGACGGTGCATGGACCATCCTGCCTTGGGGAGACGACCGCTGCATCGCGGTCTATGAACTCGACGTGGACACGGGCATGGCCGTGCCCAAGTTCATCGCCCAGGCCCTGCTGAATTCCGACCTGCCCGGCGTGCTCGACGCGCTCAAGCAGCGCGTGGAATCCGGCGGGACGTGGAAGAAATGAGGCGTCCGTAGTTCCAAGGGACGCGGAAGACCAGAGAACATCCCCCGATTCGCGGCGGGAACGCCGCCGCAAACCACCCCCTTCAAAGGGGGACACCAATCCGGCGCATTCGTTTGTTCCCCTTTGAAGGGGGTGGCGCACCCGAGGGTTCCGAGGGGGCGACGGGGGATGTTCCACTCGCTACCGGGAGCAAACGGAAGTTTCGTGCCCGCCGCCTACACGCCGGCCCATCGCCCGCTGGAACCTTTCTCCGCATCGTCCTATAGTAGTCCCCATGGACGCCACCCTGACTGACACCATCTATGCCGTGCGCGAACTTCGCAAGTCCTATGTCATGGGCGAGGTGACGGTTGAGGCCCTGCGCGGGGTGTCGCTGGATGTGCGGCGAGGGGAATCGCTGGTCATCCTGGGGCCGAGCGGTTCCGGCAAGAGCACCCTGCTCAACATCATCGGCGGGCTCGACGCCCCCACCTCCGGCTCGGTGCGCTTTGGCGGCAAGGACCTGATGGACTTCACCGAGCGCCAGCGCACCTTCTACCGCCGCCAGCACATCGGCTTCATCTTCCAGTTCTACAACCTCATGCCCAACCTCACCGCGCGGGAGAACGTCGAGCTCAGCGTTGAGATTTCGCGCGACCCCATGGACCCCATGGAGGCACTGAAGCTGGTGAACCTCGACCAGCGCGCCCATCACTTCCCCTCGCAATTGTCCGGCGGCGAACAGCAGCGCGTGGCCATCGCCCGCGCCATCGCCAAGAACCCCGAGGTGCTGCTATGCGACGAGCCCACCGGCGCGCTCGACATCGCCACCGGTAAGGTGGTCCTGCGCGCCCTCAACACCATCAACACCGAACTCGGCACCACCCTCATCGTCATCACCCACAACGCCACCATCGGCCAAACCGCCGACCGTGTCATCCACATGCGCGACGGACAGGTGCAGACCATCGTGGAGAATGAGACGCGGATGGACCCGGAGGAGTTGGAGTGGTGAGAAGTGGACTTGATGGACAGGAATGGACGTAATGGACAGCGAGAGTATTGTGAGGTTAAACGCCATCACGGTGTCCATCATCGTCCATACTGGTCCATTCCGTCCATTTGAAAGCACCCCATGAACCCCCTGCACCGTAAACTCCTTCGCACCATGCTCCAGGGCTGGGGGCAGTCGCTGGCGGTGATTGCGGTGGTGGCCTGTGGCATCGCGTGTTATGTGTGCATCCACTCGGCGTTCCTGAACCTGAGCCTCACGCGGGACACGTATTACAGCCGGAACCGGCTGGCGGACTTCGAGGTGATGCTGGACCGCGCGCCGGAGAGCGCGGTGTTCGAGGTGGAGTCGATGCCGGGGGTGCGGCGGGCGCGGGCGCGCATCGTGAAGGACGTGAGCGTGGACGTGGCGGGGACGGACGAGCCGCGATCAGGCCGCCTCATCTCGATGCCGGTGCCGCGGCGCGAGGTCATCAACGACATCGTGGTGACGGAGGGGCGCTACTTCGACGGGGCCACGCAGAACGAGGTCATCGTGAGCGAGCGCTTTGCGGAGGCGAACGGCCTGTCCGTGGGCGACCTGGTGCAGGTGTCGGTGGAACGGAAGAAGTACCCGCTGAAGATCGTGGGGCTGGGGCTGTCGCCGGAATACGTGTACATGATCCGCAACGTGCAGGAGCTCTTCCCCGCGCCGGAACGCTTCGGCATCCTGTGGACGCCGGACGGCTTCATTGAAAGCGCGCTGGGCATGCAGGCGGCGTGCAACAACATCGTCGGCCTGATGGACGACCCCACCGCGACGACGGAACTCTTCGACCACATCGACAAAGCGATGAAGCCGTACGGCCTCTTCGCGAAGGTGAAGCAGGAGGACCAGATCTCGGCGCGTTTCCTGGCGGACGAGATCAAGGGATTGCAGGTGTCGGGCACGGTGGTGCCCACCATCTTCCTGGGCATCGCGGCGCTCATATTGCTGGTGCTGCTCAACCGCATGGTCCGCATGGACCGCACGCAGGTGGGGCTGCTCAAGGCCTTCGGCTATTCCGATTTCGCCATCGCCTGGCACTACGTGGAGTATGCCGTCATCCTCTGCATGTTCGGCTGCATCATTGGCGCAGCAGCGGGGCAGTGGCTGGCCGGGCTGCTCATCGGTGTTTATGTCCACTTCTACCAGTTCCCCCTGCTCGAGTCGCACCTGCACCCCGAGGTGATTGGCCGGGCGGCGGGGCTTTGCGCGTTGTGCGGGTTGGCGGGTGCGGTTGCGGCGGCGCGCAGCGCGGCCCGCATCCACCCGGCCGAATCCATGCGCCCGGAGGCGCCGCGCGGCGCGGGCAAGGTCTGGCTGGAATACTGGCCCACCGCATGGCACGGGCTGCCCTTCACGTGGAAGATGGTGCTGCGCAACGTGTCGCGCAACCGGGGCCGCGCCGCCATCACGGTGGGCGGCGTGGCGGTCTCCACGTCGCTCATCATCATGGCCTTCTTCGGCATGGACGCCATGGGCTACATGCTGCGCTTTCAATTCGAAGAGGTGCAGCGCGAGGACGCGCGCATCGGCTTCTACCTCGAGCGCGGCGGGGACGCCCTCCACGAGGCCAGCCGCTTTCCCTTCGTGCGGCGCGCCGAGCCGCTGCTCGAATACCCCTTCACCGCGCGCAATGGTCACCGCCAGAAGGACATCGTCATCACCGGCATGGCCACCGAGAGCGAGCTGCGCAAGGTGCTCGACACGGAAGGCAACGCCATCCCGATGCAGGGCGCGGGTCTGGTCATCTCCGACCGGCTCGCGCGCGACCTGGACGTGACCGCAGGGGACGTGCTCTACGTCGAGCCGATGATGGGCAAGGTCGAGGGCGAGCGCCCGGTGATTATCTCGAAGGTGGCGCAGCAATACCTGGGCGCGGGGGCCTTCATGGAGATCGGCGCGCTCAGCCGCCTGCTGGAACAGCCCCTCGCCGTGAACGCCGCGCTGCTGCGCATCGACGAGGAGGAGGGCCCCGCCCTGAAGCGGGCCCTCAAGGATGTCGCGGCGGTCAGCTCGGTGGGTTTCAACAAGGAAGCCTACCAGTCCATGCTGGACACCATCGCTGCGAGCATGCAGATCAGCAACACCATGCAACTGGGCTTCGCCGGGGTGATTGGATTCGCCATCATCTACAACGTGATGAGCGTGGCGCTGGCCGAGCGCAAGCGCGAGCTGGCCTCGCTCCGCGTGCTGGGCCTCACCGCGCGCGAGACGGGCAGCATCCTGTATAACGAAAGCCTGGTGTTGAGCGTGGCGGGCATGGTGCTGGGCATTCCGCTGGGCATGGCCATCAGTCGCCTGATGGTCTATGCCTACGACACGGAACTGTACCGGCTGCCCTTCCATATCGAGCAGCGGTCCTATGCGCTGGCCGTGCTCACCTCGGCAGTCTTCGTGGCGCTGGCCAACCTCGCCATGTGGCGGCGCATCCGCGCGCTCGACCTGGTGGAAGTGCTGAAGGAAAGAGAGTAGTTTCAGAATGGGAGAACGGACCAGCCCCCATGGAACGACGCATGAATCGAAGAACATCCCCCGGTGCACCCTCGGCACACTCGGGCGCCCCTTCCCCCTTCAAAGGGGGACATGGAGAAGCGCGGGGTTTATGTCCCCCTTGGAAGGGGGTGGCATGTGGCGGAGTGCCCGCCACATGACGGGGGATGTTTCCCTCAGCGTTGACACGTATCGGGAGAGCCAGTCACTTACATGAAGCGCTACCTTGGAATAGCCATCCTCGTGGCCG
Source organism: Candidatus Hydrogenedentota bacterium (assembly GCA_046047315.1). GTDB lineage: Bacteria > Hydrogenedentota > Hydrogenedentia > Hydrogenedentales > JAEUWI01 > WGMK01. The sequence continues at coordinate 26,093 of JBJOID010000281.1, read as the reverse complement.
CCGTTCTGGGCATCGCCTTCGTCGCCTTTCGCCCGCAGTCGGTCTATGTCGAGATGGGCCCAGTGGAACGTACGACCGTGCACGAATACGTGGCGGAGGAAGCCAAGACTCGCCTCGCCACGGAGTACACGCTGGACCTGCCTGAGTCGGGCGACCTGTTGCGCATCGAGCTCGAAGTGGGCGACATGGTGAACGAGGGCGACGTGGTGGCGCGGCTCGACACCTTTGACCTGGAGCAGCAACTGGCCGGCATCGACGCGATGATTGCGCAGGCCGCGGCGCAGGAGACCGGGGTGGACGTGGCCAAGCCCAAGCCCGAAGACCTGGAAAGCGCGGCGGCCCGCGTGGGCGAGGCGGAGAATGCCGTCGACATCGCCACGAAGGAACTCGGCGTGGCCGGGTCCGCGCTGGCCCAGGCCGAGCGCGACTTCGCCCGGACCGATGGCCTGGTGCAACAGGGCATCCTCAGCCCGGCCGAGCGCGATACCGCGCGCACCGCGCTGGATGCCGCGCGCGGCAGGAACGACGCGGCGCAACTGGCCCTGTCCTCCGCCCGCAAGGGACTCGAGATCGCGCGCCTGGCCGAACAACGGCTGGGTGGCTCCATCGACGACAACGAATACCAGCGCCAGATGATTGCCGCCGAGACGGAGAACCTTCGCGCGCAGCGCAGTATCATCGAGAACAAGATCGAGAAGGCCACGGTGCGCGCGCCGGTGTCCGGCCCCATCCTCGAGAAGTACGTGGACAGCGGCCGCACCCTGATGGCAGGCACCCCCTTGCTGAAGATTGGCGACCTGTCCACCATCGAGATCGAGTGCGACGTACTGAGCGAAGAAGTGGGGGCGATCCAGGAAGGCAACCCGGTCGAGCTGTTGGGCAAGGCCGTTGGCGGAGAGAACCGCTCGGGCACCGTGCGCCGCATCCACCCCGCCGCCTTCACCAAGCTGTCGAGCCTGGGCATCGAGCAGCAGCGCGTCAAGGTGCTCATCGACTTCGACAACACCAAACACCAGCTGCGCCCCGGCACCCGGCTCGACGTGCGCATCATCACCCGCGAGAGCGCCAACACAATTGCCGTGCCCGAGCGCGCCACCTTCCGCCGCGAAGGCCAGCACTATGTGTTCCGCGTGGAAGGCAACGCCGCCCGCCTGACCCCCGTCACCCTCGGCCTCCGCAACGACACCTGGGCCGAGGTGTTGGAAGGGCTGGATGAGAATGCCACGGTCATCTACGAGCCAATGAACGAGCTGGAAGACGGCGCGATGGTGGCGGAGAAGTAGGGGAAGGGACACAAGGGACGAAAGCGATCTAAGTTTCTCCTCCCGCTCGTGACCAATAGTTCTCCGCGCAGTCAAACATCCCCCGCACTTCGGGCACCCCCTTCATAGGGGGACAGGTTTGCGCGTGATCGTTGATGAATTGAGGCGGGTCTTGTGTCCCCCCTTTGAAGGGGGTGGCATACCCGAGCGTGCCGAGGGGATGACGGGGGATGTTTTCCTCGTCCCCAAGCGGCGCGATCCCGCTCGTGACCAAGGTCTTCCTTGGTCATGTCTTTGCCCGCCAAGCTCCTGCTTGGCGAGTCCGCGCCCGGGGACTTTGTGTGGCAAGAGTCCGAAGCAGGAGCTTGGCAACGAGCGGGGATACAAACTTAACGATAGATATCGCGCCGATGCCCCACTCTGAGCACAATCAACTCCTCCCCCGCGAGGTCGAAGATAATTCGATAGTCGCCGACTCGGAATCGATAAGTGCCAATCTTTGGATCCGACAACTTCTTCGCCATCTTGAGGGGCTCGGCCGAGACGAGCTTCAAGCGCTGCCCTATCCTTGCCTTCGTCTCCCGGTCCAGTCGCTCCAGATCCCGCTGAGCCGTCGTCGTTATGACGACCTTATAGCTCGCCAAAGACCTGCTCGAAGGACTTCGCCTCGCCTGCGGCGTGTTCTTCCCTGGCCGCCTTGATGGAAGCAAGGTATGCATCGCTTCGCGACGCTTCGGCATCTTCGAGAGCGTCTTGAATCGCAATGCCCACGGTCTCGGTGATCAAGAGCTTGAACTCTTGAACGGTGAGGTCGGAGATCTTGGGGTCCATGGGTATTTCACTCCTGCATAAGCTGGATTGTATTGCCTTGCCAAAAAGGATTCAATCGAACTCCTACTCCTCCCGCGCCAGACGCAGGCAGTCAGACATTCGACGCAACCGTATTGCCTTGCTCCCTTCCCTCCCTTGGGTCCCTTCGGTTATCCTTGCCGTTAAGGAAATTCCCCTTGTCCACCACGATCACCGACACCATGAAAGCCCTGGTCCTGCACGATGGCGTTGCGGCTGTGCGCGACATGCCGCGTCCCGAGCGCAAGCCGGGCGAGGCCTTGGTGCGTGTGCTGATGGCCGGCGTGTGCAGCACGGACCTCGAGTTGGTGAAGGGCTACATGGGCTTCGAGGGCGTGCTCGGCCATGAGTTCGTGGGGGTGGTGAAGGAGGCGGACAACGCGTACCTGGTGGGCAAGAGGGTGGTGGGGGAGATCAACTGCGTGTGCCATGCCTGCGCGTATTGCGAGATGGAGCTGACGCACCACTGCACGAACCGCACGGTGCTGGGCATCCTCGGGCGCGATGGCGCCTTCGCGGAATACCTCACCCTTCCCGAGGAAAACCTGCACCTGGTGCCGGACTCGCTGGACGACGATGTGGCGGTGTTCACGGAGCCGGTGGCGGCGGCGTTTCGCATCCTCGAACAAATCACGATACAGCCCAAGGATCGGGTGCTGGTGCTGGGCGATGGCAAGCTGGGGCAGGTGATTGCGCAGGTCTTGTCGCTGCGCACGCGCAACCTGGTCTGCGTGGGGCGGCAAGCGTGGAAGGCGGAGTTACTCCGCGCGCGCGGCATCGAAACGCGCCTCGTGGACGAACCGATGCCGGAGGCGGTGGACATCGTGGTGGAGGCGACCGGGTCCGAGGCGGGGCTGCGGCGCGCGCTGGAACTGGTGCGTCCCGAGGGAACCATCGTGTTGAAAACCACGGTGGCGGGGGAGACCTCGCTGCCCTTTGCCCTGCCCGTGATCAACGAGATCAAGATCGTGGGATCGCGCTGCGGTCCCTTTCGTCCCGCGCTTGAAGCCCTCGCGCTGGGGAACATCAATCCCTCGCCGTTGGTTACGGAAGTATGCGGGTTGGAAGACGCGGCGGCGGCGCTCGAAAGGGCGGCGGCGCGCAACAGCATGAAGGTGCTGATACGCTGCATTTGAAGCGCGGCACGAGGGCCCGGCGCTTCGGCAACGCAGGGAGGCTTCGAGACGCATGAGGGAATCGGCAAAACCGCGACGGCGCGGCAAGATCGTCCTTGCCCTGATCGCGCTTCTCTTGTTGGGCGTTTCGCTTTCGCTTGGCCTGCTGCTGCTCAATGCGGATTCCCTGCGTCCGTTCGTCGCGGCGGCTTTGTCCGGCGCGACCGGGCTCGAGGCCACCGTCGAGGAGTTTGCGCTCGACTTCTCTCCCTCTCCCCGCGCCACCCTGCGGCAGGTGCGCCTGGGCGATGAGTTCTTCGGCGCGACCATTGAATCCATCGACGCGCCGCTGGCCCTGGGCGGTCTCTGGCGCGGCCGTCTTTTCGCGCCGGAAGTCACGCTCAATGGCCTCATCCTTTGGCTGCCCATCACCTCGGGGGCGGTGGCGGAGCGCTTCAGCGAGGTGATCGCCACGGGCCGGGAAAGCGGCGGGGGCGGGCCCGGGCTCGACATCGGCGCGCTGTCCGCCCCGGGCGCCCGCGTGCATCGCGGTGGCGCCCCCTGGGCCAACGCAACCCTCAACGTCACGGGCGTATCGCTGCCCGCGCTCGAGGCCACCGGCCAGTTGGAACTGCTGGAAGCCCCCGTGCCCACGCGCCTTGATGCCCGCATCGCCTACGACAAGCCCGCGCAAAGCATCAGCGGCGAGGTGGCGTTCAACGGCGATCTGCAATCCGCCTTTCCCGATTTGGGCGAGCAGGACCTGCAACTGAACGCGAAGGCCACGCTGTCCGGCAGCATCGCGGATCAGGTGGCGGCAAGCATGGAGGGGCGCTTCTCGAGCGCGGCCTACGGGCAGGAAGGCACGCTGTCCGCATTGGCCTTCTGGAAGGACGGACTTGTCATCCTTAACGATGCGCAAGCGGTGTCACAGGATGGCAAGGCAATCCTCGACATGACGATCACCCCCGGAGTCGAGGCGGCCTTCGAAGTCTACGAGGCCGCTGTCGGCGCCGCCTCTCTTCGGCTGCTGTCCGCCGCGTTCGCCCCCGAATCACTTCGGCTTGAAGTGGACGACGCCGCGCGCTTCGGCGTCAGCGAATTGCTTGGCGCATGGCCCCTGGGCGAGAGCGGCCAGCTTCGCTTCGAGCGCGGCGTGCTCTCCGTGGGCGGGGTGAGCGTGGCTTCGGCGGCCGTGCCTCCCGCATTCCCCCTTTTGCGCGGCCTTTCCGCCGAGGCGCGCGTGGAGGGCAAGCAGCTCCGCATCGACACCCTGGCCGCCTCGGGCGTGTCGCTCAACGGCACGGTCACCTTCACCGAGGAGGGCGGCTTCGACGCCGCCCTGCAGGGACGCGCCGATCTGGCCGGGCTTGATGTGCGCGGCGTGGAACCCTTCGACGCCGTGGACAAGCTCTCCGGCGGCATCGTCATCGAGCGGCTCGCGCTGGCCCGCGCAACCGGGACCGATGCGCTGCGCATGGGCTTTCAGGGGCGCGCCGAGGACGTGGGCTTTTCCGCCACGCTGCCGGGCGCGGCCCAGCCCGTATCCGCCAAGGGCATCCACGGCGGCATCGCCTACGACGGCGCCAGCCTGAAGCTGAACGATATTCGCGCCGAGGGCCTGTCCCTGAATGGAAGTATCGCCCTGCACGATGCGGGCAAGCCCGCCGCGTTTCAGTTCGCGGGCGACATCAACCTTGCCCATCCGCTGGTGGCCCTGATCGCGGCGGACACGCCCTTCTCTGGCCTTGGCGGGCGGCTCGCCATCGCCCGCGCCGAGGGACAATACGATCCCGCCACCGCCGCGCTGACGGGCCTCGCGGCCGAAGCCGCGCTTTCCGGCGGCGGCTTCCGCGTGGACCTCGGTGGAACGCCGGTCTCCGCGAAGGACGTAACCGGAGAGTTCAAGACGGCGGATGGCAAGCTGAACGCGACGCTGACCCTGTCCTCGCCGGAGCTGGGCGCGCTCGCCTGGAAGGGACGGCTGGACACCGCGAGCATGGCGCTCGACGGCACGCTCACCGCCAGCCTCGCGCGCCTCGCGGGGGCCCTCACACCCGGCCTTGCCTCGAACGACATCGCGCGGCAGGTGATTGCCAACTATGGCGAAACGGCGCTGGCTGTCACCGCGCAGCTTCCCGCCGCGGGGAAGGCGCCGAGCCTGCGCGCGGCGCACGAGGGCAAGCCGCCTTTCGCCGCATCCATGACTTTCCTGCCGCGCGACGCGGGCGGCTATGCGCTGGCCGAGGCCGGTTTGGAAACGACCGTGCCGCTCGATGGGGTGAGCGCGCCGGGAACGCTGCCAGTGACGGCGGCCGGGCAGGGGAAGCTAACCTTCAAGAAGGGTTCCGGCGATTCTTCCTTCACGGCCAGCGCAACGCTGGACGACGCCGAGCTTCGGGTGGGGGACTACCTGCGCAAGGCCCCCGGCCAGCCGCTGCGCGTGGGGGTGACGGGCTCCGCCGAAAGCTGGACGCCGGAACGTATCGACGTGGACCTGCTCGGCCAGCCGCTGCGGCTCGACTGGAAGGAAGGCGGGCCCGCCACCGACAGCCTCAATCTGGACCTTGCCGCGCTGGCGCCCCTGTTCCCGCCCGAGGTGCAGTCGCGCGGCACCGTTCGCGGCGGCTTCCAGGCCGAGCCGCTCCGCGTAAACCTCACGCTGGCCGACGTGGCCATCGCGCTGTCCCCCGAGGTGCGGGCCGACGCCATCTCCGGCGGCATTCGTTACGATGGCGAGGCCTGGCACTTCGACCAGCTGCGCGTGCTCGCGGCCGACAGCGACTTCATCCTCGACGCCGGGCTGCGTGGCGGCGCGTGGCAGGGTAGCCTCAACGGACGCCGCCTCAACCTCAACGCAATTCAGGCCATGCAGGCGGCGTGGGCCGGCGATTCCGAAGAGGAAAGCCAGCCCATCACCTTGCAGGGGCAGATCGCCCTCGCACTCGATGAGGTGCTCTACCGTCAGGCCCGGCTGACCGGCGTGAAGGCGAATCTCCAGTTCGCTTCCGGAAGGATCACTCTGGCCAGCCTCGATGCGGGTGCAGGCGGCGGCCGCATCACCGGGCAGATCGACTACACGCAGCAGCCCGGCGGCGGGCGCGCGGCCCTCGCGCTCACCACCCAGGGCGTGGATGCTTCCGTGATCGATGGCCTGCTTTTCGAGCAGCCGCGCGGCTTCCAGGGCGCGGTCGATTCCAGCGTGAACCTCGCCTTCCCGCTCACGAAGGACACGCCTCCCTACAACGGGCTCGACGGCGCCATCACCTTCACCGCCCGCAAGGGCACCTACGGGCAGGCGGGCTTCGCCACCCGGCTGCTGTCCGTCCTCCGCACCACCGAGATTCTCCGCCTGAGGCTTCCGGGCTTCGGCGACAAAGGCGGCCTGTCCTTCGACGAATCCACTGGCGTCATCAACGCGCGCCAGGGCTTCGTCACGCTCGAATCCTTCGCGCTCACCGCCAAGTCCTACGCCTTCGACGCGAGGGGCACCATCGACTTCCCCCGCGACACCACCAACATCGAGGGCCGCATGAACATTTTCGAGTCCGTCACCGGCATCGTGTCCGCCGTGCCCATCATCGGCGGCGTGGTGGATCGTGTGAAGGGACAGACCGGCGTTGCTTTCGTGATGACCGGTTCGCCCTTCGATATCAAGGTGACGCCCAAGCCAGGCACCCGCCCGGTGCGCGACACGCGCGACGGCGTGCGGGAATCCGTGAATGAAATCAAGGCCCTCGGCGACGCACTTGGCCTGTAGCCCCGCCTGTCAGCGTTCGAGGTAAGGCAGGGGATCCTCGATGCCGGTGGCGGCGAAGGCGTTGAGCCGCTCGACGCAGGAAGGGCAGCGGCCGCAGCCGGCCGGGGGAGAGGCGTCGCTGCCGCGATAGCAGGTCCAGGTGTGGGCGAAATCAACCCCCAGCGCGACGCCCGCGCGGATGTTGTCCGCCTTCGACGCGGCCACGAAGGGGGCATGCACTTGCACCGGGCGGCGATGGTTGAGCGCGAGCAGGGTGTTCACCCGCTTGAGGAACTCCGCCGTGCAATCCCAGTAGCCGTATTCGTCCTGCGCCTGCGCACCGTAATAAACCGCGTCGACGCCGTGCGCCTCGGCGAAGGCCGCCGCCAGCGAAAGCAACAGCAGGTTGCGATGGGGTACATAGGTGGGCGGCTGCGAGAGCGCCTCCGCAGGCAGGTCGGCCAGGTCGGGCACGGGCGCGCCGGCAGCCAGCAGGGTTGAGCCCGGCGCAAGCAGCGGCCCAAGGAAGTCCATGCGAATCACGCGATGTTCCGCGCCCGCCGCGTTCGCCTGCCATGCGGCGCATTCCAGCTCGATGGCATGCCGCTGGCCGTAGTCAAAGCTGAGCGCGTGCAGGGGAGCGTGCCCCTCGCGCGCCACGCGGTGCAACAACACCGACGAGTCCAGGCCGCCGCTGAGCAGGACCACCGCCCCGGCGGCAGCCGAGCCGCTCACGGCTCAATGCCCCCCGGGAAGGGCCCCGCGCAGTAGCGGTCCTCGGTGTCCTCGCTCGGGCAATACCAGTATCCATCGAGACGGAAGAACTGAATCGCGCGCAGCAATTCCGACAGGCCAATCACGCGGTCGCGCGGCTGGTAGTCCGAAGCATGGAAGGGGCAATCCAACGGCGCCTCGGGATTAACGCCCACGCCGTAGCCGTCCAGCTCGGATTCATCGCAGAAGTAGCCGCCCGCATTGTAGAACTGAATGATGCGCAACGTCTCCGCGAGGTCGAGCATGCCGTCCTCGTTGGTGTCGGCGGTGTGTATCGGGCCGTTGTCTTCGCCTTCCACCGCGATCACTTCCAGTGTGACAAGCACCTCGCCGCCAATCGCCCGCACCCCGTCCGCCGCCACGAGACGGTACTCGCCCGCGTCTTCGAGCGTCAGCGGACCTAGCACAAAACTCCGTGAAGCGGCGATCAGTTCTTCATCCTTGAACCACTCGAATAACAGCGGACCCGCGCCGCCGCTGGTTTCCACGTTGAATACGTACTGCTCACCCTCGAAGCGTGTCACCGTAATGGGGCTCGAGGTGATTTCCAGCACCGGCCCGGCGGTGAGCGCCACGGTGTCGGACATCACGGAATCGCGCTGCGCCGCCACGATGCACTGGTAATTGCCCGCGTTGGTCGAGCTGATATTCGTCACGTTGAGGATGGCGCCCGTGCCCACCTGCAGGCCATTGCGCAGCCATACGAAAGTCTTCGTTCCAATGCCGCCTGTCACCGAGACGGAGAAGCTGGCGCTGGTGCCAAAGTGGGCAAACACGGGCTGCGGCTGCGCTGCGAAGGAGAGGCGCGGCGTCACCGTCAGCGTGGCGGGGAAGGAGGTGAGCACCTGCCCGGCCTCATCACTCACGCGGCAGCGATAGACCCCCGCGTCCGAATCAGCGACAGACGGAATCGTGAACTCCGGCCCCGTCGCTCCATCAATGTCCTCCAAACCCTGTCCCTTGTTGACGCGCCATTGATAGGAAAGCGCGCCTGAGCCGCCGGTTACAGACACGCTTACGGTGAAGACTTCCTCCGGATACAACTCCGCGTCCTGGGGGTGGTCGTCGAAAGAGATCGGGTTGCTGGTAACCTGAAGCTGCGCTTCCGGCGTGGTCAATGAACTGCCCGCCTCGTCGCTCACCACGCAGTAGTAATTGCCCTGATCCTGCACCGTCAGATCGGTCAAGGCCAGCTCGGGACTGTCGGGCGCGTCCAGCGGGGCGTCGTCCTTGTACCATTCGTAACGCAGGGTCCCGCCGCCCCCCGTCACCACCACGCTGAAGGTGAAGTCCTCGCCGGGGATGCGCACGCCGCCATCCGGCCCGCTCACGAGCGCAAGCGGTTGCACCACGACAACGGAGGCCTCATTCGAAAGGAGGATGGACGACACGCTATCGAAAGCGAGGCACTGATAGACGCCGCCATCGCTCGCGCTGTTCGCGGTCACGGTAATCTCATTGGTGGTCTTGCCCACCACGAATTCCCCGTCCTTCAGCCACTGGAACGAAACCGGCTCAAAGCCGCCCGTGGTTTCGAAGCGCATCGTGTGGGACTCGCCCAGCGGCAGCACCCGGCCCACCGGCTGCGACACCACGCTGATTTGGTCGCGCACGCGCACAAACGCGGGGAAGCTGGCCGCCGCGCCGCCCTGAGACTCCAACACCACGCAATCATAGAATCCGGACTCCGAGGGCTGGAGGTTTTCCAGCGTGTAGTTCGGCTCGCTGGGCGCTCCCTCAATCGGCACCGTGTTGAAGCGCCAGGTGTAGGTGTATATGCCGCTGCCGCCCGAGGCGCTCACCTGCAGCGTATGCGAACCACCCGTGTAGCGGTCCACACTGGTGGGGTTCTTCGTGATCGTGATTCGCGGCACCACCAGCACGGCGGCGGGATCCGAAAGTACTTCGCTCCCCAGCGCGTCCGTCACACGGCACTGGTAAAGGCCGGTGTCGTCCACGGCCGTATCCGGGATGCTGAGCGAACTATCCGAGGCGCCGTTAATGGGCAGCGTGTTCTTGAACCACTGATAGGTGTAGGGATCAAGCCCGCCCCCCGGTTGAATGAAGAGGCTGAGGTCGTCGCCCTCAAACAGGCTGGCGTCCTGGGGCTGTTGCGCCACGGTCAACGCGCCCACCACGGTGAGCGCGGTACCTAGTGAATCGAGGAAGGCTCCCGTCTCATCCGACACGCGGCAACTGTACACGCCCGTGTCCTCGGGGCTCAGGTCAATCAGGGTCAGCATCGGCTGGCTCGGCTTGCCAAGAGAGATACCGTCGCGCCGCCAGTCAAAGGTCAACAGCCCGATGCCGCCCTGCGCCGTGAGTTCGAAGGTGTACTCGCTGCCTTCCGGTACGATCGCTCCGGTCGGCTGCTGCGTGATCTCAATCGGGCGCGACACTGACACGGTCGCCACGTCGGAGGTGATGATCGTGCCGAGGGCGTCGTTCACCCGGCACACGTAGTCGCCCGCGTCCACCGTGGTGGCGCTCGCCTTGGCGTAGGTGGGTGAGTTGGTGCCCAAAATGGGAACCCCATTCTTGCGCCATTGGTACACCAGCGGCGGCATGCCGCCCGACACCGTCACGCCAAGCGAGAGCGGTTCGCCCGCGTTGAGTTCCAAGCCTTGCGGTTGTTGGGAGAACGTCGGCAGGTCCGCCACCTTCAGTTCCACGGTCTCGGTGTCGCGGACGCTGTTCACCTGATCCGACACCCGGCAGAAATAAAGGCCTGCGTCGCCCGTGGTGAGCGCATTGAAAATCAGCGACGTGCCCTGGCCGGCTGCGCCCAGGCTGTTCTCGTTCTTGAACCATTGGTAGAACAGCGGCGGCTCTCCGCCCGAGGCGGAAACGGTGAGGATGTGCGAAGCCCCCGAGTACTTCTGCGCGCCCACGGGCTGTCCGCTGATGATGATCTCCGGAGCCAGCACGATCTGGGCAGCCTCACTGGTCACCGCGGTACCGCCTGCGTCCGTGATGCGGCAGGTGAAGGCGCCCTCGAATCCGCTCAAGGCAATCGCCGAGTAGGTGCTCGAAGTCTGCCCGGGAATCGGCACCCCCTGCCACCGCCACTGGTAGGTCAGGGGATTGAATCCGCCTTGCGCCGCCACGGTGAGATTGATGAGCGAGCCAATCTGCACGGTCCCGCCCAACGGCTGCTGCACGATTTGCAACACCGGCGCCACTTCCAGCAGCGCCGCGTCCGTTTCGCCCGTGTTCGAGGGCTGGTTCACGTCGGTCACCGTGCAGGTGTAGTTGCCCGCATTCGCCTCAGTCAGGTTGTTCAGCGTAATCGACGCCGCATTCGGCGCGCCGAAGGCCGAGCCGTTGCGCTTCCAAATATAGGAAAAAACGCCGCTGCCACCCGTCACGCCCACGGTGAAGGTCTGCGACTGGCCGATATATCGCTTGGCGCCCTGCGGCTGCGTGGAGATCTGGAAGTTAATCTGTCGCACGTTCAGCGTCGCGCCGCCGCTGGTGATGGCGTCGGGGCCGCCGTTCGAGGTCACCGTACAGCGGTAGGTCCCGGCGTCCGCCGTGGTCAGGTTGGTCAGCGTCAGCGAGGGGGAATTGGTCCCCACATTCTGCGTGCCCTTTTTCCACTGATAGGAATACGGCCCTGGCCCAGCGCCGCCCTGCACGCTCACCGTGAAGGTGTGCGTGCTGCCGGGGTTCTTCGTGGTGCCTAGCGGCTGGGTTGCGAAGAAGATGGGCACCTGCGTCACACTCAGCGACGCCGAGGGCGTGGTCCGTGTCGTTACACCGTCCGACACCACGCAGAAGTAGCTGCCCGCAGAGGAGGTGGCAAGGAAGTTGATGACGTAGTTCTGCTGCGTGCCCACCACCGAGAAGCTGCCTGTGGTGCCTTTGCGCCACGAGTAGGTCACGGGACCCTGCGCCCCTGCCGTTGAAACCTGGAAGGTCTCCGTGAGGCCGGAAATGCGCAGCCCGCCGCCCGTAAAGTTCACCAGCCGCAGCGTCGGCGTGATGCAGTTGTCGGTCAGCCATTGCTCGCGCGTCTTGGGAACCGCGCCGTCGGTGTACTCGGCCACGTTCGACTCGGTGTCGCCATCGATGTCCGCTTGTGGGCCGATGTAGTTCGGCTCCACGGGGGCGTTGCCGTAGGTGCGGTAATCCGTGGCGACAAACGTAATCTGGTTTTGCACGTTCGACGTGTCGCTTTCCTGTGGCGTGCCCTTCAGTACCGCCGCGATCAGCGCATCGGCCAGGTTGTTCACGAAGGTAATCGTGCTGTTGTCGGCAATCGTCAGGTAGCCCGCCAACAGGCTTTGCAGCGCGTTGCCCAGCGCCGGGTCCGTGCCGTTCAACTGCGTGATGATGTTGACCGTGCCCACCCCGGAGATGTTCACCACCAGCTCGTTCGCCGCAAGGGTGAAGTTCTCGTTGTATCCGTTGGTGAGCGCGTTCCGGATGGTGGCATTGATGCACGAAACATTGGTGCCCCCGGCAAGGATGGCCGAGAGCATGCCCAGCTGGTCCGCTTCCTTGATGCCGTTCGCGTCATTGTCACGGTCGCGCAGCACCACGCCCGTGCTGCCGGAGGACAGGTAGGCGTCCATCCGAAGAATGAGGCTGTCGAAATCCACGTCCAACGCGCGTGCCGGTGCGGACAGCAGCGCCAGCGCCGCCGTCATGGCCAACAGGATTGCGTGACCCTTTATCTTTATGGTCAAGAGAATGCCACCTGCCGCGCGAAAGCCCGGCTGCTTAAGTGCCCATGGCCGCCCCCCAAGCCGCGCATCGCGGCCCGGCTGCCCCAGCCCTCATAAACCTCAATCCCGGATTATAAAGCACCTCCGGCAAAATTCCCACTTGGCGCACCTTGCGGCTTGTCCCCGCATGAGGCCGGCGGGATCGCCTTGCGCCGGGGCTGAATCGCCGCTTTAACTCCCCGGATTGCAAGGCGTATACTGTTCTCTTCCCCCGTATTTTTCCGGCCCGCCGGGGCCACTTTATGCTAGGAAGGAATTTCACGATGAGCACGGGCAAGAAGTTCAAGATTGCGTCGATTGGCGCGGGCAACGTGGGCGCGTCGGCGGCGCAGTACTGTCTCGAGTTGGAACTGGGCGACGTGGTCCTGTTCGACATTCTCGAGGGCGTACCCCAGGGCAAGGCGCTGGACCTGACCGAGGCGGGCCCGATTCGCGGCTACTCCAGCCAGTGCATCGGCACCAACGATTACAAGGACATCGAGGGAGCGGACCTCTGCATCGTGTCCGCTGGCCTGCCCCGCAAGCCGGGAATGACCCGTCTCGACCTGCTCCAGACCAATGGCAAGATCATCACGACCATCGCCGAGAACATCGCGAAGTACGCCCCGAACGCGACGGTGATCGTGATCACGAACCCGCTCGACGTGATGGTCTATCTCGCGTTCAAGAAGCTGGGCTTCCCGGCCGAGCGCGTCATCGGCATGGCCGGCTGCCTTGACAGCTCCCGTATGCGCTCCTTCGTCGCCATGGAACTGGGCGTCAGCATGAAGAACGTGGACACGATGGTGCTCGGTTCGCACGGCGACGACATGGTGCCGCTGCCCCACTACACCACGGTCTCCGGCATCCCCATCACCAAGCTGCTTCCGCAGGACCGCATCGACGCCATCGTCGAGCGCACCCGGAAGGGCGGCGGCGAGATCGTCGCCCTGCTCAAGACCGGCTCGGCCTACTACGCCCCGGCCGCCAGCGCGGTGCGCATGGCCGAGGCCATCCTGCGCGATGAGAAGCAGTTGCTTCCCTGCGCAGCCTACCTCAACGGACAGTACGGCCTCGACGACATTTACATGGGCGTGCCCTGCGTGCTCGGCAAGAACGGCGTCGAGAAGATTCTCGAGCTGGAGATTTCCGACGCGGACCGCGCCTCGCTGCACAAGTCGGCCGAGGAAGTGCGCTCCGGCATCGCCGGCCTCAAGGAAGTGGGCATCCTCTAAGCCGCCCTCCAGTCCTTGCAATCGCCCCCGGTTTCCCCGAGAAGCCGGGGGCTTTTTTTGTTGGAAGGCCCCGTTCTCGAAGGGTCAGGCCCCGTCGCGCGCCAGGGTGGCGAGAATGGCCTGCTCCCGCGCGGTGAGTAGATCGCCGGTGAAGGTGAGCGTGAGCCGGTAGAGCAACAGGGCGGCGGCGGCCAGCGCCGCCGTGCCCCACCAGACGAAGGGCGGCGTGTCCTGCGCGCGCGCCGCCATGCCGAGCAGGGCCATAGAGGGCGACAACGCCAGCGCGGCGAGGGCGGCGTAGGCGACGCCCCGGGCCATGAGCATCAGCCGCCCGCCCGTCGCCCGGAGCGCGTCGCGCGAGAGCGGCGAGGGGGCAAGCACGGAAAGCAGGTTGCCCAGCACGCAGAAAAGCAGGTAGGCGGCGGGCACGTGCAGCAGTTGCAGGCCCAGCGTGGCGGGCGGTGCCCCCGTGGCCAGCGCGGCAATGCCCAGCACAAACACGCATTGCAGCGACACGAAGGGAAAGAGCGCCAGGTTCTTCGCGAGCAGGATGCGCCCCCGCGCTGCGGGCAGTAGCACCAGCCCCCGAAAGCCGCGAATGTCGGTGCCGAACAGGTTGAAGAACATCATGGTGCTGCCGAGGAAGGGGAGCAGCAGCACGAAGAGCGGGGCGGCGCCCGCGCTCCATTCGGGCAGGCTCTCGCCGCGCCGCATCACGATGCCCGCGCAAAGCAGCAGGGTCATCAGCGGCGGCATGATCATCTGTGACCGCACCGCCGGGTGGCGGGCGAAGTCCAGCAGGAAGGTTAGCGTCAGCGCCGCCGTGTCGCGGGGCAGCAGCGGCAGCGGCAGGGCAGTCATCGCTCGTCCCTTCGTGCCGCGCGTGGCGCTTCCCGTGCCGCCGGGATTGCCGCCCGCGCGGTGATAGCGCAGCGTGGTGCGATAGCCCAGCAGCAGGCCCAGTCCTCCCAGCGACGCCATGCCCGCCCCGCACCAGGCCACGCGCGCCACATCGCCCGCCAGCGCGGCATGCAGCCCCAGCGGCAGCCAGAAGGGGGGGAAGTATTGGTTAACGCGCACGACCCGCGTCGTCCAGACGGGATCGTCCAGCAGGCGTCGCCAGTCGAAGGACTGCTCCTCCAGCCAGTACGAGGCGAAGGCGGGCACCTGGGACAGGAGTATGGCCACCACCGGCAGCAGCACCGCGAAGAGGCGGCGCTTGCGCCGGTCTTGCAGCAGGATGGCCAGCCAGCCGCGCGCGTGATAAGTCCATGCGCTGACCATCAGGAAGAAGGGCGCCCCCAGGGGCAAGGCCTGCCATGCGGCGGGACCGGCCCAAGCCGCCAGGCCGGTGGCCAGTGCGACACAGCCCGGCGCAAAGAACAGCAAGGCCGGGCTCAACAACGAGTACAGGTAGTTCACTCCAAAGAGCAGGCGGGGCGAAAGCGGCAGATGCAGGAGACGGCGCAGGTCGAGCAGGTCACCGCGCTGCATGTCCATCAGCAGCCCCCACGCCGAAAGGAAGAGGAACAGCAGCGTCAATAGATCGAAGGCGGCCAGCCGCAGCATCGCGGGCCGGTCCTCCAGCAGATTCGCCGCCAGGTGCCAAAGCGCCACCGAAAGGCCCGCCGCCCCCGCGCAGCCCAGCAGCAGCATCGCCAAACCCAGGAAGGCGGCGAGCGTTTTGCCGCGCGTCCAGGAGCGCACCGTGAGCGCGCGCTGCATGGCCAGCAGGGCCAGCGCCTGCCGGATCACGCGCCCGCTCGGCCCAGCCAGGAGAGCGTGGCCTGGGCTTCCTCATCGTGTCCCACGGTTTCCAGGAACACCGCCTCAAGCCCGCCCGCGGGCGCCAGCTCCGCCAGCGTGCCCTGGCGCGCCAGCCGTCCCTGATGGATGATGCCCACGTGCGTGCAGAGTTTCTCCACGATCTCGAGGATATGCGAGGTGAGAAAGATGGTGGCGCCGCGCGCCACCAGTCGCGCCAGCACCGCCCGCGCCACCCGCGCCGAAACCGCATCCATCCCTTCGAAAGGCTCGTCGAGGAAAATCAGTTCCGGATCGTGGATGATGGCCGCCGCCAGCGAAAGCTTCTTCTTCATCCCATGGCTGAATTCGTGCGCGGCCTTGCCACCCGCCGTGTCCAGTTCCAACAGCGACAACAACTCCGCGGCGCGCGCCTTTGCCACCCGGGCCTCGAGTCCGTACACCCGCCCGATAAACACCAGGTACTCGAGGCCGGTCAGGTTCTCAAAGAGGCACAGGTCCTCCGGCACCACGCCGATCCGACGCTTGATCTCCAGCGCGCGGCGGTCCAGCCTGAGCCCCAGCACCCGCGCCTCGCCCGCCGTCGGCGCGAGGATGCCCGTGAGCATCTTGATGGTCGTGCTCTTGCCCGCGCCGTTCGGCCCGAGAAAGCCATAGAAACTCCCGCGCGGCACCAGCAGGTCCAGCCCGTCCACCGCCGCCTTGCCGTTAAACACCTTCCGCAGGCCGCGTGTCTCGATGCAGTTCTCCACGCGCGCCCCCGGCCTCAGATCTTCACGGGGCGGTGGGTGCGCATGGATCGCTCGGCGGCCACGGTCACCTCGGTGGCACGCAGTCCGTCGAGACCCGAGGCGCAGGGATCCCGGCGCTCCATGATGCTGTCCACGAAATCCATCACCAGGCCGCGGTCGGGGTTGTCGCCATAGGGCGCCCACTCGGCGGCGCGGGCCGCGTCGCTGTAGACGTTCAGCTTCTGGTTGAACGCGTCCACCCGCAACACGCCCTTCTCCGCCACGATTTCGAGCGTCACGTCGCCCCAGGTGGGGAAGGACTTGCAGCGGCTCCAGCTGGCCAGGTGGTTCACCTGCAACCCACCCTCCATTTCCAGCTGCAGGCTGCCCAGGTCGTCCACGCCAATCTCGCCCTGGTGCAGCAGGTTGTCCCCCTCGCAATACACCGAGGTGAACTCCTTGCCGAGCATCCAGCGCAGCAGGTCCGCCACATGCACGGTATGGTCCATCACCGCGCCGCCGCCCGACCAGTGTGGGTCGGCGAACCATCCCCCGGGAAATTTGCCGTGGTTGGTGGCGCTGATGGCGTAGACCTCTCCGTAGTCGCCGGAGCGCAGCTGGTCGCGCGCGGCAATCAAGGGCTCGGCGAAGCGGCAGGGGAAGGCCGTGCCCAGACCCACGCCCGCGCGCTTGCACACGGCGATCATCTGCTTCGCCTCGGCCACCGTCGGGGCCAGCGGCTTCTCGCAGAGAATCCACTTGCCCGCCGAGGCGGCCAGTTCCACCAGCGCCCGGTGGCGGGTGTTCTCAGAGCAAATGATCACGCCGTCCAGATCCAGCTCGAGGAAGGCGTTCACATCCTTCACGTAGCGCGTGTTGAACTGCCTTGCCGCGGCCGACGCCCGCCGGTGGTTATAGCCCCACACCGCCGCCAGCTCCACGCCCGGCAGGGCGTTCAGGCATTCGGCGTAGCTGTAGGCGTGCATGTGCGCAAAGCTCATGATGCCGATCTTGATCATGGTGATTTCCTTCCCTTCCTAGAGCCGGACCGGCTTGCCGGTTCGCGATGATTCCAGCGCGGCCTCCGCCATGCGCACGGCATGCAGGCCGTCCTCCGGCAGCACGCGCGGCGCGCGGTCCTCGATAATCCACGCGGCGAAGTCTTCCCATTCGCGTTGATACGGACTTTCGCTCACGGGGCTGGCTGGCACGATCATGCTCGGACCCGCGCTCGCCTCGCGCATCTGCGCCTGCATCGGCGCGTCGTGGCTGTCGTAGGTGATCATCCCGCCGCTGCCGCAAATCTCGGCCTTCACCTGGAACCCCGAGGGCTGCGCCCACGTGCCAATCACCGTGGCGATGAGGCCGCTCTTCATCCGCAGCGTCACGTGGCTGTAGTCCAGCGGCGCCGGCTTGGTGCGCATCAGCGCCTTGCAGAAGATTCGTTGCGGCTCGCCGAACACGTACCGCACCCAGTCCAGGTCGTGGATCATGCAGTCAAGCGTCACGCCGCCGCTCATCGCGTAGTTGGCGAACCAGCTCTTGGGGCCGCCGGGAAAGATGCCGCCCCGGTATATTTTCACAAAGCCCGGCGTGCCGATCTTGCCCGCGGCGATCTGCGCTTTCATGGCCTCAAACTCGTGGAAATAGCGCACCACGTGGCCCACGAAAAGCTTCACCCCGGCCTTGCGCGCCACGGCGATGGCTTCCTGGCATTCCGCCACGGTGCGGCAGAAAGGCTTTTCGCAAAAGATTGGCTTGCCCGCGGCGGCGGTCAGCTTGATGTACTCCAAGTGGAAGGGGGTGGGCGTGGCGATGAGCACCGCGTCCACGCGCTTGTCCCGAATCGCGGCCTTGGCGTCCGTCGTGGCGCGCGCCCCATGGGCCTTCGCCAGCGATTCCGCGTTCTCCTTCACCTTGTCGGCGCACACTTCCACGCGCAGCCCCGCATTGCGCAGCGCTTCCGCGTGCACGCGGCCCATGCCGCTGCAGCCGATTATCGCAACATTCATGCTCTTGACTCCCGCTATATGCCTAAGCCCGGCACGCACGGCGCCGGGTATAAAATTCTTTCGCTCGCCCTAAATCCGCAAGGCATCCGCTCAGGATGCCGCCAGCTCCAGTCGCGCGGCCAGTTCCTCCGCGCCTTTTTCACGCGCCAGTTGCGCCGGTGTTTTCCCTCGCGCGTCCATGGCTGCGCGCAGTTGCGGGGCGGCCTCCGCAAGGCGCTCCGCAATTCCGGCCGCATTGCCCTCCGCCGCAAGGTGAAGGGCGGTCTGGCCCAGCCCGGTCTCGTCGCGCTGGGCGGGGTCGGCTCCCGCCGCCAGCAGGGCCTGCACGGCCTCGGCGTTGCCCGCGCGCACGGCCCGCTGCAATGGAGTCCACCCCAGGAAAGTGACGTGCGCGAACTGCGGGTGGAGTTCCAGCAGTAGCTTCAGGTTGGCGGTGTCGCCCTTGGCAATCAACCGATCCACCAACTCGCTGTAAGCCAGCCGCAGGTAATTGTGGGTCATCTGCCCGGCAAGCTCCCACTCCGCGTCCTTGGGCGTGCGGCACATGCTCATGTCAGGCAGCACACGTATCCGCTCCATCAGGGCCAGGGGCGTCAGCCCTTCATTGTCGCGCGCCAGCAGGTCGGCTCCCTTGCCATACAGCAGCATCACGCTGCGCATCATGCCGCTCTCCACACAGAGGTGCAGCGCGGTCTTGCCTTCGGGGGTTGTCGCATCAAGCTTCACCCCGCGCAGCAAAAAGAACTGGATGGGTCCCCAGTGGCCGCTTCGCGCCGAATAGTGCAGCGGCAGCCAGCCATCGCTGTCGGTCAGATCCACTGCAGCCCCGCCCGCGGCCAGCGCCTTCACCACAAGGATGTGGCCCCGCCCCGAGGCGATGTGCAAGGGCGTGCGCCCCTGGGAGTCCAGCGCGTTCACCTCCGCGCCACGCTCGATCAACAGGGCAATCGTGTGCTCTGTACCCACCGCCGCCGCCTGGTGCAGGGGGGTCCAGCCCCTCGCGTCCGCATCCTTGGCCGACAGCCCGTTGTCCAGCAGCCATGTCGTCATCTCGGGCTCGTTCTCATGCAGCGGAACATACAGCAGGCTGCGGCCATTGCCCATGCGGAATTGAATATCACCGCCTTTGCGCAGCAGCATCCGCGCCAATTGATTACGTTGCTCGTGCAGGGCGTAATAGACCGGCGGGCGGCTATCGCGGTCTGGCGCGTTCGGGTCGGCTCCAGACAACAACAGGAACTCCGACGCCAGCTCATGCCCCCCCATTACGGCATGGTGCAACGCCGTGCGGCCGTTGTTGTCCGACCAGGCCACGTCGGCTCCCCGCGCCACCAGCCGCCGCAGCAGATCGATCTTTCCGCCCATCGCGGCGTACAGCAGCGGCGTGCTGCCGCTCATGTCGCGCGGATCCGGCTGCGCGTTGCTTGCCATCAACAGATCGAATATGGCCGCCAGCCCCTCCTCGCAGGCCACGTGCAGCGCCGTGCGCCGCGACACATCGCGCGCTTCAATGTCTGCACCGTTCTCAATCGCGAAGAGCGCCATGTCCATGCTTTTGTTCAGCAGCGCCGTATGCAGCAGCGATTTCCCCTCGCGGTTCTGGGTGCGCGGGTTGGCGCCCGCCGCCAGAAGGATCTCCGCCTTGGACTGCAGGCGGTTCTCCAAGGCACGGTGCAGCGGGGTATAGCCTTGCGTGTCTTTGTCATCGACGGGCGCGCCAAGCTCAATCAGCAGCCGCAGCATGTCGTCATTGGCGAACTCAACCGCCTGGGCGAGCAGGCTCTCCTCCAAGTGTCGGTCGCGGCGCTTTTCCATCGAAGCCCCACGGGCCACCAGCAGCTTCACCATCTCCTGATAACCATGATAAACGGCCGCCGAGAGCGGGCGCCGCCCCTCCTGGTTCACCGCCTCGATGTTCGCGCCCAGCTCCAGAAGCGTCTCTACCACCGCGGGTTGATTCGCCTTAACCGCAACCAGCAAGGGTGTGTTGTATACGCCGTCGGCCGCTTCGATCCCTGGCGGGTCCAGCACGAAATACTCCCGAACGCCCTGCACGTCCCCGTAAGCTGCCATGCGGCGGATGTTCATCATCACCCCCATCCCCCGAATCAACTTCGTAATGTCGAAATGCCTCCCGTAAAGCGCAAGGTGATGCAACTGAACCGACTCCTTGCCCTTGGTCGGCCAGTCCAGCTGGGGGCCATAGCGCATGAAGAAATGAAACGGCTCCCATTTTCCTTCCGAGGCGGCAAGGTGTATCGGCTGATAGCCCTCCTTGTTGAAGGGCATGGTGGAGTGCTTTGCGCGCTTCAGCACCTCCAGCGTGTAAACGTTGTTCGCCCGCGTGGCCAGGTGCATCGCGGAGTTCAGCGCGGAATCCACCTGCTGCGGGGGCTGGCCCGCCCGCAGAAAGCTGGCCAGAATCTCCGGCGCTCCATGCCTCGCCGCTTCCAGGTAGGGCGCGTCGTCGGCAACCAGCACGGGGTTTTCCAGTTCCGTCTGCGAGGGGATGGTCGCGCCCTCGAGGAGGTCGGTCACGTCCGAGTAGGCCCGCGCTGGCACGGGCCCCACGCCAAATTCCGCCGCGCCATACAGGTCGCGCGCGGCAATCGCCTCCGCCAGCGTGGCATAGAGCGTCACCCGGGGAGCGGCCAGCCGTTGGGCGGGGGGCGCCGGGGCCGGGGCGGTGGGTTCTTCCTCGGCAAAGCCGCTGCCCGCCAGCACCAGGCCGGCAAGCAGGGCGGCAGACAGACGGCGGGCGCGCATCGCGATCACTCCATTTCCCAGCTAAACGTCGCCAGCGAGCGTTTGGGTAACGTCGCCTCGAAAGAATGCTCGCCCGAACCCACCGAGAAGGTGCGCGGTTCCGACGACGCATTCACCACCACCAGCGCGCAGCGGCCATCCGGGTTCCGGAAGGCCACATTCGTAAAGCGGAAGCTCCCCTCCGGCGATCCCAGCCGCACCGCACCCGGCCGGATGAACTTCATGAAGTGGCCGTACATGTAGTAGTCAAAGTTGTAGCGCACCGTGCCGTCGCGCAGCAGCTCGACGCAGGTCTGGCTGGCGTTGTGCGGGCCGTTGTTCGGTTTGCGGTCCTCGTCCAGCATCACCACCCACGCATTGTAGCTGCGCGCCCAGTTCCTCAGGATATCCACAATCTGCACCGCGCCCCGCGTCCAGAAGGTTGATCCCTCCGTGAAATAAATCGGCTTCTCGGGGAACGCATTCCGCAATTCCGTCTGCGCCTCGGGCTTGCCTTCATACAAGTGAAACGCCGTGCCGTCCACATAGTTGTAGGCCGTCGGGTCCGAGAGGATGGTTGTCGGGAATTCCGGCTCATTCCAATTGTGGTCCCAGCACCAAATCTCCGTGCCTGGAAGCTCCCGCTCGAACACCGGACCCAGGTGATCCCGGATCAGCGCCAGCATCTCCGGCGCGCGATACCCCGTCGTCGGGTAGGCCGGGTTGGGAAAGTGCGGTTCATTCTGCGGCGTCACCGCCAACACCGGCACCCCCTCCGCCGCGTAAGCCTGCACGTACTTCACCAGGTAGCGGCTGAACACCCCATAGTGCTCGGGCTTCAGCTTTCCCGCCAGCATGCTCCCGTTCGTCTTCATCCAGCCCGGCGGACTCCACACCGAGGCGAAGAACTTCAGGTCCGGGTTGATCGCCTGTGCCTGCTTGATCACCGGCAGCATGTACACCCGGTCCTTGCCGATCGAGAAATACTTCAGCTCCGGGTCGGTCTGCCCCTCGGGCAGGTCGTTGTAGGAATACCACGGGTCGCCCGTGAAGTCCGACGTGCCGATGCACAGGCGCATCAGGCTCATCCCGATGCCCTTCTCCGGGTCCACCAGCGCCGCGATGGTCTCCGACTTCACCGGTTCCGGCAGCCGTGACAGGTTGTAGCAGGTCGCATGGTCGAAGGAGGCGCCCAGCCCCAGTATGCTCTGGTAGGTCGTTCCCGCGTCCACCACGATCTCGGGGGTCGCGGCCGCCGGCGACCATCCCAGTGCCGGCTGCTCCGTCAGCGAGGCACTGCCGTCCTCGCTGCTGATCCACCAGCGCACCTCGCCCGCCGCCGCCATGCTGGAGAAAAACGAAATACCCGCCAGGCAAATCAAACCGCGCATTTGTACATCCTCGATTCCGTGGACCGCCCCGCAGTCTATGCCACCGCCCGCCGGGCACGCAAAGCAAATCCGAGCGCGGGAAGCATCCCGGCCGGGGGGCGGTCCCTCAACCCGGCGTTGCTTCACGTCAACGCTTGCGCCCTGTCCAATCCCCGCCACCGGTGGTATCGTTTGCCATAGCGTTACCATTCAACCCAACGCAGGAGATTCATCATGGCTGTAGCCGCGCTGCGGGAGCTTCCCGCCTTCGACCTCACACTCCCCTACAAAGTGAAAGACCTCTCGCTGGCCGACTGGGGCCGCAAGGAACTCGAGCTCGCCGAGAAGGAAATGCCCGGCCTCATGGCGCTGCGTAAGCGTTACGGCAAGGACAAGCCCCTCAAGGGCGCCCGCATCATGGGCTCGCTCCACATGACCATCCAGACCGCCATGCTCATCGAGACCCTTGTCGAGCTGGGCGCCGACGTCCGCTGGGCCAGCTGCAACATCTTCTCCACCCAGGACCACGCCGCCGCCGCCATCGCCAAGGCAGGCATCCCTGTATTCGCCTGGAAGGAAGAGACCCTCGAGGAATACTGGTGGTGCACCTACCAGGCCCTCAGCTTCCCTGATGGCAACCTGAACCTGATCGTCGATGACGGCGGTGACGCCACGCTCCTTATCCACCGCGGCTGCGATTTCGAGAAGCACTACAATGAGCACGGCACGCTCCCCGAGATCTGCCGCGACAACCTCGAAATCGAGATCATCGACACCCTCCTCTACATGGTGCACGCCGAAAACCCCAACCGCTGGCATGAAATTGCCGAGGGCTGGATTGGCGTCTCCGAGGAAACCACCACCGGCGTGCACCGCCTCATCCACATGATGCAGGCCGGCACGCTCCTCACCCGCGCTATCAACGTCAACGACTCCGTCACCAAGTCCAAGTTCGACAACCTCTACGGTTGCCGCGAATCCCTCGCCGACGGCATCAAGCGCGCCACCGACGTCATGGTCGCGGGCAAGGTCGTCGTCGTCGCGGGCTATGGCGACGTGGGCAAGGGCTGCGCCGACGCCATGCGCGGCCTGGGCGCCCGCGTCATCGTCACCGAGATCGACCCCATCTGCGCCCTCCAGGCCCTGATGGAAGGCTATCAGGTCATTCCCATGGACGAAGCCGCCGCCATCGGCGACATCTTCGTCACCACCACCGGCTGCTGCGATGTCATCACCGGCGAGCACATGATGAAGATGAAGGATGAGTCCATCCTCTGCAACATCGGCCACTTCGATTCCGAAATCCAGATGGCCTGGCTCGAGAACAACCCCGACGTGAAGCACCGCGAGATCAAGCCGCAGGTGGATCAGTTCTACCTGCCCAACGGCCGCAGCCTCCTTGTGCTCGCCCGCGGTCGCCTGGTCAACCTTGGCTGCGCCACCGGACACCCTTCCTTCGTCATGTCCAACAGCTTCACCAACCAGGTCCTCGCCCAGATGGCCCTCTTCAACGAGACCGCCAAGTACGAGAAGGGCAAGGTCTATGTGCTGCCGAAGAAGCTCGACGAGGAAGTGGCCCGCCTCCACCTCGAACAGCTCGGCGCCCGGCTCGACGTCCTCACCGACAAGCAGGCGAACTACCTCGGCATCCCGGCCGAAGGCCCCTACAAGCCCGACACCTACCGCTACTAGGCCATCCAGTTTGCCAGCCCGGCCACGGGACCCCGTCCCGTGGCCGGCTTTTCGTTGACTCGCGAGATCTCCAGACCGCCCCTTCGCCCCGGAATCCCCGCCTTTAATCCAGCGTGAGGAATACTTTACACTTGCGGGCATGGAAGGCCGGTCCAGCGGAAGGAGACCGCGCCGTGGCCCCGGCCGCGTCAACCGCGGACGGCGCACGGGCGTTGTACCCTTGCCCCGAAACCATTGGGCCGCAATGGGTTGGTGGCGCAAGCCCGGCTCCCCCGGCAGCGCGGTCCTTCCATGGCATCGGGCGGATAGTATCTGGCTTTTGGGCGCGCACGGGGTTCCATGCTTCGCAGTATCCTGATTCGGCAAACGTTTATGTGGGTTGATATCGCGCTCGCCGCACTCTTCGTGGTGACGGCGGCGGTGGTCATTCTCTCCCTCCTGCGTCCCGCCACCCTCGAAATCTCCGATGCCGCAGCGCAGCTCCAGCTGGAGTCCGCCTCCGTCGCGCAGTTGCCGGGCGTCGCCCCCAAGGATGCCTACACCTCCCTGATTGGCAGCGGGCTGTTTGGCCAGGCGGGCCGCGAGGCCGCGCCCGAGCCCGAGCCTGAACCCGCGCCCGAGCCCGAATTGCCGGTCGTCGAGACCCAGCTCAACCTGCACCTCATCGGCACCACGGCCACGGCGGAAACCCGCTTCGCCAGCGCCATCATCGAGGAGACCGGGCGCCCCGGAACCGCTGCCATGTATGTGGTGGGCGAACAGATTATGGACAAGGTCACCCTCGTCGAGGTGGGTAGCCGCGAGGTCTACATACTCAACGAAACCAATGGCGACAAGCGCCGCGAGCGCCTCAGCATGGACGAGGGCGGCGATGTGATGGCCAACCTGCCGGCCAACATCCCCCAGGCCCAGCCGGTTTCGGAAGCCCCCACCGGCGGGGTGCAGCGCATCACCCTCAACAAGGCCGAATTGATGCAGGACATCATGACCGCCTACCCCGAAATCGCCACCAAGGTGCGCCCCGAGCTGGCCCGCGACGAAAGCGGCAACGTCATCGGCGTCACCGCCAACAACATCAGCACCATCCCCCTGGCCCGCAAATTGGGCCTCGGCGACGGCGACGTGCTCCAGACCGTGAACAACGAACAGATCGACAGCGAGCAGAAAATTTACGAAATGATCAACAAGTACCAGAATGCCTCCTCGCTGCGCATTGGCGTGCTTAGCGGCGGAAAGCCAAAAGTGATAACCTATCGGCTGAACTAGCCGGCGCGCGGGCATCCTCGGGAGGGGACCCCGCGGCTTTGGAAGGGATGCTCGTGACCAGATTGCAATTGTGGGCATGGCTCATGGCGGGCGCGGCCGCGGCCGCCGCGCAGGGCGGCGCTTACGCGCAAAACGAATTCGAGGGCGAAGTGGCCGTGGAAGGCCAGTTCGTTGATGAAAACGGCGCCATGCCCGTCGAGGAGAATTTCGAAGAAGCCCCGGCGGAAGAAGAGTTCGTCGAGGAAGTTCCGCCCATCATGCCCACCCCCGTGCGGCAGCAGCCCGAGGCGCGCCCCGTGAGGCGTCCCATCGAGCGCGTGCAGGGCGGCGATCCCAACACCCCCCGCCCGCGCACCCCGCCGCCGCCCCCGGGTCCACGTCCCGGCCAGGCCGATTCCGGCAACAACAAGGACAACCCCAACAACATCAAGGACGGCGCCACTCCGCAGGGCGAAGTGGACTTCGACTTCAACGGCACCGACATTCTCGAGGTGGTGAAGTCCATCTCGATTCTCACCGGCCGCAACTTCGACGTGGACCCGAGTGTCGGCAACATTCAGGTGACGCTGATCACGCACGAGAAGATTCCGCCCGAGATGGCTTTCGAGGTGCTCGAGTCCGTGCTGGCCAGCCGCGGCTTCCGCATGGTGGAGACGCTCGACGGCAAGCTCATCAAGATCATGCCGGATCCAAACGCCCGCCGCTCGGAGAAGGTGCCCGTGCTCAAGGGCATGGTCGCTCCCGAGGAAGGATACGACGGCCTCTCCACCCACATCGTGCCCATCAAGTTCGCCAACCCTGAAGAGTTGCGCGACATCATGCAGCAGCTT